>NZ_PYIB01000028.1:0-252404 GCF_009129705.1 Roseobacter sp. TSBP12
AAAAAACCGAGTACGGGAAATATCTGGCCACGCTTTTGAAAGAAAAAGGGTTGGTGGAACATTTTAGCGAGTCTTGAAACAACCCGCACACACCTCACACGAGGCTTGCAACACTGTCCATCAATCATGCCGAGCAACCGCGGTGATTGCCTTTGGGCATCGTCCGCGTCTTGATGGCGCAAACGGAGGCACTCATGACCAATCCCCAAAAGACCATATCCGATCAGGTTGCGCCGCTCACGGATGCGCAATGGCCCAATGACATCGCCGATCTGCGGGGCGGTTTTGCTGGCGCACTTAATGTCTATCGCACGATGGCGCATCACCCGGCCCTCGTGCGCGCTTGGGCACCATTGCGGCAGCATATCGTCAAAGACACAGCGCTTGGGGTTGAGCGCTCCGAGGTGGTGATTTTGCGCACCGGCGTGCGGCTTGGGTCGGCCTATGAATGGGCGCATCATGTGTCGCGTGCGCGCGCCCTTGGGTTTTCTGACGAGAGGATTTTGGCGATCAAAGCCATGCCCGAGGGCGAAGACGGGATGATCGTGCGCGCCGTCGATGCACTGTTGGACGATCACCGTCTGCCCATCCCGCTTGAGCGGGAATTGGCAAAGTGTCTTGGCCGAGAAGCGGTGTTCGATTTGATCGCCACTGTGGGGTTTTATTCCGTTCTCGGGTCGATCTTGATGACCTATGAGACGCCGATTGACGACGACATCGCCGACCAGATGGCGCGAAACCCGCTTTAGGACTGGGCCATCAATCCGGCAAAGACCCGGCGATTTTATCGGCAAGCTCCGTCAAAGCTCCGGTAAAGGTTTCAAGTGCCTTACCGGTGCTCATGGCGCTGCGAATCCAGATGATGGAGACACAGCCCAAAACATTTCCACCCGACCTGACGGGAACCGCAAGCGATGCCGTTTGGGCGCGAAATTCGCCGCTGTCGCGAATGGCGATGCCACGCGCGCGGGTCTGTTCAAACAATTGGTCCAACCAGCGCTGTTCCAAAAACGGAACATCTTCGGGATCATTGAGCCGACGCAGGTGCTCTAGGATCACCCCCCGTTCCTCATCCGAACAAAAACTCAGATAGGCCCGCCCCGCAGAGGTGCGCAACACCGGCAGTTTATATCCCGTCATGCCTCTGTCGATCGACAGGGGAGACCGGCCATGGGTGGTTTCCTGAATCACCATCGCCGCATTGTTGTAAATGGTCAGATCGAGCGGCCAGACAAGCCGTTGGCCATATTGCGCAAACAAAGGCCCCGCCGCCTGTGACAGCTCAGAGGTCAGCGCATAGCCATCTCCCAAAGCGGCGGCAAACCGCGTCACACGTACGTAATTCGAGGTGGCGGAAAAGGCGACGTAGCCCAGTTCCTCCAGCGTCTCCAAAAGCCGGTACACGGTCGGACGCGGCAGATTCAGCGCTTTGGCAATTTCACCGGGGCGGGTTTCGCCCATCCGGTTCACATAGCGCAAAATGGCAAGCCCGCGCGCAAGGGCGCGCACGGACCCACCAGAAGCGGTCGCAGGTGTGTCGGAACCAGAGGCAATCATAGGTTTAGACTGTCACACTCCGCCCCCGCGCGTAAGCCTTAGACTTCGGCTTTGACCGAGTTTGACAAAATGCCAACACTCGACACTTCGACCTCACAAAGATCGCCGTCTTTCATGAACAAGGGTGGCGTGCGACGCGCGCCAACCCCACCCGGCGTGCCGGACACAATCACATCGCCGGGCAACAGCGGCAAGATGGTTGAACAATAGGCAATCAAACGCGGGATCGAACAGACCAGCATATCCAGCGTGGTGTCTTGCACCGTTTCGCCATTCAACCGGGTTTGGAGCCGCATTTTGGTGTGGTCTTCGATCTCATCCGCCGTCACCATCCAAGGGCCAAAACCGCCCGTCCCGGCAAATGTTTTGCCCGGCATGAATTGATGCGTGTGTTTTTGCCAATCGCGCACGGACCCATCGTTGTAACAGGCATAGCCCGCGACATAATCCATCGCATCCGCTTCTGAAATGCGACGGCCCTCTTTGCCGATGATCACGGCGACCTCGCCTCATAGTCGAATTTATCCGATTCAAGCGGTTTGATCAGCGGCGCATTGTGCCCAATCTGCGAACCCTGATAGCGCGCGAACAACACCGGGTTCGGGGTTTCTTCGCGGCCGGTTTCCTCGATATGGGCGTGATAGTTCAGGCCGACACAGATGATTTTATCCGGGTTCGGAATGACCGGATCATGGGTCACATCGTCAAAGCCATAATCCGCCTCGGCAGAGACCAAGGCTGCGGCAGCAGCCATGTCGCCTGTGGCCAAAAAATCGCGCAGCGTCGGCGCGTCAAAACGTTTGCCGAGATCGACGATGCCAACCTCATTGACGAGACCATATGAGGACGTACCGTCCTTGGTAAAAGAGCAAAGCTTCATTGTATCAGACCCGTTCAGGTTGTTGCGTTTCAATTGGATTTGGGAGCACGAGGGTCAAAAGCGCCTCAAGTTCCTCTTTGGTATTGGCCCCGCCCAGCGTGTAACGGTCGGGACGCAAAACAGTGGCGCGGGCACCAAGGCGCGCGAGGTGATCGGCGGCGTTTGATGTGTTCGTGGTGACCAAAGCGACACCATCGGGCAGGCTCAAACCCTGCGCCAAATCCGCCTCAGCGACGACGACAAACTGATGGCGATAGACATCATCCATCAGCCGCCCGTCGGTCAGGCGCGGCTGACCAAACAGACGCCCCGCGAGATCGCCAACACCAATCCCCTCGCCCAAAGGCGGCGCGATGCTTTCCATCCGTGCGGAGCCATCGGTGCTTGGCAAAGCGGCGCGCAGGGCCGCTTCGGTGCCCGCGGTGTTGATCAAGCCACCCAACCGCACGGCAGTTTGGATGTATTCGCGGGCATTGGGTTTGCGCTCGCTCTCGTAGCTGTCCAACAGCACCTCGGCGGCCTTGCCCGTCACCTTGCCCTGACAAGTCAGCGCCAATTTCCAGTACAGATTGGCAACATCTCGGGTGCCCGCGCACATACCCTGCCCCATGAATGGAGGGGTTTGGTGACAGGCATCACCGGCCAACAAAAGCCGCCCCTTGCGCCACTCATCCGCAACCAGAGAGTGGAACACATAGACCGCTGTGCGCTCCAAATCGGCGTCCTCGGGCGTCAACCAATCGGCAAGCAACGCCCACACCCGCTCCGGTTTGGAAATCTCATTTGTATCCTCATCGGGCTTGACCGTGATTTCCCACCGCCGCCGCATCCCCGGCACCCGCACATAGGTGGCGGGACGATCAGGGCGGCAATATTGGATCGAATGATCGCCGAGCTCGGGCTTGTCCTGTTTCAGGATCGCATCGACCACCAGCCAACGTTCGTGAAAGCCGTAATCCTCCATTCCGGTCTCAATATAGCGCCGCACCAGCGAGCGTGCGCCGTCACAACCGACCACATAGCTTGCGGTGACGCGCTCAACCTTGCCGCAGGACATGTCTTCGAACCGCAGTTCCACCACATCGCCTTGATCCTCAATGTTAAACACATCGCAGCGGGTGCGAATGGTGACCTCTTTGCGGACGGTCAGACTGGTGCGCAGCACCTCTTCGAGATCGGGTTGGTGAAAGCGGAAATTCGAGCGCCAGCCTTGCGGCCCTTCGCCCTGTGGGCGGGGCCAGTCCAGTAAAAGTTTGCCGTCAGCATCGACAAATTGCATCCCCGGATGCAGCGCCGTTTTGGGTTCCATTTCGTCGGCGATGCCGATCCACTGAAACACCCGCATCACTTCGGCGTCAAAATGCACCGCGCGCGGCAGGTGATAGGCTGCGCTTTCGCGCTCCAAAACCAGCGTTTTTACCCCGCATTGACCCAAAAGATGAGCCAAAGTTGCGCCCGCAGGGCCATAGCCCACGATGGCGACATCATAGTGTTCCATAGTTATTTTCCCTGTTTGGTCAGTTCGCCGAAAAGCCATGGGCAATCGGCCACGGGTGGCGCACGCCGGCCCCGTGCGGCAGCATCCAGACGCATATCGCGCAGGCGTTTGCGCCCACCTTCTTCGGTGAGATAAAGCCGTTCATGGCCCCAAAAACTCGGGCCATCATGGGTCTGATGCGGCTCCCATGTTTCCGGCTCAATCAAGCGCCCGCCCCAACCGTTTTCGACAAAAAAGCCGGAGGGCGAATGGGCGTAGTAGGAGGTCATGTAATCATTGGTGTGACGGCCCAGTGTGTAGGCGACACGGCCCTCCTCCATCTGCGCCAAATCATAGCCTTGGCCCAGATCATCAAGGTTTTGGAACTCGACCATGAAATGATGAAACCCAAGCTGTCCCGAGCCGACCATGGCAAAGGAATGGTGACGATTGTTGAGGTGGAAAAAGTACAGCCCGTAGGGTTCCAACCCGTAGTCCGAGACGTGAAAGTCCAACAGATCCCGGTAAAACGGCATCATCACGTCGATGTCTTTGACGTGAAGCACCGCGTGCCCCATGCCCAAAGGTCCGGTCATAAAGCCGTCAATCGGACGCCCCGGCACAAACGGATCGGTGGCGATCATCGGTTTGTAAAACAGCTCGACCCGGTTGCCCCCCGGATCTTTGAACCAAATCATGTCTTCGACAAACCGGCGATCCGCGAGCTCTTTTGTGGCCATGGTGACGGCCACGCCCGCGGCATCCAGACGAGCGGCGTAGGCTTGAAAATCCTCTTTGGCTGCGACCTCAAAGCCCAGAAACGCCAGCGTTTCACCGGGTTCGTCAGAAACCAAAAGCCGCTGAACCTTGTCATCCATGCGAAACGCCACGGCTTTGCCGCCACGGTCGATCTTTTGCATGCCCAGCAGTTTGCCGGCAAAATCTCCCCAGTCGTCGAGCTTGTCAGAGCGCACACCGAGATAGCCCAGAGCAATGATTGCCATGGTGTTCTCCATCATTTGTTCAGGAATGCCTCATTTTACAGGCCAAACGACCCAATCCCGAGGCGTCATCTCCGCCCGTCCGCAGTGTGGACAGACGGAGAGAAGATCAGCGCGCAGAAACCTCGCGCGCGCGGGTCAGCACGGTTTCGGCTGCTGCCGGATCGGCCTGCTCGGCCACCCATTTGGCCGGAGCCTCCGCCAATGCCGCATCCCATGCCGCATGGCCTGCCTCATCGAGTTCGACAAAGGTCACCTCACCTGCCGCGCGAAACGCCGCTTCGACTTCGGCATCGGTTTGATCGACAACGGAGGCGATCCATTCGGCAGTGGCCCGACCCGACATCTCATCCAGCACGGCCTTGTCCACCTCCGACAGGCTCTCATAGGTGCGTTTGTTCATCAAAACGGCCATGGGCGACGAGGTGAAACGCGTGGTGGTGATATAGGGGGCCACTTCATTGAGGCGGAAGGTGCGATAGGCATCCATCACCCACACCGCGCCCGAGACCACACCGCGTTCGAGGTTTTCATAGACCTGTGGTGCCGGAATAGACACGCCCGACGCGCCCAGAAGATCAAACAGGGTCGAGCCAAATTTCGACGGGGTGCGCAGTTTCAGACCGTTGAGATCGGTGGGCGTGGCGGCGGCAGCGTCCGTCATGAAAAAGCGGTAGCCCGGCGTGGTGAACAGGGCGATCACTTTGTAATCGGCATACTCCGCGTTCAACGCACCGTCCTCGGCCAACGTGTTGAGGATTTCGGTGCCTTGAGTGGAGGTTGCCACCAGACCCGGCACTTCGGCCACACCTGACATCGGGAACAGACCCGGCGTATAGGTCGGCACAATCAACGCGACATCGGCCACGCCCGCTTTGACCAATTCCGCCTGTGCGGGCGGTGCGCCAAGGATGGAGCCGGGGTAGAGTTTAAAGGACGCGCCTTTGGACAGCTTCGGGTTGACCTCGTCGATCCAGGCTTGCAGCACCTTCGACGAATAGAACCCTTGTGCAGGCTCAAAAGACGACACGCGCATTTCGCGCGCCTCTGCCATAGACGCGGTAAAAGACAGACCCAAGGCAAGCGCCACTGTGGTGGCTTTGAATAGAGTTTTGATCATAGTTTCCTCCCGTTTTTCTGATCAGATCGCATGGTAGGGCAGCCAAATGACAAGCGCGGGCAGAGCAATAATGATCCCCACGCGAATGAAATCGGCTATGACAAAAGGGGCCGCCCCTTTCCAAAGCTCAGTGAGCTTGACGTCCGGTGCGACGGTTTTAAGGACAAAAAGGTTCATGCCGACGGGCGGGGTAATCAGTCCCATTTCCACCACCATCACGGCGAAAATCCCGAACCACACAAGGTCGATCCCCGCCGCCTGCGCCACGGGCACAAACAGTGGCACGGTGAGCAACAACATCGCCAGACTGTCCATCAACGTGCCCAAGACCAGATAGATCGCCAGCATCAACAAGATCACCAAAAGCGGCTGATCCAGGATGCCGGAAAACAATCCGGTGAGGGAAAAGGGCAGACCCGAGAGGGCAAGGAAAAAGTTGAACAGGTTCGCGCCGATCAACACCAGATAGAGCGCGCCACAGGTCATCGCCGTGTCCATGATCGCGGACATGAAGCCCTCAAAGGACAACCGCCGCGCAAGCAATCCATAGGCCAGAACCACGGCGGCCCCGATGGCGGCGGTTTCGTTGGCGGTGAACACGCCCGAATAAAGCCCGCCCATGATCAGGCCAAAAATACCAACCGGGGGCAGCAATTCTTTGATCGCGCTGCGCCGTTCCGGCCCTTCGGCACGCATCCGTTGAGGTGCCACAGACCAACCCATCCAGATCGGCACCCAGATCGCCAGACAGTACAGCAGAACTGCCAAAAAGATCGGTCCGGCCGTGGCCAAAAGCAGGTCACGAATGGATTGCTCGGCGATGAAGGCATAGATCACTAGGACCGTTGACGGTGGGATCAGGATGCCAAGTGTGCCCCCCGCAGCCACAGAACCGGCGGAGAGCGACCGGGAATATCCGGCGGCTTTCATTTCCGGCAAGGCAATCCGGCCCATGGTCGCGGTGGTGGCCAAGGACGATCCGGAGATCATTCCAAACCCCGCCGACGCGCCAATAGTGGCCAGCGCAAGCCCGCCCCGGCGGTGACCGATCAGCACGGACATGGATTGATAGAGCTTGGTCGAAAGACCGCTGCGCGCGGCCAAATTGCCCATCATCACAAACAGCGGCAACATGGTCAGAGTGTAATTCGTCAGACTGTCCCATGTCGTCGTCGCGCCAATCGCCATGGCACCGGGCAGTCCGATGATCATCGCCGATCCAAGCACGCCGACAAGACCAAGGGCCACAGCCACAGGCACTTCGAGAAAGATCATTACGATCGCGGCAAAGAACCCCATGCCACCCAAAAGCATCCCACTCATCACCAATCCTTCTCATTTTTCACGGAGAACCAGAGCGCCGCGAGCGCCGCGATAAGAGCGGCCAAGAGGGTTGCGGTCACCACCATCAGCGCCATCGACACCGGCACGCCCAAATCGGCGGTGGTTTCGGGTGAGCCAAGTTTGGACAGGGTGTTTTCGGCCAAAATCCAAAACAAAAGCCCGGCAAAGATCAGCGAGGCGATGCTACCGAAAATGCCCAAAGGCCGGGTGAAGCGGTTTGGCGACAATTCGGACAAGAGCTTAGCCGTCACATGGGTCCGTTTCGCGTAGCAGACCGGCATCGACAACAGCGCACCCAAACCAATGGACAGGGATGTCAGTTCAATGGCGGCGGGCACATTCATACCCGCAACCGCCCGCAAAATCACATCCATCACGGTCACCCCGGCTCCAAACAGAAAGCAGGATGCAGCGGCAGCCAAGAAGAGGTTTGATATGCGTTTTTTATATTTTCCGTTGATCATGCTGCCCGCCCTTCAGAGCTTTTATATGCAGCAAAAACCCGCCCCCCACGCCGTCGCGCAAAGGGAAACCTGTGCGTTTCCATGGCGTTCCTCCCAACGCTAAGTCATCAAAAACTATATGGCGCGTGAATGTGATAAAACAGGCTCACCGAAGAGGTGTCCGTCAGTCGGACACCTCCAAGCCAACTCAAACAAGGGCCTGTCACCGCCCGTATCATCCAATACTGGCCACAGCATAGGCACATCGCACGCCAGGGGGGATACTCCAACCACTCTATGGGAGGAGAAAAAATGAAACCTACACCAGTGAACCGCCGTGGCTTTTTGCGCAGCGTGGGGGCGGCGGCCTCCGGTGCTGCGCTGTCGCAATTTCCCTTGCCTGCACTCGCCAAAACCAAAACCATCAAACTTGGTCTTGTTCAGCCCGTGACCGGACCGCTCGCGATTTTTGCCGAGCCAACGCAATTTGTGATCGACGCCGTGCGCGCTCAAATCGGCGACAGCGTGATGATCCAAGGCACCAAACATCCGGTCGAAATCATCCTGAAAGACAGTCAATCCAACTCCAACCGCGCCTCTTCCGTTGCTCAGGAATTGATCCTCAACGATGAGGTAGACATGCTCTTGGCCACATCGACGCCTGACACGACCAACCCGGTGGCGGATCAGGCCGAGTTGAACGGTGTGCCCTGCATTAGCAATGACACGCCATGGCAACCGCATTTCTTTGGCCGTCAGGGCGATCCGGCCAAGGGGTTTGATTACACGTTCCACTATTTCTGGGGCCTTGAAGACGTGATCGGCACGTTCATGTCGCAATGGGATCAAGTCGCCACCAATAAGGTGGTCGGTGCACTGTGGCCCAATGACCCGGACGGAAATGCCTGGGGCGACCCTGCGGTTGGCTTCCCAAAACCGATGGCGGACAAAGGCTATTCCTTGGTCGACACTGGTCGGTTTCAGTCCATGACCGACGATTTCTCGGCACAGATTTCGGCCTTCAAAGCAGCGGGGGTCGAGATCGTCACCGGCGTCGTGATCCCGCCAGATTTCACCACATTCCTCAGTCAATCGGCTCAGCAAGGCTTTGCGCCCAAGGTCATCAATGTCGCCAAGGCCAGCGAATTTCCTCAGGCCATGGCCGCCCTTGGCCCCCGCGCAGACGGCTTTCGGTCGAAGTGTGGTGGTCACCGCATCACCCGTTCAACTCTTCGCTGACCGGGCAAAGTTCGGCTGATCTTGCCAGCGCTTATGAGGCCGAGACCGGCAACCTCTGGACCATGCCGCTTGGTTTTAAACACTCGCTGTTTGAAGTGGCTTTGGATGCGTTATCCCGGACCGAGGACCCCACCGACCCCGACAGCATCGCCGCAGCGATCCGTGCCACCAATCTGAACACGATCACCGGCGCGCTCAACTTTGGCGCAGGCCCTGTGCCGAACATTGCCAAAACGCCGCTGGTTGGCGGCCAATGGTCGGTGCGCGATGGCAAACCGGTGCTCGACATCGTCGACAACACCAACGCACCGGACATCCCGCTGAGCGCACAAATGCGTCCAATCGGCTAAAGACAAGGGGCCTCCCCGTTTAAGGCGTCACGCCTTTAACCTGAGACAGGGGAAAGGCGTGACGCTGCCAGACATATCAATGGTGCGGGCGTTCTGCCATAAACCCGTGATTCAGGTTTGTGGCGGAACGCTTTAGCGAGGCCCCTTGTCCTCAGATCAGATGCGTTTTCGTGTGTATTTTTCAATGATGTCAAAGAATTGAAGCGCCTGCGGCTTGCGATTGTCGCGCCGGGCATGCACCGTCAAAGAGGTGCCGGGATTGTTGCCCTCATAAGAGCGATACAACACCCCCGCACGTGGCGAATTTGACACCGATTTGGGCACCATCGCCAAGCCGACCCCAACTGAGACAAGCGAAATGGCGGTTTGGTAATCTTGGGCAAAGATCTGATCCGCAGGTGTAAAGCCTTCGCCCTCACAGACTTTCAAAATATGATCGGCAAACGACGGGCGCGGGCGTCGCGGGTAGAGTACAAAGGTCTCTTTATCCAAATCCGCCAGCTTGATCGGTAGGCTCTGACCGGCCAGAGCCGAGTTGTCGGGCAGGGCAAGAATGAGAGGCTCGTGATGCAAGGCCATGGAGCGGAATTCATCGCCTTGAAGGCTTGGCCGCGCCACCGCGATGTCGATGTCGCGCTGGATCAGAGCGCGTTCCAATTCGGCGTTGTTCATCGAACTGAGTGACAGATCGACATGCGGATAATGCGAGCGATAGGATTTGATCAACGACGGCAAAACCCCATGGGTCGCAGAGCCAACAAAGGCCACGCGCAACCGCCCCGCACCACCGCGCCCGATGAGTTCCACTTCACGGTAGGCGCTGTCGAGATCGTCCAAAATATCGCGCGCCCGATCCAATAAAACCGCACCCGCCTCGGTGAGCCGGATTTGGCTTCGGGCGCGATCAAACAATTGCGCGCCGATCTCTTTTTCAAGCGTCGCGATTTGGCGCGACAAGGGTGGCTGGGCCATTTCCAAACGCGCCGCCGCGCGACCAAAATGCAATTCCTCGGCCACGGCAATAAAATATTTCAGACGTTTGAATTCCAAAGTGGCCCTCCCCAGCCCCTTTTTCATCACCCGATTTTACGCATTCACCCCATTTTTGCGAGGGCATCGACAAAATAGGGCCGGAATACATCGGGGTTCTCGCTCATCGGAAAATGCCCAATCCCATCCATCACCACAAGGCTGGCACCGGGAATGGCATCGGCGGTGCGTTTGGCGTCCTCCGGGGTACAGGTCATATCATATGTGCCCACCATGAGATGCACAGGCGCGCGCCTGTGTCAATGCGGCCAAGTTGCCCGATGAGACTGTCGTCTTGGGTATAAAAACTCAAATCCCCACGAAATACGCCGGGGCCAGATTGCATAAACATCCATTGGGTGTTCCAACGCTCGGACTCGGGGGATTGCGGCGCGATATTGGCGCTGACCAAAGCCGCACCCATTTCGCCGCCATGGGCATCCGGGCGGTGGAACCAGTCGATGTCATACCACGCGGGCTGAAAATCCGAGGCCTCGATGGCAATAAAACCTTTGAACGGATCCGGCGTCTTGAGTGCCAGTTGCAGCGCGATCCGTCCGCCCATGGAACATCCGGCATAGATCGGATTCTCCAGAGTGAGCGCCTCGACCAGTTTGAGCACCGTTTCCATGTAAGCTTCGGTGGTCAAAAGGTATTCTTCCTCATGAAACCCCTCAGGAGGCAAAGATTTGCCATGCCACGGCATGTCCGGTGCGATGAAACGATAGGCTTTGGTCAACTCGGGATCGTTCAGGATATGCCGCCACTGGCGGCTGTCTGCGCCCGCCGTGTGGAAACACAGGACCGGCTGCCCACTGCCCGCTTCTTCAAAATAAATGCGGTTTTTGCGGCCTTGGACCTCAATCGTCACATAGCGGCCAATGATCTGTTCAAGCGCCATTATGCCGCCTCCTTTTGACGGCCCAGCGCCATAAATTCTTTGAAAAACCTCAGGTTTTTGACAAGGGCAAGAATGTCGCCATCAATCCGCCCACGACCGGTTTTGACAAAACCGAAAATGTCGTGAAACCGTGGCGCTGGCATGGGGTGCCAAAAGGCATCCAGCGCCTCACCATCCACACGCAAGGCAAACCGCCACGGGATTTTACTGCTCGGGCCTTCTTCGACCCGCTCAAGCAGGCCGCGATGAAAGTACAGATAGATCTGCTGATCATCGACCTCGATCAAAACCGTCTCGGAAAACAACTGCCCGAGGCGTTTGAGATGCGGCTTTTGCGTGAGCGCCGTGCCCATCTCTTCAAAACGGGCGCGCAGAGATGCGGTTTGCATGGGAACTTCCTTTAGTCTTTGCGGGCATAACGATTGATACAGTCTGGGTCAGGCGTGACCCCAAGTCCCGGACCTGTCGGCAGATGCACTTCAAAATTCTCATAGCGCAGCCCGTCGGAACACAGATCCTCGACCAGAATTTTCGGACCGAAATGTTCGGTGCCCCAGTCCAAATTCGGCAAGGTGGCGAAAGCGTGCAAATGCCCCGCAGCACCCAAGGAGCTTTCCAAAAGACACCCGCCATAAAGCTGAACACCCGCCGCCTGCGCGATGCCCGCGACCCGTTTCAATTGATGCACCCCACCGTGTTTACACAGTTTGAGTGACAGGACTGAGCCCGCACCTGAGCCACAGCCGTCCATGCTTCGCCAAGGGTGGACACGCCCTCGTCCAGCATGATCGGGATCGGAGACCGCGTGGCAATGCGCGCCATGGCAGGCATTTGGGCGGCGGGAAGCGGTTGTTCGATCAAACTCACCCCAAGGTCCACAAGATGTGGCACATAACGGATAAAATCGGCCTCCGACCAGCCTTGATTCACATCCGCGATCATATCCGTGCCCTCGGGCAATGCCACTTTCAAGGCGGTCAGACGCGCCAGATCGGTCAACGGGTCAGCAAAGCCGAGTTTGATTTTAAAGCGGTTGAACCACCCCTTTTCGATCATGCCGTTGGCCTCTTCGACCTCCTGGCCCGCGTCGCCAGACGCCAAGGCCCAAATGGCGGAAAAAGACGCGCGCTGCGCCCCGCCCAAAAGCACATGGGCGGGCACGTTCAGCGTTTTCCCAACGGCGTCCAACATGGCCATGTCGAGAGCGGATTTGGCAGTGTAATTGCGCTTGGCCGCCTGCGCCATTTTGGTGGCGGCGGCCTCAAGGAAACAGGCGGGATGACCGATCAGCGCGGGCGCGAGGTAGGTGTCGATATTGACCTTCATCGCCTCAACACTTTCCTCGGCCCAGCGCGGCCCGCCCAGGGTGGAGCCCTCTCCAAAACCGACAACACCATTCTCCAACACAACCTCAACAAAAATATAGCCTTGGTGGCTCAAAGAGGTGTTCGAAAGCTTATGTTTGCGCCGGGTCGGGGCCTCGATAATGCGTGCAGAGACCGAACGGATCGCCGTCGCTTGGGCCAGATCCATCGTCGTTGCGTCGTCAGAGATGCGAGTCATTGTGGGCATTGCAGAGAAGGGGGTATTCATATCATTTCCGACGCCAGAAAGGGGGTGGAGCGACGGGACGCTGCGCTCCACCCTGTCAATGTTGTGCTTACTCTGCGGCAACAGCGCCGAGTTTGGCATTGTTGCGGATCACGAAATTGAACTCCATCGCGAGGTCCGTATCGGCCCCCTCAGGCGCTTTTTCCAAACGCCCCACGAGGTCTTCTTTCACGGCAAACACAGAGTCATTGTCGAGATATTCCGTCTCGCTGTCGTAGATTTGCGAGATGAGGGTTTTGTAGCCTTCTTTCATGATCATGAAATGGACATGACCGGGACGCCACGGGTGGTGCCCCATGTAGTTGAGCAACTCGCCCGCTGCCCCGTCATAGGGGATCGGGTAAGGCGCGGGGCGATAGCACACGAGATCATATTCGCCATTTTCATCGGTTTCAAACCGACCGCGAAAGTTCATGTCCGGCTGTTCCGGGTCCTGAAGGTCGTAGAGACCGTTCGGAGCATCGTGCCACACATCAAGGATGACATTGGGCACAGGTGCGCCATCGGTGTCGCGAATGGTCCCGGTGATGCGCAGGGTTTCTGTGCCCGGATATTCTTTTTGAATGATCGACGCGCCTTTGGGCAGAACCGGTGAATTTTCGCGGTAGAACGGCCCAAGCACAGTGGTGATCGTTTCGCCATGGGTCGGCTTTTTGTCGAGCATATCGACAAGCACTTCAACGCCGATGATGTCAGAAATCAGGATGAATTCGTTGCGCGCTTCATTGGAAATGTGACCGGCGCGGACAAACCATTTCATCGCCTCAAGCCATTCATCATAGCTCAGATCGACCTCTTTGCAGAAGGCATGGATGTGCTTGATGGCCGCCGACATGATTTCCCGGTTGCGTGCAGGTATATCCCCGCTCATCGCGTTGATGACGGCATCCGTGACGTTTTCCAGTGTGATATTGCGCATAACCTACTCCTCCATGTAATGGCAATTCTTGCGGCGAAACTCGCCCTTGAACAGGTTTCAATCAATGCCTGTGCTGGTATCCGCCAATACCAACAGAGTATCATCAGAAAAAATATGCGCCTTCAAAGGTATTGAAAAACACCCCATGCGGCATTGGCACCTACCCTCCGCCTTGCCACCCTGCCGCAAAAGGGGAGGACACCTTGACACAGATCGTTACGCTGAAGGGCGTGTCGAAATCTTTCGGCACGCTCACGGTCACCGATGCTGTCGATCTTGCCGTGGGGCGCGGCGAGGCGCTTGGCATCATTGGACCGAACGGAGCCGGAAAATCGACCTTGTTCAATTTAATTGGCGGTGCGCTCCAACCGTCTGAGGGGCGGATTTATTGGCAAGACCGCGACATCACCGACCTGCCCGCAGCCCAGCGCTGTCGTCTTGGCATCGGGCGCTCGTTTCAAATCCCACATCCCTTTGTCGGCATGACGGTCTATGAAAATCTCCTGACAGCGGCGATTTTTGGCGGCGATGCACAGAGCGCTCCGCAGACCTGTCGCAGGGTTTTGGAACTGACCGGATTGATGCCAAAAGCCAATCTTCAGGCCGGGACTCTGGGGCTTTTGGAACGCAAAAGACTTGAAATGGCGCGCGCTTTGGCCACCTCACCCAAGGTACTTTTGCTGGATGAGATCGCAGGCGGTTTGACGGAAGCCGAGTGTCGCGCATTGGTCGCCACCATACGCGACATTCACGCCAGCGGCATGGCCGTCATTTGGATCGAACATGTGGTTCACGCGCTTTTGGCCGTGGTCGAACGCTTGGTCGTGATTGATCGCGGCGCTTTGGTCGCGCAGGGCGATCCCAAAGCGGTGATGGCCGACCCGATGGTGCAACAACTCTATTTGGGGATTGATGCCGATGACGCCACATAACGCTTTTCTCGAAATCCGTAACCTCACCGCGTTTTATGGCGATTTCCAAGCGCTGTTTGGCATTGATCTGACTATGGATGAGGGCGACACGATGGCGGTGATCGGGGCCAACGGGGCCGGTAAATCCACCATGCTGCGCACGCTCACCGGGCTTTTGCCCTCGAAAGGCCAGAACATCCGCTTTGCAGGCGCGGCCATCGC
Organism: Roseobacter sp. TSBP12; assembly: GCF_009129705.1. Lineage (NCBI taxonomy): Bacteria > Pseudomonadati > Pseudomonadota > Alphaproteobacteria > Rhodobacterales > Roseobacteraceae > Roseobacter > Roseobacter sp. TSBP12. Next base: position 15,005 of record NZ_PYIB01000028.1, read on the forward strand.
CGGCCAGCCCGCGCATCTGATTCACAAGGCCGGCATCGCCATGGTGCCCGAGGGACGGCGGCTGTTTCCCTCTTTGACGGTCGAAGAAAATCTGAGCATCGGGGCAAGTGGCAAACGCAAAGGCCCGTGGTCACTTGCGGCGATCTATGAGTTGTTTCCCGACCTGCATGACAGACGCCACCATGGCGGAACCGCGCTTTCAGGCGGTCAGCAACAGATGGTCGCGATTGGTCGGGCCCTGATGTCCAACCCGAGGTTGCTTTTATGTGATGAAATCAGTCTGGGCCTGTCGCCAAAGGTGATCAAAGACATTTACACCGCCGTGCCGCTCATCCGTGCGCGGGGCACGTCGATGTTGGTGATCGAACAGGACATCGCCCAAGCCATGGCCGTGGCCACCCGCGTAATCTGTCTGCAAGAGGGCCGCGTGTCGCTGTCTGGACGCCCCGAGGACCTCAGTCGCGCGGAGATCACTCGCGCCTATTTCGGACTTGAATCCAACGAACCGGACACCAATGAACCGGCACAGGAGATGCTCTGATGGAATGGGTCAATGTACTGATTCAAGGCGTGCTTTTGGGCGGTCTCTACGCGCTGTTCGCGGCCGGATTATCGCTGATGTTCGGCGTCATGCGCTTTGTGAACATCGCCCATGGCGATTTCATCGTGTTGGCGGCCTATCTGATGTTGTCCTTTGTAACCTTTATGGGATGGCACCCGGCGCTTGGCATTGTGGCGGTGGTTTTGGTGATGGGAACGATCGGCTATCTGGGGCAACGCATCTTGCTCAACCGGGTGTTGGGCAAGGATATTCTGCCGCCCATTCTGGTCACCTTTGGTCTGTCGATCATCTTGCAAAACGGCATGATGGAGGTGTTCTCCGCCGACAGTCGCCGCGTTTCAAGCGGTGCGCTGGATGTCGCCTCCATCTCCCTTCCCGGTGATTTGGCGATTGGCGCCATGCCTTTGCTGATGTTCGTGGTCGCGCTTGGCGTTTTGGCAGGTCTGCATGTTTTGTTTTTCCACACCGCGCTGGGTCGCCTGTTGCGCGCCACGTCAGATGATGCGGAAATGGTGCCGCTTATGGGGGGCAACAAAGCCCATATCTTTGCCTTGGCCACGATGATTGCCTCCGGCGTTGTCGCGGTGGCGGGGATCATGTTGGCGATGAAGACCAATTTTGACCCGAGTGCAGGCCCATCGCGGCTTTTGTTTGCCTTTGAGGCGGTGATCATCGGCGGGCTTGGCTCGCTTTGGGGCACCTTGGCTGGCGGGGTCGTTTTGGGTGTGGCACAGGTCGTCGGCGCACAAATTGATGCGGGATTTCAAATCCTCGCAGGCCACCTGGTTTTCCTCTTGATCTTGGTCGTTCGGCCACAGGGCCTGTTTGCCCGCATGAAAGGATGATCCCATGACAACCGCACCTATGACCCGCCGCAAAGCCCCCGTCTCGCTCATCGCCATTTTTGTGACCATCGTCCTTTTGGCCGCCGCCCCGTTTTGGGCCTCACGCGGCACGCTCAATATGTTGATGGAAGCGTTGGCCTTTCTGGCGCTGGCGCAGATGTGGAACCTTTTGGCGGGATACACCGGGTTGATCTCGGTGGGGCAACAGGCTTGGGTCGGGCTTGGCGGCTACCTGTTCTTTGCGCTCGCCATGTTCTCCGGGTTGCCTTTACTGATCGCCCTGCCCGTCGCCGCCCTCCTGTCGGGCCTCATCGCCTTTCCCATCGGCTGGATCGCCTTTCGCCTGCAAGGCGCCTATTTTGCCATTGGCACATGGGTCATCGCCGAGGTGTTTCGCCTGATTGCAGCGCAGTTTTCGGCGCTTGGCGGCGGTTCGGGCATCTCGTTGCCGATTGATGTGGTCAAATCTCTCGCCGCCTCGCGCGGCGCACGCGACATGGTGATGTATTACATCGCTTTTGGCCTTGGCATTGGATCGGTGGTGATCGTCTGGCTGATGCTGCGCTCCAAATGGGGCCTCGCCTTTACCGCCATCCGCGATTCTGAACCGGCCTCTGAAAGCATCGGCATCCGCATTCGACGGGTCAAATTCATGGTCTATATCGCCACAGCCGCAAGCACGGCCCTGACCGGCGGGTTCATCTTTTTGCAAAAGCTGCGCATCACCCCGGACGCTGCGTTTTCGGTCAACGAATGGTCTGCTTTCATCATCTTTATCGTGGTGATCGGCGGGATTGGCTCCATCGAAGGGCCTATTTTGGGGGTCATTCTGTTCTTTACGCTGCGCAGCTTTGCCGCAGATTGGGGCAGCTGGTATCTGATCACTCTGGGCGCACTGGCGATTGGGGTGATGCTGGTGGATCGTCAGGGAATGTGGAGCATTCTTAAAAGTCGCGGCGTCCCGGTTCTGTTCAAAACAACACGCTGGTTTGAGCCCTGAACACGCGCCTGAACGGGCCGCCCCCCCTCTGATGCCCTCACATCACGCTTGGCAAGACCAAAACATCGCCACGGGTGAACCAAACCTCGGCCATATCCCCCGCGACCGGCAGGGTCGCATCGGCCCGGTTGAACATGTCGACGCTGACCTGCTGGCCTGCGACTTCGATCTGGGCACGGATCACGGAGCCCAAAAACGTGCTGTGCAGCACGCGCCCCGGCAGGGACAGATCATCCCCTGGACGCGGGCGCAGTGACAACGCCTCTGGCCGCAACGCGACGGTGATCGGCGCACCGGGCGTCAGGTCCGTGTGGCGCGGATCGTGGATGTTTTGCCCGGCAAAAAAGATTGACTGAGGGCTTTCGACCCGCGCCTCAAACGTGTTCAGCTTGCCGACAAAATCCGCCACGAACCGTGTCGTGGGCCGGTTATAAATCTGCGCGGGCGTGCCGATCTGATCCGCGCGCCCCTTGTGCATCACGACGACCCGGTCAGAGATCGATAGCGCCTCTTCCTGATCATGGGTCACAAAAACGGTGGTGATCCCCAGCTCTTGTTGGATGCGCCGAATGTCATCACGCAGCGAGGTGCGGATTTGCGCGTCAAGAGCGGAGAGGGGTTCGTCCAGCAACAAAAGATTCGGACGCGGCGCAAGAGCGCGCGCGAGGGCCACGCGCTGTTGCTGGCCACCCGACATTTGGTAGGGGTAGCGATCGGCCAGTGAGCCGAGCGAAATCAGGTCGAGCATCTCGGCCACGCGTGTGTCGATCTCGGCGCGTGGCATCCCCGCGATCTTCAGCCCAAAGGCCACGTTGTCACGCACCGACATGTTGGGAAACAGGGCGTAGGCCTGAAACACCATGCCGATCTTTCGGCGGCTCGCAGGCAAGGCGGTGACATCCATCCCGCCCACATGGATGCTGCCGCTGCTCGGGGTCTCGAAACCCGCGATCATCCGCAGCACGGTGGTTTTGCCACAGCCCGATGGCCCGAGGAAGGACACGAACTCGCCCGAAGCGACATTGAGGTCAAAATCGCGCACGACCGTGTTGGGGCCAAAGGATTTGGTGATGTTTTTCAGGGTGAGAAAGCTCATGACTTGGCCTTTGTGACAGAACGGGGAGCGCGCCATGGCAACAGGCGCTGACCAGGTTTGCGGGTGGCGAAGGCTTCCATCAGAACCATGCAGATCCATGTGAATGCAAAAGCCATGATCGCCAAAGCCGCCGGTTGATAGGCAAAATCCTGTCCCATCTGCACAAGGTAGGGACCAAAGGCTGGACGGTTGAGCAGACTGGTGATGACGAATTCGCCCAGCGAGATCGAGAAGGTCAGAAAGGCCCCCGACACGATGGCAGAACGGATGTTGGGGAAGATGACAAAAACGATGGTGCGTAGGCGCGACGCCCCAAGGCTTTCGGCCGCTTCGGTCAAAGTGGCAATATCGATGGCTGCCATGCCATTGTCGACAGCGCGATACATATACGGCACCGACAACACGACATAACCGATGACCAAGAGCACATTGGTGCCCGCCTCGGTCATGGTCAACGGCAGGATTGAGCTTGATCCATACAGTCGCACATAGCCGAAAACCAACACGACGGGCGGGATGATCAGCGGCATCAAGCTTAGAAATTCGATCACTGGCCGCGCTCGTGGCACGCGCAGGCGCACCCAGTAGGCGGTCGGCACCACGATCAAAACGCCCATAAGGATCGCCATCAAAGAGGCGGTGGCCGAAAAGCCAAGAACCCCAAGAAAAACATCGCTGTCAAACACCGAACGGTAGGCCTCAAAAGACAGCTCTCCGCGCTTCATCCGCAGGGAAAAGTTGAACGTCGCGATCAAGGGCACGATGAAAAAGGCCGCGCCGACCAAAGCGATCAGGGCCGACAGGATAGGGAAGCGACGGCTCATTTCTGCCACCGTTCCGCGCGACGGCGCAGGATGAAATAGAGCGTATTGGACAGGCCCATGATGAGGATCATACCCACGGCCAGCGCATAGCCGAGGTTGGGGTTATACAACACGTTGCCGCGGATTTGCTGGAACAGCACGATCGGCACCACCGGGTAATTGGCCGAGGTCAGTGCATAGATCGTGGCCAGTGTCCCAAAGGCATTAGCAAAGAGCAACAGGAAACACCCGAGCACCGAGGGTGCCAGCAGAGGCAGGGCGACGCGGGCGACATATTGCATACGAGAGGCCCCAAGGCTTTCGGCGGCTTCGCGCCATTCGGGGCGCAGCCCTTCAAGCGCAGGTGTGATCATCAAGACCATCAGCGGCAGTTGGAAATAGAGATAGGTGAGCGTCAGACCCCAAAAGGAAAACAGGCTGAACCCGGCGGCATAGATATTGATGCCCAACACATCGCGCAGCACCAAGGTCACCAAACCAAGCCGCCCCAGCGTGGCGATAAAGGCAAAGGCCAGAGGCACACCGGCAAAATTGGAGGCAACGCCCGAAAAGGTCATAAACGCGCGTCGGACCCAAGAGGGCAACCCGCCCAGCAACAAAGCATAGCCAAGGATAAGCCCGAACACCGTTCCCATGGCGGCTGAGGCAAAGCTGAGCTTGAGCGAGAGACCATAGGACCCGGCAATCTCGGGCGCAGACAGCGACAACATCGTTTCAAAGGAATACCGGCCATCAGGCGTCTGAAACGCGCCATTGACCAGATAAAAGACCGGCAGGATCAGGAACAACAGGGCAAAGCCCAGAAACGGCACAAGGCCCAGCCACGACAGATTGCGCCGCGCGGGTTTGCGCGGGGGTGTCGGGGGGGCGGCCTGTGGAACCGTTTCAGATTGGCTGATCGAAGGGGGAGCAGTGTAGATCAAAGGATATTCCGTCAAACACGTTGGGGGCGGCAGGCCGAAACCTGCCGCCTGGAAGCACGCGGATTGGCGTCAGTTGACGCCCATTTCCTTGCCCCAATTGTCAGCAATGGCGGACTTTGCGGCAGCCTGCTCGTCGAGCGTCGGGAACACAGCCTTGGCGTAGTTTTCAGCCGGCGGCAGCTTATCCATCAGGTCCTGCGGGATCACATCACGCGCCGCCATGTCGTTGAAACGGATCGGGTGGCAATAGCCTTTGAGCCAAAGGGTCTGACCCTCGTCGGAATAGATGTATTCCATCCAAAGTTTGGCGGCGTTGGGGTGCGGCGCATAGGCAGAAATCGCCTGAACATAGACACCGGCAACCACGGCATCGGAGGGTACAACCACCTCGACCGGCGGGTTGCCCGCCAAGGTGTCACGCATCGCGAGCAGGTTGTAATCCCAATCGAAATAGATCGGGGTGGTGCCCTGTGCGAGGTTCTGTGAATTGCCATTGACCGGAACGTAGTTGCCGTTTTCTTTCAGGTCTTTGAAATAGGTGATGCCCGCGTTCAGCGCGTCCCCACCGGCGGCGGCACCCTGTGCAACACCTGCGGCATAGACCGTCATCATCGTGCTGTTGCCGGTGCGTGGATCGCCCGGAATGGCGATGGAATTGGCATAGGCGCTGTCCATCAGATCGGCAAAGCTTGTGGGAGCGTCAGGGATGATGTCTTTGTTCACACCAAAAGCCAAAACGCCGTAATAATCGCCGTACCAATACCCTTCGGCATCTTTGGCGTCATCGGGAATGCTGTCCCAAACGGACACTTTGTAAGGCTGGATCAGGCCTTGGTCTTTTGCAGCGGGACCGAAGGACAGGCCCACGTCGATGACATCAGGTGCTTGCGGGCCGGTGTTGCCCATGTTGGCTTTGATCGCCTCAAGTTCGTCGGCAGACCCTGCGTTGGGGTTCAGTTCGTTGACGTCGAGGCCATATTTCGCCTTGAAGCCTGCGATCACGTCGCCATAGCCACACCAGTTGTGGGGCAATGCGATGGTGGTCAAAGTGCCTTCGGCCTTGGCAGCGTCAATCAGCTCTTGGGTCGGTTCGGCGTGGGCCGCGGTCATGGACAGGACTGAAACGCTGGCCAGCAATGGCAGTGCAAAACGCGTAAGGGATGTCATCTTAATCTCCGTATGGTGGGCACGCATGCCCCCGTGGACGAAAGGTCCACAGCGCGCGCACAGTGCACCCGACAGATTTCAAAAACTTAATATATTCACGACAGATTTGTGACTAAGCGGCTTGATGGCTGCTATGATCCAAAAACCATCACGAAGCGGTGCAATGGGTCCCACCAAAGTCTCCTCCCCAAAAGTGAAACACCCGTGTTACGCTAGGCGCAGGAGGACAACGCTTTGAGCGATCGCCAACATATCGAGGAAATCGAACAAGTTCTGGAAGGCACACAGACTGGGCGCGACACGTTCGTGTCCGCATCTTGGCGGCGTTGCGTTGAATTGTACGGCATGGACCCACTGCGGAACGATCCGGCGCATATTGTCACCGAGGCGGAGTTACGCGATCACCGCAAACAGGCGGAGTGGATGATCGCCGCCGCGCGCACCGGGTTACAAAGCCTGTTTCGTCAGGTGGCCGGACAAAATTACGTCCTTATCCTGACCGACGCGCAGGGTGTCTGCGTCGATTTTTTCGGGGACGAATTGTTTGCAGACGAACTGCGCGGCGCGGGGCTTTATCTTGGTTCGAACTGGGCTGAAGAACTGGCCGGGACCTGTGGCGTTGGCGCCTGTATTTTTACGCAGGAACCCGTAACGGTGCATCAGGACGACCATTTCGGCAATGCTCATACGACGCTCTCTTGCACCGCAGCGCCGATCTTTGACAGCCTTGGACAACTCACCGCCGTTTTGGATATTTCATTGCTGCGATCACCGACCACGAAAAGCAGTCAGAACCTTGCCATGAGCCTTGTGACCACCGCCGCGCGGCGGGTGGAGATGGCCAACCTCATGGCCGAGAGTCGTCAGGATTGGGTGTTGCGCTTCTCATCCAGCCCGGAGTTTTTGGATGTTGATCCAGAGGTCGCGGTGCGGCTGGATGGCTCTGGACAGATCATTGGCTATACGCGCGGCGCACGCCGGTTGTTCCCCGAGGGCGCGCCCATTCTGGGTCAACGGATCGACGAGGCATTGAATCTCTCCGTCGATGATCTTCCCGATCTGATGCGTGACCGCCCGACCGAAGAGCGGATTATCGAACTGCGTGACGGCGGCGCGCTTTTTGGTCATGCTATCGCGCCGCAAGCCCCGCGGACATTGCGGGCTGCACCCCGCCGTGGTGGGGTTTTGACCGGGTTGGCCGGCAGCGATCCCATCATAGCGCGACTGCTGACACAGGCCGAAAAACTGGCGCGGACCTCCGTGCCTTTGTTGATCTGCGGCGACACAGGAACAGGCAAAAACAAGCTGGCGCGGGCCATTCATATGGTGAGTCAGGTGAATGGGTTTGTCCCGCTGGATTGCGCCGGACTCACGCCCATGGCACTCCAAACGGCCTGCGGCGAGGGGGTCGGCCCGACAACGCTTTTGCTGCGCGGCATCGACGCGCTCACCCCAGAGACCGCCGCCGCGCTCACCGTGCTTTTGGATCAAAGACCCGATCTGCGCCCCCTCTCCACAACCTGTCTTGCGCCGGGACAGATGAACCTGTCCCGCCCGCTGTTTCACCGTTTGGCAGGCAGCACCCTGACCCTTCCGCCGCTGCGCCAGCGACAGGATCTTGGCTGGCTGATCGACCGAATGCTGCGGCGTCGGTCGCCCGAAACCATCCGCTTGTCGCCCTCCGCGCGGGCCGATCTGATGGGACGGTCGTGGCCGGGAAATCTGCGCGAACTGGAACAGGTGCTCGACGTGGCAATCGCGCTCTGTGAAGGACCGGTGATCGACCTGCCCGACCTACCACCTCCCGTTGAAGCGCATCAACCGGCCGAAGAAACGCTGGAGCAGGTCTTGGACGCCTGTGACTGGAATATGGCACAGGCCTCGCGACGATTGGGCGTCAATCGCTCGACCGTTTTGCGCCGGATCCGCAAAGCCGGATTACGCCCGCCCGGTTAAGATGTTGCGTGCTGTTGCGCGCGCAACATGCCGCAACGCAGCGCCTGTTTTTTGGTCGTAGTCGGAACGATTGAGCATAGCCCACGCCAAAGCCCTCCTGAAATACTCCTCTCACAAGAAACGCACTTAGGAGGAGATGTGATGCTTGATTCAACCGTGACGATCCGCACGCAGGACGTGCTGGACCGATTGAATGCCGCTTTGGAGGAAGGCGACATCAAAGCGGCCACGGCACTTTTTACCACCGACAGCTATTGGCGCGATTTGGTCGCTGTGACCTGGAACCTTAAAACGGTTGAAGGTCAGGACGCTGTGGGGGAAATGTTGCTTCACCAATTGGATAAAACCCAGCCCAACACGTTCCGTCTACAAGACGGCGAACTGCCGGTCGAGGAGGACGGGGTGACGACAGCTTGGGTGACATTTGAAACCAAGGCCGGACGGGGCTGGGGTCTGATGCGGTTGAAAGACGACCGGATCTGGACCCTGCTGACCGCCTTGCAGGAACTCAAAGGCTTTGAGGAAAACCGTGGCAAACGCCGCCCGATGGGCGCAGAACACGGCGCGCAGAAAAACCGCCTGAGCTGGAAAGAGCGGCGCGAGGCGGAGGAGGCCTCGCTTGGGTACGACACCCAACCCTACACGGTGATCATCGGTGGCGGACAGGGCGGCATCGCCTTGGGCGCGCGCCTGCGCCAACTTGGTGTGCCGACCATCGTTTTGGACAAACACGACCGCCCCGGCGATCAATGGCGCTCGCGCTACAAGTCGCTCTGCCTGCATGATCCGATCTGGTACGATCACCTACCCTACATCAAATTCCCCGACAACTGGCCGGTGTTCACGCCGAAAGACAAGGTCGGTGATTGGCTTGAGATGTACACGAAAGTCATGGAGATCAACTATTGGACCCGCTCCGAAGTGGTCAAAGCCGCCTATAATGAGAGCGCCGGAACATGGACGATTGAGGTCAATCGCGATGGCGAGACCGTCATCTTGAAACCGACACAGCTTGTGCTGGCCACCGGCATGTCGGGCAAGCCCAATGTGCCAAACTTCCCCGGTATGGACAGCTTTAAAGGCGAGATTCAGCATTCGTCCCAACACAAAGGCCCGGACGACTGGACCGGCAAAAAGGTCGTCGTGGTCGGGTCCAACAACTCCGCCCATGACATCTGTGCCGCGCTTTGGGAGGCCGAGGCCGATGTGACCATGGTGCAGCGCTCCTCGACCCATATCGTCAAATCCGACAGCCTGATGGATATTGGCCTTGGTGGTCTCTATTCCGAAGAGGCTCTGGCCAACGGCGTCACCACCGAGAAGGCGGATATGATTTTCGCTTCCCTGCCCTACAAGATCATGCATGAATTCCAAATCCCGCTCTATGACCAGATGCGCGAGCGCGATGCCGAGTTCTACGCCGGGCTGGAGAAGGCAGGATTTCAACTGGATTGGGGCGATGACGGCTCTGGCCTGTTCCTGAAATATCTGCGGCGCGGGTCGGGCTATTACATCGACGTGGGTGCCAGCCAGCTCATCATCGACGGCGAGGTCAAGCTTGTCCAAGGTCAGGTCGATCACTTCGAAGAAGACGCCGTGGTGCTGAGCGATGGCACCCGCCTTGAGGCCGATCTTGTGGTCATGGCCACGGGCTTTGGGTCAATGAATGGCTGGGCCGCCGATCTGATCAGCCAAGAGGTGGCCGATAAGGTTGGCAAGGTCTGGGGCCTTGGGTCTGACACCACCAAAGACCCCGGTCCGTGGGAAGGCGAACAGCGCAACATGTGGAAGCCGACGCAGCAGGAGAACCTGTGGTTCCACGGCGGCAACCTTCACCAATCGCGGCACTATTCTCTGTATCTCGCGCTGCAACTGAAAGCGCGGATGGAGGGCCTTGAGACCCCGGTCTACGGCCTTCAGCCGGTGCACCACCTGTCCTGATGATCGCCCTTTGTTTTGCATCCCTCCCATGATGCAAACCGCGCGCACCCGCTCTCTCCCCGTAGCGGGTGCGCGCCCAAACCTTCAAACGCATGAGGTGCACTATGACTCTCAACGGTAAAACTGCGCTCGTCACAGGTGGCGCGCGCGGCATCGGACTTGGCATCGCGCAACGGCTTGCCGCCGATGGGGCTGCGATCGCATTGGTCGATCTGAACGCCGCCGATCTCTCTGAGGCCGAAAGCCAGCTCTCCAAGAGCGGTGCAAAGGTCATCACCATCACCGCCGATGTCACCGACCGCCAACAGGTCATTGACGCCATCGACAGCACCGTCGATCAGCTCGGCGGCTTTGACATCATGATCAACAACGCTGGCATCGCACAGGTCCAACCCATTTCCGAGATCACCGAAGCGGAGATGGACAAGATCCACGCCGTCAACGTCAAAGGTGTGCTCTGGGGCATTCAGGCCGCCGCCGCCCGGTTCAAAAAGGACGGCACAAAAGGCAAGATCATCTCCGCCTCCTCAATCGCCGGACACGACGGCTTTCCGATGCTCGGGGCCTATTGTTCGACCAAATTCGCGGTGCGGGCCCTGACCCAGGTCGCGGCGAAAGAATTCGCCCCCGACGGCATCACGGTCAACGCCTACTGCCCCGGTGTCGTGGGCACCGACATGTGGACCGAAATCGACGCGCGGTTCTCCGATCTCACGGGCGCGAAAAAGGGTGCGACGTTTGACAAATTTGTCGACTCCATCGCGCTTGGCCGCGCGCAAACCACCGAAGACGTGGCCAGCCTCGTCTCTTATCTCGCGGGGCCGGATAGCGACTATATGACCGGTCAGGCGATCCTCATCGACGGTGGCATGGTCTATCGCTGACCCCACCCTATTCAAAGCAAAGGACATATTATGAAAGCAGCACGTTGGTATGGCGTGAAAGACATCCGGGTCGAAGAGGTGGCAGAGCCAACCACCGGCCCCGGTGACGTCAAGGTCAAGGTCGCCTGGACCGGCATCTGCGGCAGTGATCTACATGAATATCTCGCCGGGCCGATCTTTGTTCCCGTCGGCGAGGATCACCCGCTCAGCCACGATCAGGCCCCGATCACGATGGGTCATGAATACAGCGGCGTGGTGACCGAGGTCGGTGAAAATGTCACCCATGTGGTCAAAGGCGACCGTGTGGCCATCGAACCGATTTTTGCCTGTGGCGACTGTCCCGCCTGTTTGGAAGGCAAATACAATCTCTGCGACAGCTTGGGCTTTGTTGGCCTCTCCGGCGGTCACGGCGGGTTTGCCGCCTATTCCGTGGTGCCTGCGCGGATGGTTCACAAGATGCCCGACGCTCTGTCGATGGAACAAGGCGCGTTGGTTGAACCGGCCGCCGTGGCGCTGCATGCCGTGCGCATGTCTAAGATCAAAGCCGGTGATACGGCAGCGGTGTTTGGTGCCGGACCTATTGGGTTGCTCGTCGTCGAAGCGCTGCGTGTCGCCGGGGCGGCTCAAATCCATGTGGTTGAGCCCTCAGACGTGCGTCGCCAAAAGGCGCTGGACCTCGGCGCAACCTCAGCCATCGACCCGACGTCGACGGATGCCGTCACCGCAATCCGCGCGGCAACTGGCGGGGTTCATGTCGCGTTTGAAGTGACGGGCGTGCCGCAGGTTTTGCCACAATGCATCGACGCCACGCGCCACGAAGGACAGACCTTGATCGTCTCGATCTGGGAAAAAGAGGCGGCGTTTCACCCCAACACCGTCGTACTCAAAGAGCGGCAACTGCTTGGCACCATTGCGTACCGCAATGTCTATCCGGCGGTGATGGAATTGATGACGCAAGGCTATTTCAACGCCGATAAACTGGTCACCAAACGCATCGCGATTGATGACATCGTGCCGGAAGGATTCGAGGCGCTCGTGGCCGAAAAGTCCCACGTCAAGATCCTCGTCAAAGCCCCCGAGTGATCAAACGGGCGCGGGCATTCTTGCTCGCGCCCCTTCCTCATGCACTCGGCACATCGTTCACAAGCGCCTCAGCCAGTGCCAGATCCAGCACCGCATGGGTCACATAGCCCCCGCGCAACGCGGCGTGCGTAGCGGCATGTTTGTTCAATCCGTTGACCACCAAAAGCCCTGACATATTGCGCAACGTCTCCTGATCCGCGCCAATCATCCGCCGGTCCAGATCGCCCAAAACCGGCGCACCCTCCGCGTCGATGAACCGACCCGCAATGATCCCAACCGCACCCTTGACAACATAGTCGGCGATGTCGGTCTTTGTGGCGATGTTGAACTGCACCACATGGGTGTCTTCGGTGCAAGGGCTGAGCGAGTAAATCGCTTTGTTACAGTCTTTCAGGTGGGTCAGTTGTTCGGCGATGATCGGCTCGGCGCGCAACCTTTCGGCCAATCCAGCCTCCGAACAGACCGCCGGCGCATTCAGGTTGATACATTGCGCCGAAAGCCTACGTGCGATCTCTGTGGTACAGCTTTCACAGGTCGGCAAAAGCGGGTTGGCCAAGGAGCCAATGAGTTGACGCACCACCAGATTTTGGATCGGCCACCATGGCACCCGCTCAGACACGAAGGACACGGTCTGGCCCCAACTCACCCCAAGCGTATCACCCGGCGCGACAAAATCCGGCAAAAACTGCGCCGCCGCTTCGCAGACCTGCTGCATCGTCTCGGCTGCATTGATCTCTTCGGGCACCACGAAGGCACTCTCAAGACCAAATTTTTCACAGAGCGCATCGGCCAATTCATTGACCCGAAAATGCATCCCGGAAATTTTCACCCCCACGATCTGCCGCTCCCGCGCCAGCCGTAGATAGGTCACGACCGTGGGCCGCGACAGGTTCATTTTCTTGGCGATTTCGCCTGATTGAACCCTTTGATATAATAAAGCCACGCCGTTTCTGCGACGGTGCGGTCAGAGGGATGATTGGCGCGGGCCATGGGGGCGTGCTCCTGCGAAAATTGCGGGTCGGCGCAAATTAGACGGCCAAAGCGGCGGCGTCAAAGCGCAACACATCCGCCGTGATCTGAATGTCGTCCGCCAAGGGACGGTCTGGTCCTAACCCCAGCGTTTCCAAATCGCCGTGATAGCCTTTGACCGCCTCTTCGGGCGAGACCTCGCCATCGGCAACCACGCGCATCCATTGGATCAGGCGACATTGATCCTCGGCCTGATTGATCTTGCGCCCAAACAGCGCCAAGCGTGCGCCATATCGTTCGGATTGTGCAATCAATTCAAAGGTATCGCGATGGGTCGCGCCCGCCCCGCCCAACACACCAACCACCATAGAGGGATCATGCGCGGCCAGCTCTTCCATCGCTTTCGGACCATTATAGGCGACCTTCAAAAACTCGGGGCGCTCAGCGGAGGTCAGGCTCGACAACAGGCGAATGATGCAATCAGTGACATAGGCCCCAACCTCTGCCTCGCCCACCGCACCCGGCACATTGGGGTTAAACACCTCAAGAAAATGCGCCACACCCGCCGCACGGGCCTCCCGGCGAAAGGCAGCATAGGCCTCCAAGGCGCGCGCATCCGCTTCGGTGTCATTGTTGAAGGTCAGCGAATAAAGGCACAAATTCGCCGGAGCAAAGGCCAGATCGGCCCCCCGATACGGGCGCGACGGCGTTTGGGCATAGCCCGCATGGCGTACATTGGCCCAGACACAGGTGGTTTCATTGGCACGAAACGCCGGTTGAATGGCCCGCCCGTCAAAGGCGCCGCTGGTGGCCAAAATGTCCATATTCCCGGCGGAGGTCAGCATGATGTCAACCACATCCTGATCAATCACCTTGCGGATTTGATCGAGGAATTCTGGCCGGGTGCGCGCGCCAACGATCTTGCCGCTCGCATTGCGGCGCGGTCCGGTCGCGGGCACCCCGCCGGTCACATCGGTATCCTTGGCATCCGCGATCATGTAATCGCCTTTGCGGCCCATGCCCGCGCGCAGGCGGGCCAGTTTTTCACTATAGCGTGTCGTCATATGATCAGTCCTTGCGCAGGCTGCGACCCGTTTTCGGATCAAAAACGTGGATATGGTCGGGGCGAATGGCGAAATGGACCGTGTCACCGATCGACAGATCGCGAAACCTTTGGGTGACAAAGGAAATTTCGGCCCCGTCCACCTCAGTGATCACCTGGCCTTCGGCCCCCATATTTTCGACCAAAACCACCTCGCCGGTGAGTGCATTGGCACTGCCCGGCGCGCAGAGATCCATACGCGCGGGGCGCAGGCCCAATTCGACCTCTTGGCCTGGGTTCAGGCTGGGAAACTCCGCCTCGGACAGCTGCATGCGGATGCTGCCAGCGCAGGCAATCAGCCCCGCTTCGAGCTTGGCGGTGACAAAATTCATTGCCGGCGTTCCGATAAAATCCGCGACAAAGCGCGAGGCGGGCCGTTCAAAAATCTCGTCCGGCGTGCCCATTTGTTCGATCATCCCGTCACGCATCAACACGATGCGGTCGGCGATGGTCATGGCCTCAAGCTGATCATGGGTCACAAAAATCGTTGTGGTTTTGAGCTTGAGGTGCATCCGGCGAATTTCGGTCCGCAGTTTCTCACGCAGCTTGGCGTCGAGATTGGACAGAGGTTCGTCAAACAAAAACACTTTGGGTGTTTTGATCATGGCGCGGGCCATGGCGACCCGTTGTTGTTGCCCGCCCGATAGGTTTTTAGGCCGCCGGTCCAAGAACTGTTCAAGCCCCAAAACCTCCGCCACCTGTTTGAGACGCGGCGCGATGTCGGCCTTGGACACGCCCTGACGACGCAGGCCAAAAGTGATGTTGTCGGCTACGCTCATATGCGGATAAAGCGCGTAGCTTTGAAACACCATCGCCACGCCGCGCTCACCCGGCGGCAGGTCGGTGACATCGGTGCCGCCAATTTCAATGCGCCCGCCGGTGACCTCCTCCAACCCGGCAATCATCCGCAACATGGTGGATTTGCCACAGCCGGAGGGGCCGAGGAACACCACGAACTCATGGTTCGGGATATCAAGGTTGAGACCGCTGATGACGGGATGAGCGCCATAGGATTTTACGATGTCGGTACAGTGGATATGTGCCATTGAAGTGTCCTATTTCGGGCCGCTGCGGACCATGCTGTTGAGCAGACCCATGAGCAAGCCGATGAATACGAGGGGAGGCAAAACAAGCAGAACGGTCGCGGCGTTGATCACGCCCCACGGAACTTCTTTGCCAAGCGATGTGATCGAGGCGGCCACCACCGGAAGCGTGGCGTTTTGGGCGGCCAAAGTGAGCGCCAGCAACAGCTCATTCCAGACCAGCACAAAGGTGAACACCAGCGCGCCAAACAACGACGGTGCAGCCAGCGGCAAGGAAAAGCGCCAAAACACTTCGGCCGGACCACAGCCTTCCATGGCGGCGGCTTCTTCGATGTCATGCGGCACGCGTTCGAAGGCGGGCACGGCCAGCCAGATCACGGTCGAAATTGTGGTGATCAGATAGACCAAGATCAAGCCAAACAGCGTGTCGTAGATGCCCAGATCGAGGTAGATCACGATGAACGGGATCGCGATGGCGACGGGTGGCATGAAGCGCAATGAGAGTACAAAGAATTGCACATCATCGCCCCAGCGCCGCGCATGTCGTGCCAAACTATGCGCCGCCGGAATACCAAGCACCGCGCCGATCAACACAGAGGCCGAAACCACAATCACCGAATGCAGAAGACCGTCGCGGATGGTCGGGTTGCGCAGGATGGTGGCGAAATTGTCCAAGGTCGGTTCAAAGATCAGCTTTGGCACCGGGGTGACGATGTCGCGCAGTTCTTTGAACGCCCCCAAAACGGTCCACAGGATTGGCCCCAAGGCAACGATAATCAACAGCCCAAGTAGGGCCCGCGTCAGAGTGGTGGAAATCAGTTTGCCCATTTTTTCCCCGCTTTCCAGATGATGGTGAAGGCCACTGTCGTCACGATCAGCAACAGGATGGACATCGCTGAGGCATAGGAAATCCGGCCGCCCATATTGATCCCCATCTGATAGGCATAAAGGTCCAGCGTCTCGGTCGCCGTGCCGGGTCCGCCGCCTGTCATCACAAAGATCAAATCAAAGGAGCGCAGGCTTTCGACCGCTTTCACAAGCGCCAAACTGATCAGCGGACCTTTGAGCATCGGCAGAGTGATATAGGCATGGATTTCCCATGTCCGCGCATTGTCGAGCTTGGCGGCTTCAACCGGATCGCGCGGCAGGGTTTCCATCAATTTGAGCAGAATGACGGTGAAAAACAGCCCCCATTGCCAGATGTCGACGATGGCCACTGAGACAAGCGCCAAGGACGGATCGGCCAGGAATTCCACCGGGCCGATGCCCACCAGACTCAGCAGATAATTGATCGCCCCCAAGGAGGGGGAATAGAGAAATCGCCAGATGAACGCCGCCGCCACGCGCGGTAAAAGCACCGGCACAAGGAAGGCGAAACAGATCAAATTGCGCCAAAGCGGCTTTTTCACCGTCTCGAAAATCAACACCGCCAAAAGCACGGCCACAACCAATGTGCCGGTCACTGTCACCAGCTCCCAAAGTGCTGAGATTTCCAACGCATTGAAAAACCGATGATCGCGCAACAGGCGCAGAAAGTTATAGGCGCCGACAAATTCGTAATCGGGCGAGCGCAACGTGCGGTTCATAAGCGCGAACCACACCGCCCCGGCAATCGAGACCACTGCCAGCGTGGCCAACAGGCCGATGGCGGGCACGAGCGACAGGATGACGAACCTTTTTCGGGTCATGACATGTCCTTTAGAGCGTTTCGCGCGTTGCGACATTGATCCGTATCTCAGGGTTAGGTCGAAACGCTTTTGGAAATAAGGGAGCCGCCGCACAGATCGCATGTGCGGCGGCAAGAGACGGCGTTACTGGACGCGCATCAGGCTTTCTTCGGCGAAAAACGCAGCTTCATCCAAGGCCGCCTGAACATCGTCACGGGTGCCCGCAAAGAGTTCCTCAAGCGTCAGGCCAAGCGTGTCGCCAATTTCCGGCCACACCGGGCTTGCCATGATCAACAGGCTGGTTTTCGGGCCTGTGTCCAACAGCGCATCAATGTATTCTTGCGGCACCAGCGCTTTGAACCCATCGCTTTGCAGGGTGGACACACGGCCAATGTCGGAGGCAATCCCGGCGGCAAGCCGGTTTTGTTCCATCTCTTTCGAGGTGGCCCAGCCGACAAAATCGCCTGCGATTGTTTTGGCACAGTCTTCCGCTGCGCCGGATTTCGACACGGCCCAGCCATGCGACCAACCCGCCGACGGCAGCGGATCAGGCGGCGGAGCATAGCCGACTTTGCCAACGATGGACGACTTTTCCGGGTCTTCCATCCACGGGCCAAACACATCAGATTCGATCAAGATCGCCACCTGACCGCCGCGAAACGCCTCAACGGAATCGGACCAGTTGAACGTCGCCACGCCGGGAGGCGAGGACTGCATCATGTCCATGTAAACTTCGGTCGCTTTCACGCCCGTCGCAGAGTTGAACGCAGGCATATCACCGTCAAGCCATTCGCCACCTTCGGCGCGGAAAAACGGCGTCCAGCGCCACACGTTCATGCCGGAGCCGCGTTGTCCGCGTGCCGACCACCCATAGACACCGCCCTCGGGATCGTTGAGCGCCTTGACCGCAGCAACCAGCTCATCAAGCGTTTTCGGCACGGCAATGCCTTTGGCCTCCAACAGGTCTTTGCGGTACATCATGACGTCGCCGCCACCCACGAAAGGCGCGAAATATTGCACGCCATCGACCGTGGCGACATTGCTCAGGTCGGTACGGAAATCGGCCAAATCGTAGCTTTCAGGCACCACATCGGCGAGCGGATAAATCCAATCGGCGGAGACATATTCGGCCAGATTGGCCTCGTCGATATAGACCACCTGATAGGAGCCTGCGCCGGTGGAGGCATCCAAACGTGCTTTGGCGCGCCGCTCGTTTTCCCCCAACATGGTGATTTTCACCTCAGTGCCCCATTTGTCATTGAATTCAGACAGATGAGCATCAAGTGCGGTGACTGCGGGCATGCCCTGAGCAATCACATTGAGCGCTGGCAATGTGCCTTTACAGGCCATGGTATCCTGCGCGTAGCCTTGCGTGGCCAGCGCACAGAGCGCCGTTCCAAACAAAAGATGTGTCTTTCGCATTTTCTTTCCTCCCTGGTGTTTCTTTGTGAACGTCTGACCCGGGTTACGGGTTCTCCTCCTCCAACAGCGCTGCCAGCCCGTGATCGAGCCTGCAAAAGCTGTGAAACCTCTTTTCGTAAAACGACCCCAACGCCGGATCGGGTCGGTGTGTGCGGGCCACGCCAGTCATCTGCGCCGTGGCTTCGGCCAAATCGGCATAGGCGCCACAGGCGACAGCGGCACAGATCGCCGCGCCCAATGCGCCCACCTCAGAGGCGCGCACCGCCTCCACATTGCGTTGACACACATCGGCAAAGACTTGGGCCCAAACCGGCGATTTCGACGCCCCGCCCGCAAGGCGGATCGTCTCTGGAAACGGCAGACCCGCCACGGCAACGGCATCCTCCGCGTGACGCCGCGCCTGAAACACCACCCCTTCAAAGATCGCCCGTAGCATTGTCCCCAAATCATCGCTCGCGCCCAGATCGACAAAGGTCCCATGGCGCGGGTCTGGACCGAAAACATAGGGCAAAAACTGACAGCGCCGGGTTTCAACCGGGCTATTGGCAACCAATGTATTGGCCTCGGCAACGGACACGCGCCCCGCCATGGCGTGATCCAGAAACCAACCCAAATTGGCGGCGGAACAGGGGCTACCCTCGGCAATCAATCGACGATCCCCTCCGCGATAGAGCATATTCAGGATCGGCGTGGCCGTGCCTTTGGGGGGGCCACTTTCCAGACTGTTGATCGACCAAGTCCCTGAAATCATTGTCAAAATCGGCGCATCTACAGCCCCTGCCCCCAAAGAGCTGGCGGCCACATCCATCATCGACCCGGCCACCGGCGTGCCCTCGGGCAATCCGGTTTCCTCAGAGGCCCGGCGCGACACCCGCCCGGCCACGCCGTCGCTCGCCACGATGGGCGGCAAAAGATGCGCATGCGGCGCAAGCCCGAGCGCCTCAAAGACAGACTGCGCATAGGTCCCTGCAGCCACGTCCATCAACCCGCCACCGCTGGCCTCCGTTGGATCGGTCAAGGCCTCCCCGGTCAGGCGAAACCGGATCACATCTTTACACGCCAAAGCCCAGCGGGTGCGCGCCATGACCTCGGGTTCGGTCCGTGCCAGATACGCCAGTTGCATCAAGGTTTGACCACCCCACAACCGGTGCCCGGTCTGTGCGGAAATTTCGGTGGCGCGCCCGGAGGCGGCCAGTTCCTCCACCAAAGGTTGGGCGCGGTGATCGACAGACACGATGCCCGGACGTGTGCCACGCCCCTCCGCGTCCAGGAGGAAAATACCATTGCCAAATCCGGTGCAGCCGACGGCAAGAATCTCGCGCCCGGCGCAATGCGCCGTGAGCCGCCGAAGCGCCGAAGCGGTGCCGGCCCAAAAGGTGTCGACATCGCGCTCGACCCGCCCGTCCGGGTGGTGATCGGTCGGCACATCGGCGGTTTCAATTGCGATTTCAGCGCCCATCAGGTCATAGGCGACAACTTTGACTGCCGTGCCGCCCGCATCGATTGAAATCAGAATCTCACCGCTCATGCGACATTCTCCTGAAGCTGGGCGCGTGTGCCCATCAGACGTGGGTCCTCCAACACGGCTGTGATTTCCAGCGCCAAGTCTTTCGGGTCGCGCCCCGCTTCCTGTGCCAAAATTTCTGCGAGGTCATACAACGTCTCGCGCTGCAGCCCATGACCGAGGCTCAGTTGGGTCCGCCGCAACACCAAATCTTCGATGCAACAGGCGGCGCGGGCGCGAATGGCCCAGATGATTTCACCCCGGCAATAGTGGGGTGCCCCGGCCAAAGGTGTGCTTCCCGGTCCCATACAATGCGGCGCGACCTCTTGGGCCAAAGCGCCATAGCGGGCGATCAAACGTGTGGCGATCTCCCTTGGAACCGTCAGAGCATCACGCGCAAAAGGCGCGGCACCAGGATAGGTGCGCTGCGCGGTGGACATGGTGCGGACCCGACCAAGCCGTTTCAGCACACGATCCGCAGTCTCTTCGCCAAAGGCCCGAAAGGTCGTCCATTTGCCACCCACAAGCGACAAAACCGGAGCCGCACAGCCGGGAAAACGGTCCTCCTCAAGTGCATGGTCACGGGCCGCACTGGTGGCCGATCCACCGCCATCACGCAGCGGACGAATGCCGGTTGTCATCGACACGATATGGCTTCGATCCACCGAAATATCGGTGAAAAGCCCGTCGATGGCGCGCAACAGGTAGGCAATCTCAGTCTCTGAAATGCCGCGATCTTCGGCATCCTTGGTTTCCACTTCGGTGGTCCCGACAAGGATATTTTCGCCCACAGGAAGGGTGATGATCATCCGCCCGGTGCCATCGTCAAAATAAAAGGCGCGCCCGGCCATGCGGTGATGCAATGCGGAGTGATCCAACACCAAATGCGCGCCTTTGACACCGCGCAGATACTTCGTCTTGCCGCCAAGCTTTGCGTTTACATCGTCGATCCACGCGCCTGTGGCGTTGACGATCACCTTCGGCGTGAAGCGGTAGTGCGTGGCGTCAAACCGATCCGTGACAACAATCGCGTCACCGTCTTTATGCCAGTTCACATGGTTGAGCGCCGCAACCCGTGGCCCCTGCCCCATCGCCTCGCGGAGCATTTCAAACATCAACCCTTCGGGCTGGGTGATCTGACCGTCAAAATAGGCCGCCACGGCACGGGTTTGGGGGCGCAGGCCTTTCGGGAAATGGGCGCGGCGCAACACTGTTTTATGATTTGGCAGCGGGTGCTCGCGGCGGCCGAAGGCTTCGTAAAGCCGCAACGCACCCTCCAGAGCCGCCAAGGAGAGCGGCCCACCAAAGCGGGTAAAGCCCAAAAACCGCAGCACAGCGCGGGCGAAGCCGCCCAAAAGATGCTCAAGGGGCACGACAATTTCCAGTGGCTTCACAAGATGCCCGGCATGGGCGATCAGGCGGTTTCGTTCGCGCGCCGATTCCGCCACGAGCCGAAATTCGCGCCCCTCCAGATAGCGTAGCCCACCATGCGCCATGCGGCTTGATGCGCTGCTCGCGCCCTGACAGAAATCATACGTATCTATCAGCACACAGGACACCCCGTTGAGCGCCAAATCGCGCAGCGTGGCCACACCGTTTACTCCGCCGCCAAGAATCAAAACATCCGGCTCCTGCAACATAGCAAGCCGCTCCTTGCTGGTGGAACGCAAGGGTGGGGGAGGAGTGTATGTGGCGCTATTATGTTTCATGAGGAGAGAACAGCCTATTTTTTATTTTTTGTAAATACCGCTTTACAAAAAATAAACAAAATACTGCGCAGTGCATTGCTGAAACGCCGGGCATCAAAAAGACATCGACAGTTCAATCCGCGATCAGTTAAAGATACATTTTCTCAATAAATCAAATGCTTAAAATGACCACATGCGCACTCACATCCCGTGATACGGATGCTCAGAGGCAATTCAGCGGGCGAGCACATCAATCGGCATCAAAGACCGAGACACATCGCTTGACCCCACCTGAAAGCGTTTCAGGTTTACGCCGAGTCTCAACGGAAAGATCAAAAGCGTACCGCCGGGCTTGGTTATCCGCGTGTTTGCAGGAACTCGGTAGTGCTTTTGGTGATGTGCACCGCCGTCAAGCGCCCTGTGGCATAGGCGCCTGTGTCGATTGAAATCACGCCATTGCTCTCTTTCGGCATGTCGACAATGGTGTGGCCGTGCACGACCCAAAGCCCATCTTGGCGCGGGACCTGCCCAAACCGCACATGACCCCATCTGAGGGTTTGCGTTCTTTGGTCCGTTATCGGCTTGGCCGGATCGGCGCCGGCGTGAACCACGGCGACATTCCCACTTTGAAACAGGCCCGGACGTTCATTGAGCCAGGCCTCCAAACCCTCCGGCAGAAGCTCCAAAAGCTGATCTCTGGCCTGCCGCAAAGCCTCAGGGGCATTGTGTTCACTCAGGCGAAACGCGCCGTAGCTGGCCATAGTCTGCAAGCCACCGTGCCGCATCCATCGGTTGCCAGCGCCTTCTGGGTCCTGCAAAAAGGACAGCATCATTTCTTCGTGGTTGCCCATGATGAAAACCGTGTTTGGGCGGGCCACTTCAAGGGCGCGCAACCGCTCCAAAACCTCGGCGCTCTGCTCCCCCCGATCCACGAAATCACCGACAAACACCCAACGGGCGGAGGGTGTTTTTTCCATCAGCATGTCGATCATGGCATCTAGGCATTTCAACTGACCATGAATGTCCCCGACAACCACAAGACTTTCCTCCGGCGTCGGCGGAAGACCGTCAAAGCGGTGAACGGGCGGCACATCCACCGACCGGCGGCGAGGAAACAAACGCTTAAACATCAGCTGACCCTTTTACTGGTGGCGAGGACAAATCGCAGACCCAAAGGCGCGACCTGGTCAGAGGTTTAGCGTGTTTTCAATCCGATTTCCACGCCCGCCACCCCAAAAAATCTCACGATCGCGCCAGAAAGACCCGCAGATGCGCGATCAGATCTGGAAGGCCGTGTTTGCAGGTGCAACACCCATAGGGCGGAGGAGATCCCCCGCCCTTTGCCCCCATAGCGGAACGTCCTTACAGATCCGGAGAGACCTTCCATTCGCGTAGCTTGTAGACCGTACCGGGCCGCGGACGCGGCTTGTCTTCGGGTTCACGCATACGGCGCTTGAAGGAATGGATCGGTGTGGCACGATCATCGATGCGCACCTCGACAACCGAAGGCCCGTCATGGGCAAAGGCCTCGTCCAGCGCCTTGCCGATGTCGTCAGGCTTTTCGACATAGATGCCTTTCAACCCAAGGCCTGCTGCCGCTGCCGCGTATCCGGGAACGTAATCCTGCTTTTCCAAGGCGCAGGACTGCGGGTTCTTGAAAAAGATTTCCTGCCACAGCTTAATCCAGCCCAATGTGCCATTGTTGATGACGATGTTCACGATCGGCATGTTGTACTGCGCCTGCGTGGCCAGTTCGCCAATGGTGTAGGAAAATGCACCGTCACCCGCCAGTGTCACAACGCGCCCGCCCTCTTCGATGACCGACGCAACGCCGATGGCACCGGGAACCGAATAGCCAAGCCCCCCCTGGCCGCGGGCAAAGACGAATTTTCGCCCGGTTTGGCGGGCAGGCAGATAGCCGGAAATCCACCCGGCGGAGAAGGACGCGTCCGAGACCACGATGTCCTTTTCACCCAAGCGTTTGTCGAGTTCGGCCATGACGCGCGGCGGCAAAACCGGAATTTGATCCGATGCCATTTCAACCGCCTTGACCTTATCGCACTCGGCCTTGACCTCGGCGATGCGGGCCATCCATTCCGGGTTGGCGTCCGCGCGGCTTTCGCCAAGGGCGGCATCCAGCGCCTGAACCATGCTGCGCACATCGCCCAAAAGCGGCACCGTGGGCCGGAACGTGCGGCCATGTTCAAGCGGATCGAAGTCGATGGTGATGGTGGCCTGTTCCGGTGTCGGCAAAGACCAGTTCATGCCGGTGTTCTGGCTCACCTTGGACCCGCACCAGATCACCAGATCCGCCTCAGGCACCAGATCAATCGCCGCCTTGGACCCAAGCGGATTGAGCACGCCCGCCACATAGTCGCGGGTTTCGGGCACCGACCCTTTGCCGGACAGGCTGGTGACCACCAACGCGCCCAAACGGTCAGCGAATGCTGTCACCTCGTCGCAGGCATTGGCGCCATGCACACCGCCGCCACAGACCAATACAGGCCGCTTGGCCTTTTTGATCAGCTCAATCGCCTTGTCGATTTCACTGGGGGGCGCAACTGAGCGCAGGTAGGGCGTGCGCACGCTGCGATCATCGACATTGGTCAGCAGAGTTTCCATGTCCCAATCCGCATCAAAGATATCGTGAGGGATGATAAGCGCCACAGGGCCGGGACGCGGAGCGGTGGCGATACGCAACGAGGTGCGGATCAGTTCCGGCAGGGCGGCGATAGAAGGCACCAGAAATGCTTCTTTCGAACAGGTCTTGAAGAAAGAGAGCTGATCGTAGCCCTGGCTGGCGATGCCCTTTTCCTTGAGCGGCAACCAGTCCAGCGGCAATTCCCCAATGATGCCCAGCATCGGGATAGAGGCGTTCAGCGCCTCAAGAAATCCAGCGGGCAACAGATTGGAACCGGGGCCGACGGTCACGTCACACACGCCGGGCTTGCCGGTGATCCGGGCATAGCCGTCGGCGGCATAGGCGGCGTTGCGTTCGTCGCGCATCAGGATGTGTTTTATCCGGTCTTGGCGTCGGGAAATTCCGTCATGCAGGGCCGTCGTTTGCCCGCCCGGCATACCGAAAACATATTCGACGCCGGACTTAGCAAGCATTTCAGCCACGAGGTCGCCGATATGGGGCTTGGGATCAGTCATATGAGTTTCTCCAAAAGGTTCCGGTGCCACAGCGGCCAACCGGGTTTCAGGGTGGACCGACCCGGCGGCGCATAACCGCCGGGTCGCAGAGGTTATTTGCTCCAGGATTTGATCATCTCGTCATAGGCGACGGTCTTGGGTTCCTGACGCTCGTTTGCGAGTTTGGGCTTGGGTGCGCCCGGCTGTTCCAGCCAATACTCAGCACCTTGTTCGGGGTTCATCTTGGGACCGATGTCGCCCTGAATGCCCGCCCGTTCGATACGGGTCATGACCGATTCCATATCGCTGCAAAGACCGTCGAGGGCCGCTTGCGTGGATTTGGAGCCGGACATGGCGTCACCGATGTTCTGCCACCACAGCTGTGCCAACTTGGGATAGTCAGGCACGTTGGTGCCAGTCGGCGACCACTGGATGCGGGCCGGCGAACGGTAGAATTCCACCAGACCGCCAAGTTTGGGCGCGCGATCGGTGAAGCTCTGGTGCTGGATTGTGGATTCGCGGATAAAGGTCAGCCCTTCATGCGCTTTTTTCACATCCACGGTTTTCGAGGTGACAAACTGCGCATAAAGCCACGCGGCCTTGGCGCGATCCACAGGGGTGGATTTCATCAAAGTCCAGGACCCCACGTCCTGATAGCCGACCTTCATGCCGTCTTCCCAGTAGGCACCGTGTGGCGAGGGGGCCATACGCCATTTCGGCGTGCCATCCTCGTTCATCACGGGCAGGTCGGGTAGAACCGTCGCCGCAGTAAAAGCGGTGTACCAGAACATTTGCTGCGCCACATTGCCCTGCGCCGGGACCGGACCCGCCTCAGAGAATGTCATGCCTTGGGCTGAGGGCGGCGAGTAGTCCTTGAGCCACTTGATCGCCTTGTCCACGGCATAGACGGCCGCCGGGGAGTTGGTCGCCCCGCCGCGTGTCATACAGGCGCCGACGGGCTGGGACTGGTCATTCACACGAATGCCCCATTCGTCGACCGGCAAACCATTGGGTTCACCCACATCGCCCATACCCGCCATGGACATCCACGCATCGGTGTAGCGCCAGCCTAGGCTCGGGTCTTTCTTGCCGTAATCCATATTGCCAAAGACTTCGCCTTCGACACCCATATGGCTCAGATCGCGGCCAGTGAAGAATTCGGCGATGTCCTCATAGGCGGCCCAATTGACCGGAACACCCAGATCGTAGCCGTATTTCGCTTTGAAATCGGCCTTGTTCTTGTCGTCGTTGAACCAATCGTAGCGGAACCAATACAAGTTCGCGAACTGTTGGTCAGGCAATTGATAGAGTTCCCCATCAGGGCCAGTGGTGAACTGAGTCCCGATGAAATCGGCCAGATCCAGGCCGGGGTTGGTCACGTCCGCCCCCTCATTCGCCATCCAGTCGGTCAGGCTGCGCGCCTGTTGATAGCGCCAGTGCGTCCCGATCAGATCGGAGTCATTGATATAGGCGTCATAGATGTTTTCGCCCGACTGCATCTGGGTTTGCAGCTTTTCAACCACATCGCCTTCACCGATCAGATCATGGGTGATCTGGATGCCGGTGATCTTGGTGAACGCATCGGCCAGCACCTTGGATTCATAGCTGTGGGTGTCGATGGTTTCCGACACGACCTTGATGTCCATGCCGGCAAAAGGGGCGGCGGCGTCGATGAACCACTGCATTTCTTGTTCTTGTTCGGCACGGCTGAGACTGGACAGATCACCAATTTCGGCGTCTAGGAATGCCTTTGCCGCCTCCATGTCGGCGAAGGCCGGGCTTGCGAAACACGCCAGCGCCGCGACCACCGCCGTGGTGGATTTAAAGTTGAGTTTCATTTTCTTCCTCCCTGAAGATTGCTAGTTTGGCGGCATTGCCCACACATGGCGCGCAACACCTGTTCAGGCCGGATCAAAGCCAGCGGAACACCGCAAAGGCGTAGATCAGGCAGGGGACAACGGCGCCCCACTGAGCAAAGTCGCTCAGTCCCAGCCAGGCCAGATTGATAAAGGCCGAGCCAAGCAAAGTGATGAAAAGCCGGTCGCCGCGCGTCGTTTCGATCCGCAGCGCGCCAAGGCGTGGCGTTTCAGGAAACCGAACCGCCAAAACCGTGAACAGGATGAGCAAGCAGGCGATCGTCCAAAAGAACAGGGCTACGGGGAACGACCAGGCCATCCAGCCGCCCGCAATCATTTGCCCGGTCCAATCCAGTGCGCCATTCCTGCGCGGCACCGACAGGATCAGCGCCCCTAGGGCCCCGCCCATGACAACGGTCAGAATGGTATAAATCGTGATCCAACGGGTCGTGCGCATCACACCCTCCCCAGGGCAAAGCCCTTTGCGATGTAGTTGCGGACAAACCAGATCACCAAAGCGCCCGGAATGATGGTGAGAACCCCGGCGGCGGCCAGCACACCATAGTCAAGACCGGTGGCCGAGGACGTGCGCGTCATGGCGACGCCGATGGTTTTGACGTGGACCGAGGTCAGCGTGCGGCTGATCAGAAGATCGACCCAGGAGAACATGAAACAGAAGAACGCGGCGACGCCGATCCCGCTGGCAATCAAGGGCATGAAGATTTTGAGGAAAAAGCCGCCAAAGCTGTGACCGTCGATATAGGCGGTTTCGTCCACTTCCTTGGGCACACCCCGCATGAAGCCTTCAAGAATCCAGACCGCGAGCGGGACGTTGAACAGGCAATGCGCCAGCGCCACCGCGATATGCGTGTCAAACAGGCCGACACTGGAATAGAGCTGGAAGAACGGCAGGGCAAACACCGCAGCCGGGGCCATACGGTTGGTCAGCAACCAGAAGAACAGGTGCTTGTCGCCCATGAAGCTGTAGCGGCTGAACGCATAGGCCGCAGGCAGCGCCACCGTCACCGAAATCAGCGTGTTCAAAACCACGTAGATCAGCGAATTGACGTAGCCCATGTACCACGTGCTGTCGGAGAAGATGACAGCGTAGTTGTGCCAGGTGAAGTCTTGCGGCAACAGGGATACGCCCGACAGGATCTCGGCATTGGTCTTGAAGCTCATGTTGACCAGCCAGTAGATCGGCACCAGCAGGAACAGGATGTAAAGCATCAGCATCCCGCGCGACACGTTCTTGTGCAGTCTCGCATGATCGCGCGGCCGGCGCGCACGGGGCACCACGGTTAAGGTCGGGTCAATAGCGGTCATTCCGGCACCTCTTCTTTTTCTTGGTCGAGATTTGTCATGACGGTGTAGAACACCCATGAAATCAAAAGGATCACGAGGAAATACATCAGGCTGAAGGCGGCGGCTGGACCGAGGTCGAACTGACCAATTGCCATCTTCACCAGATCGACGGACAGGAATGTCGTGGTCGAACCGGGGCCACCGCCGGTGACGACGAAAGGCTCGGTGTAGATCATGAAACTGTCCATGAAGCGCAGCAGCACGGCGATCAGCAACACCCCCTGCATCTTCGGCAGTTCGATGTAACGGAACACGGCCCAGCGGCTGGCCTGATCGATGCGGCCCGCTTGGTAATAGGCTTCGGGAATGGATTGCAGACCGGCGTAGCACAGCAGCGTGACAAGCGAGGTCCAGTGCCAGACATCCATCACGATCAGCGTCGCCCAGGCGTCGATTGCATCGCGGCCAAGGTTGAAATCGACGCCAAGCGCAGCCAGCGTCGAGCCAAGCAAACCGATGTCGATGCGAGTGAACAATTGCCAGATCGTGCCCACCACGTTCCACGGGATCAGCAAGGGCAGCGCCAGCAAAACCAAGGTCAGGCTGGCCCAGACGCCGCGTTTCGGCAAGGTCAGAGCAATGGCGATGCCCAGCGGAATTTCAATCGCCAGGATGATTGCCGAAAAGATAAGCTGACGTTGCAGGGCATCGTGCATCCGTTCCGAGCGGATCACGTCGCGGAACCATTCCAGACCCACCCAGAAAAACGCGTTGTTGCCGAAAGTGTCGTTGAAGGCATAGTTCACCACCGTCATCAGTGGCAGGATCGCCGAAAATCCGACAAGCAGCAGCACTGGAAGCACTAGAAACCATGCCTTGTTGTTCTGTGTCTTGAGCATTACGAGCCACTCCTGTCTTTGGGATGTTCCGGGGCCATGCGCCAATCGTCGGCAAAGACGCCGATCTTTTCCGGCTGGAATATGAGGCGACAGCTGTCTGCGGGTAGCTCGGCGCCTTCGCGCAAAACGACGGCCACGGGCGCTCCGGCCACATCGGCGCGCAGGATGCGATGACGGCCCACATCATCGACGCGCAGAATGGTGGCGGGCAGTCCGCCGGTTCTGCCGACGGTCACATGCTCAGGACGAATGCCGATCTGCGTGCGCCCCGTCAGGAGGCCAAACGTGCCACCCAGCGGTGCCTCATGGTCGCCAATACGGGCGACATTCCCGTCGATGGCGGCATCCAATAGGTTCATCCCCGGCGAGCCGATGAAATACCCTACAAATGTGTGCGCAGGCCGTTCGAACAGTTCCTCGGGCGTCCCCACCTGAACGATACGTCCGTCATGCATGACCACCACTTTATCGGCAAAGGTCAGCGCCTCGGTCTGATCGTGGGTGACGTAGATCATCGTGTGACCAAAGTCCTGATGCAGTTTTTTCAACTGCGTGCGCAGTTCCCATTTCAGGTGAGGGTCGATCACGGTCAGAGGTTCGTCGAAGAGGATCGCATTCACATCCTCGCGGACCATGCCACGCCCAAGACTGATCTTTTGCTTGGCATCCGCCGTCAGGCACGCGCCTTGCGCGACAGCGTGTCCTCCATGCCGATCATCTGTGCCACCTGATCGACGCGCGACTGAATATAGTCCTTTTTCATGCCACGATTGCGCAGCGGAAAGGCCAGGTTTTCGCGCACCGTCATGGTGTCGTAGACCACTGGGAACTGGAACACCTGCGCGATATTGCGTTCTGCCGTTGGCGCGTCTGTCACATCGCCATCCCCGAACAGAATGCGCCCCTGGCTGGGCCGCCGCAGGCCCGAGATAAGGTTGAGAAGTGTGGATTTCCCACACCCAGACGCCCCCAAAAGCGCATAGGCACCGCCATCGTCCCAAGTCAGGTCAATGGTCTTGAGCGCGTAGTCCTGTTCGCCCCGAGGGTAGGGAAAGTAGGTGTGCGCCAGATTGGAAAGGGTAATTTTTGCCATGATGTCAGAACCTCAGGCTGCTGCGGCATAGGCGGCCTGAACCGCCAATTGCCCATGGGTGTCGAACAGGTGGAAATGCGCGGTGCTGAGCCACAGGCTGACGTCCGTCCCATCGGTTAAATGATGAATTCCGTGGACCAGTGCGACCCAGCGTGACGTACCTTGGCGCACATGCAAAAACGTCTCTGATCCGGTGATCTCGGATGCGACAAGCTGGCATTTCAGTTCCAGCGCCGGGCCGTTCGGTTTTTCGAACCGCAGGTGGTTGGCGCGGAACCCGGCAACGTAGTCTCCGTCCCTGATCGCTGACAGATTGCCACCTGCCGCGACCTTGGCTCCGACCTCGAATGTCAGCGTATCGCCCGCCTTGGTGCAGGCGCTGAAGTTCATCGGAGGGTCACTGAAAACGCGGGCGGTGGTGGTGTCGATCGGGTGGCGATAGACCTCTGTCGCCGGGCCGAACTGGGTCACGCGGCCTTCCCAAAGACAGGCGGTGTTGCCGCCCAAAAGCAAGGCCTCTTCCGGTTCGGTCGTGGCGTAGACAAAGATCGCGCCAGACTCGCGAAAGATCCGCGGAATCTCGTCGCGCAATTCTTCGCGCAGCTTGTAGTCAAGGTTGGCCAGCGGTTCGTCCAAAAGCACCAGCCCGGCGTCCTTGACCAAGGCGCGGGCCAGAGCACAGCGTTGTTGTTGTCCGCCCGACAACTCCAGAGGCATTCGGTCAAGCAGCGGCGTCAATTGCAGCATCGCGGCAGTCTCGCGCACGCGCCTGTCAATCTCGCTACGATCACGACCCGCCAACCGTAAGGGCGAAGCGATATTGTCGTACACGTTCATGGACGGGTAGTTGATGAACTGCTGATAGACCATCGCGATACGCCGATCCTGTACCCGTTGGCCGGTCACATCCTTGCCGTTCCAAAACACCTTTCCTGTGCTGGGGCGGTCCAGACCCGCCATCAGGCGCATCAGACTGGTTTTGCCCGCCGACGTTGGTCCAAGAAGGACGTTCATTGTGCCTTTTTGAAAGGTCAGATCGGTTGCGTTGATATGGGGCTTTCCGGCAACGATTTTGCTCACCCCCTGAAGTTCAAGCATGAAAGGTCTCCGTATCAGCGACCAACGGGGCCGCCGGGATTGCGGCCATTGCGCGTGTCATCGCTACGAACCGTGGGAATTTTGCGATATGGGCGACGTGACGATCTGTGTTGCAGTCGTGGCGGCGTGCGATGCCGGTCATCGCTGCGACCGCATCGGCCAAGGAGGGATAGGCGCCGATGGCCGACGCCGCGCAAATGGCCACACCAAGCGCGCCGAATTCCGATCCTTTGGGCACTTCGATCGGCAACCCCAGAATGTCAGAGAAAAGTTTGGACCAATACGGGCTGCGGGTTGCGCCGCCCGTCAGACGGATCAGATCGACGGGGGCGGCATCGTCGCCTGACAGCACCTTGTCGATGTCCAACTTGTGGGCAAAAACGATGCCCTCGAAGATCGCGATGGCCATGTCGTCAAAGTCCGATTGCGCCGTCATGCCCAACAATCCCGCCGGTGCGCCGTTTGGGCCACCGAACAGAAAAGGAAAGAACAAAGCCGGGCCGGGCTTTCCCAAACGCCGTGCAAGGGCTTCGTTCAGGCGCTCGTAGATGTCGGAAAACCCTTCGTCCGGAAGAGGCTGTCCATGGGCCAGAACGGTTTTGACGACCCATTCAAGATTGCTGGCCGAGGTCGGAGAGCCTTCGACCGCCATATATCCGCCAAGGGGGTAGGGAAATTGCAACATCGGCACATAACTGCGCCGTGGCGTTGTGTTGAGCGTGGCCGCGATGCTGAATGTGCCCGCAATGACGCTCATTTGTCCGGGCTGCGTGATATGCGAGGCCAGTGCGGCCGCGCTCATATCTACCGTGCCGCGCACAACCGGCGTTCCTTCTTGTAGGCCAGTCAGTGCCGCGGCCTTTGCCGTGACCCGACCCACAACCTCATCTGAGGGGCCAAGGTCTGGAAGCTTGTCGCGCAGGTGGGACAGGCCCAAAAGCTCGAAAAGCGCATCGCAATAAGTGTCGGTTTCCGGGTCCAGCAATCCGGCTGACCCGGCATCCGTCAGATCGGTCGACATGTCCCCGCACAGTTGAGCACGCAGGAAATCTTTGCAGAAGGACACGCGATGCGTCCGGTCAAACACGTCTGGCTCATTGCGGACCAGCCATGCCAGCAAAACGAATGTCTGACCGGGCCAGAGGTGTTGGCCGATCAATGCCTCGACCTGATCCGCAATGCCATTGCTCTGCCATTCGGTGATGATGTCGATGGTGCGCGCGTCCGTTGACATAATCCCGTGCCGCACCGGATGCCCGTCGCGGTCCATCAGGTATAGGCCTCCACCATACCCGGCCACGGACACCGCTTCGATGTCTGACGGCGAAACGCCGCTGCATTCTATCACCTGGCGTACGGCCAAGGTCGCAGCCTTCCACATCACATCCGGGTCCCGTTCGGTCCAGCCGGGGTGGGGGGCCTGCATTACGTTCCGGCTATGCGCGCAGGCGATTTCGGCACCGTCCAGATCAAACAGCGCGGCCTTCGTCATTGTGCCACCGGCATCAATGCCGATTACATACTGTCCCATAGTCTCCTCCCTTGGCGGGCGTCACTCCTCAACAACGCACCGCCAACTTGTCATTACATGCTTAACAATAGGGGGCAAAAATTGGCTGTCAATTGCCCTTGTGTTCGACAAGAAGGGAGACAAAGGTCGTATATAATACCCTTTTTGCGTTGTATTTGCACAATTGACGCGCGGTCAGGCGGGCTATATTCACTTGTTATTACATGCTATGCCTGTTGAGGCGTGTAGCAAGGCAATGCGAGAAGGAGAGGCGGATGCGCAGACGAGAAGAGATGATTGAAAGGCTTCGCACCGAAGCGTTGCCTGACATTCTGATCATTGGCGGGGGAATCAACGGCGTCGGGACTTTCCGAGATCTGGCGGCGCAGAACGTCCCCGCACTTCTGGTCGAGGCGGGGGATTTTTCATCCGGCACCAGCGCCGCGCCCTCGCGCCTTATCCATGGCGGCCTACGTTATCTGGAAACAGGCGAGGCCGCGCTGGTGCGTGAATCCCTGACTGAACGCAATCTGCTGCTGAAAAACGCGTGTCATATCGTGCAACCTCTGCCGGTCTGGGTGCCCTTGCGAAGTTGGCTTGGCGGCACGTTCGGGGCGATCGCCCGTTTTCTGAAACTGACACGGACGCCGGGCCGCAAGGGTGCGATCCCCGTCAAACTTGGCCTGATGCTATATGATGCCTTCGGCCGCACACAACAGACCATGCCCGACCACCGTTTGTTGACCAGACGACAGGCCCGCGCCGAAATGCCGGTGCTTGCGCCGGACATTCGTGCCGTGGCTGAGTATTACGATGCGCGCATCACCCATCCCGAACGACTTGTAATGGAACTTGTGGCCGATGCCGAAGCCGAGTGCCCCGAAAGCCTCGCGGTTCCCTACCTCAAGGCCATCGGTCAGGAAAACGGTCGTGTCACCCTGCGCGATATGGCGAGTGGTGAAACCTTTGATGTCGCGCCGCGCCTCGTCATCAACGCCTCTGGCGCATGGGTGGACGAGGTGCAATCCGGCCTTGGGTTTTCCGGTCGCTTGATGGGCGGCACCCGCGGGTCGCATTTGGTGCTGAAGCAGCCCGTTTTGGCGCAGAAGATGAACGGCAAGATGCTCTATTTCGAAACCGACGACCACCGCGCCTGTCTGATCTACCCGATGGGCGAGGATCGGGTGTTCCTTGGCACCACGGACATTCGCAGCGACGATCCGGGCGACAATTTCTGCACCGATGCCGAGATTGATTACCTGTTCAAAGTGTTGCGCCCGATTATGCCCAATGAGGAATTGCGGCGCGAAGACATCATTTTTACCATTGCCGGTGTGCGCCCCTTGCCCCTGCAAGAGGCCGGGGTCACGGGCGCGATCAGCCGCGATCACCGGCTTGATAGCTTTCCCGCAACGGCGGACCGCCCGTTTGACACGCTAACCCTGGTCGGCGGAAAGTGGACGACCTATCGCGCCTTTGCCGAGCAGGTGAGCGATGTCGTCTTGCAGCGGCAGAACCTGCCGCGCCAAGCCAGCACTGCGGATCGCGCGATTGGTGGGGCCGCCGGGTATCCCTTTGATGCCGCGGACCGTCAGGCATGGGCCAACCGCCTGGCCAGGGATACCGGCCTGACGCCTGAGCGGTGCGCCATGCTTGCGCAGCGCTATGGCGCGCGCGCAAGCGCCGTCGCAAAAGCAGAATGCGCCGACCCCCGTCAGTTCGTGTCTATCCGTGATTACAGCCCGGCGGAAATTTCCCTGATCTGCACGCAAGAGCGCGTCACGCGTCTTGATGATATCGTGCAGCGCCGGACGTTGATGGGGTTCGAAGGGGCCCTGAACGAGAACGGGATCAACGAACTTGCAGAAGTGGCTGCCGCAGCTCTGGGGTGGACTGATGACCACCGCACCGCAGAGATCAAGCAAACCACTCAACTGTTGCGGGATCGCCACCGCGCCACTATACGAGGTTCGCTGTGACCTGATGATCAATGGAGGCACGTGCCTTTGCCCGATAGCAAGACCGAGACATTGCAAGGTAGAATTGACCGCATCGAACGCGGCACTGCCATGCCGCTTTGGTCTCAGGTCAAGGCCACACTGACGACGCTGATCCGTGAGGACGGCCTGAAGGAACATGATCGCCTGCCTTCGGAAAGTGAGCTGTGCAAATCCTTTGGCGTGTCCCGCACGGTCGTCCGCGAAGCCCTTTCACAGATGGTGAACGAAGGTCTGATTTATCGCCTTCAGGGCAAGGGGGCCTTTGTGCGTGGTCGCCGCGATGAACAGAATTTCGTCGGAACCACCATGGGGTTCAGCGGCGAGATGGCGGAAAAGAAACAGGACGTCACCCGTAGGATATTGCGCCAGGAAGTCACCCACCCAACACCCCGGATCAGCCGGATGTTGCGGATCGACCCCACCCACCCGATCGTGGTGGTTGATCGCGTCATGTCGGTCGAATCCGTACCGCGCATGATCGTCAGGTGGGCAATGCTGCAGGAATCCGTTCCGGGGCTGGAACGAATTCAGCTTGAAAACCGGTCTTTGTACGACACGATCAACCGGCAGTTCGGGGTCCGCCTCGTGCGTGCAGACCGCTGGATTGAGGCCGTATCCCTATCGGCGGCAGACGCCGAATTGCTGGGAGTCGAGGCTGGCAAGGCGGCGCTTAAGGTCGAATCCGTCTGTGTGAACGAAGACGGGCATCCTATCGAATATTATGTGGCAACCTTCCTGACGGACCGATCCCGCCTGCACTTGTCGGTGTCTTCGGTCGGCTAAAAGTCAGAGGTGCTTTGCCCCTGCCAGCAGGACGGACACATCGGCAATCTTGCCGGGCGTTGTGATGTGCGAAATGCCCTACCCATAGGTGACGTCGAATGTCAGGTCCGCATCCGTCAACCTATCAGCGCCACTTGTCCCAAATCGCATTGGCCCCGGCATCGCTTGCGCCCCTGCACAGACTGCGATGCCTACCGGCGTGACGCTTTTCGGCGATTTACACGGTGTTCATCAAGGAAACCTGATCCTGACTGTTCAGTCCCGGCATTTGTGGGGCAGATTTAGAATGAAACGATCTGGCTCTGAAGCCAGATCTTGCGGATGTGTTCGCATCTGACCATGACCGACATAATAAATTCGCGTCACTGTCGCCTTCTGGATCGTGCGGTTCATTTGTTCGATCTGGCCATTGGTCCACGGATGGTTTGACCTGATCAGGGGCGGTGTCTGATTTTACTTGCCTCGCGGATCATGCCAAACCGCGTCGGCCGTGAATATGCTGTACCCCGGCTTTCGAACGGATCATGGAGCGTTTAGGCAGTAAAGAAGTGAGGTGCCCCCTAGTTTCCTAGACGCCTGCCTCGTTCATTCTCTGGTGTTTGATTTCATGGTCAACGGGCGACGGCATACCGTTGTTCGTGTGCTTGCGGTCTGGGTTATAGAATATCTCGATGTCGTCAAACACGTCCTGCCTTTTGGCATCACGCGCGATGTATCTGCGTCGCCTGAAGGCTGCAATATGCTGAATCAAGGCAACTTTCCCTCGGACTTGATCCAGCACGTCACGAAGATCGGCAGGTGCGCTGATGATCAACACCTTCAAAGTCACCATCTCCTGTGAACGTGATTTAACAGCTGTATCGCGTGCAATCTTCAAATTTGCATGGCGCGTATCGCTACTGACGATTTGGCCGCGTGACCTCAACCACATTGTGGCCTTGAGCCAACAAAGACCCCGAAATCCCAGGAGCCAGTCCCTTCGAGTCCAAATGCCAAAACCTTCACAAAGGGCACGACCAACGCGCCAACTCCAAATAGCCCTTCGGATTGGTCGGAATGGACAGCGCCGCCAAGCGGGCGCCTTGCATATCGATCGCAACAGCCACATGCGGTGCCTTATGCGCATCGATGCCGACAATAACCGGATTTGCGCTCTTCTGGATTTGCGCTCTTTATGATGCCCTCATTGCCAAGAATGCCCGGGCATCAATCCGAGAGGCCAGGACTGTGATCGGGCATCCCCGTCGGGATCCTGTGAGGTCACTCGCCCGTTTCCGGGGCGGCTTGACGGTCGGCACATCAACGCAATGACACACGGTCATCCGCCGTGAGGCGGAGCGGCGGCAGGACGATCTGGTCGAGCATCTTGAAGCGTTGCCCTCCCCGTGCAGGGCGCGCTCGATCAGATCCTCTGGCATTTCGGCAGTGATGCCGTGACCAGAACCGTCACGGCAATGTGTTCACATGGGTCACTTCTCAGCGGAATCAACAGATCAGTAGGCCCGAAGCCGTTCAACACGTTTGGTGGAGGGCAGATCTCCGTAAATTTTTCTATAGTAGGTCGAGAAGCGGCCCAGATGCCCGAAACCGCTTGCCAGGGCCAGTTGCGTCGTCGTGATCGTGCCACCCGACAACAACCTGTGTCCGATATCGAGCTTTCGTGCAATGAGCCACTCGCGCGGCGTCATCGACAGAAGTTCAGCAAAAGCGTTGCGCAAGGTGAGCTGATTGATAGCCAGCCCTTCGCATAGCGATTGGATGGTGATGTCCTCAGGCTCATTTTCAACAAAGAAGCTCTCGGCGCGCAACAGTATATCGGCGGCGGAAGTTCGGTCGCCTAAGA
Organism: Roseobacter sp. TSBP12; assembly: GCF_009129705.1. Lineage (NCBI taxonomy): Bacteria > Pseudomonadati > Pseudomonadota > Alphaproteobacteria > Rhodobacterales > Roseobacteraceae > Roseobacter > Roseobacter sp. TSBP12. The sequence continues at coordinate 52,203 of NZ_PYIB01000028.1, forward strand.
GGCGGCATTCGTTTTGTTTGAATTGATCGACCAAGTACTGCACCTTATCCATGAGGATTTCTACAATCTCCTGCTGCAGGATCGCCGGCGCGATCCGCATGGTCGTGGGCGCCGATTGCAGGATTTGCTCGAAGTAGCGTGAAATATCCAGAATCTGCCTGCTGGACGGGCATGTGACAATGGCTGCCCTCCTGAACAGCCCCGGTGGGAGATCAACGGCCGTCTCGTCGACCTCGATCATCATGCCTCTTTCGGGAAGCGAGGCGTTGCTGTGGCAGAGGATCTCACTCCCCCCGCGCTGCAACATCAGACAATCAGCGACGGCCATGCCATTGAAGCCAAGCTTCTGGTTCGAGGCGACAAAGGCGATGATGATCTTGCCGGGAGGTGGAGCACTCCATTGCAACATGCCGATGCTGCTGCGTTCTTCGGAAATGGTGACCGGCCCAAGGCTGACCTGCGCCACGCTGCCCTCAAAACTGCCGCCGTGGGTGCGCATGTAGCGCTGTTCCCAGCCCGGAAGCCCCGCTTCCTGTTCTGTCGCATCGAAAAAGGTTCTGACGGAATAGGTCAGGCAAGGCGCGGTCATTGCATTCATCCAATTTGGTAGAGCTGCGTTACCGTTGTTTGGGCGGTGCAGCTCAGCAAGATTGGACACCGCACAACAGGCCCGGAATATGGCCCCCTTTGCAAACTGCACAAAACGCAGGCGAAATTTACGGGAAAATCTGGCTTTCGCCGCGCTGCAGTGAAGATGCAAGGTCGAGCAACATTGATCTGCATGGAGATCTCAATGACTCAAAAACTTGCCTTTGGGCTTTTGCTGTTCACCAGCCTCGTTTCCCGCGCCGCCCTGGCCCAGGACGAGCCCAGCCATCCGCCCTTTGAATTCGAAACCCCGACCGCGCTCGCGGCCATCGCGCCCGGCCCGAATGTCTTTGTGAACAGCCAAGGCTGGGACAAGGCCAGCGCGATCAAGGTCTATGGGGCCGATGATCTGGCCTTTAAAGGCACGATGGCGGCGGGCCTTCAGGCCCATTCGGCGATCTCGCGCGATGGGCAGACCGCCTATTACGCCTCCAACTTTCAGGCCCGGATGGTGCGCGGTCCGCGCACGGATGTGCTGACCGTGTTCGATATTCCAACGCTCAGCGTGCGCGAGGAAATTGTTCTGCCCACGCAGATCGCACAATATACCACCAATCAGTCGCTGACGCGGCTGAGCGCGGACGAACGCTTTTTGTTCATCCAGAATTCGACCCCGGCGACATCGGTGACGGTGGTGGATCTGGCCGCCTCCAGTTTTGCGGTCGAGGTGCCGACGCCAGGTTGCTTTGGCATCTATCCGACATTGGAGGGGTCCGGCTTTTCAACCATTTGTGCCGATGGCGCGTTCATGAGTGTGACGCTGGACGAGACAGGCAAGACCTTTACCACAAGCCGTAGCACCCCCGTCTTCGATCCGAACAAAGACCCCCTTTATCTGACCTTCGACCGCTACGAAGGGGACCTTTATTTCATCACCTACAGCGGCGCGATCGTACATCTGTCAGATGAGGGCGGCACGGTAAAACTGGTCGAGACCATCCCCTCGTTCGGTGCCGATCTGAACTGGGCCCCTGGCGGTTACAACCCCTTCACGATCAATGAGGCGCATGGCGTCCTGTTCATGGCGATGAAGGAAATCGAAGAGCCGGGCGCGCATTATCACGCCTCGTCCGAGATCTGGGCCTATGACCTGAAGGCGCGCAAGCTTCTGTTCCGGTCACAGGGCAAGGGATTGTCGTCGGTTTTCGTCTCTGACGCCGAGACGCCGTTACTGTATTCGCTGAGCCTTCAAGAGGATGAGATCGTTCTCTACGAGGCTATCCCCGAAGCACAATTCGCACTGCGCCGCAAGGCGGCAACCACCGGCACGGGCTTCGCGGCAGTGATCGACATGGCGCCGGGGGCCGAGTGAGACACATGGAACAGTCTTTCTCACTGCTTGGCATGGCGGGGGCGACAAGCATTGCCCTGATCTTCGCCCGCGCGGCCTTTCACAAACTGACCGAGTTCACCGAGTTCACGGGCTTTGTCGCCGATTACCGCATCCTGCCCGTGGCACTGATCGGTCCTGCCGCCGCCGCATTGGTGCTGACCGAGGTGGCGGTGGTGATCGGAACGGTGACGCCGGGCGTCATGGCCCCCGCGCTTGCATTGGGAGCGGGGTTGTTCCTGCTTTACGCGCTGGCGATGGGCATCAATGTCCTTCGGGGTCGCACCACGGTGGAATGCGGCTGCGGAGGCGCGGCGCAACCACTTGGCACACCGCTGGTGCTGCGCAACATCGTTCTGGCAGTGATCGCGGGGCTTTCGGCGGTCGCACCAGTGGCCTCACGCGCACCCGGTGCCGCGCTTGCCGCGATTGCGGTGGGTGCAATGCTGACCCTCACCTTGCTTATCGTCGATCGCATCCTGTCCAACGCCGCGCTTGCGCAGCGTACGATCTGATGCTGCAACCATCTGAAAAGAGAATAAAATGACTGCACTCGTCTTTTTGAATGTGGCCATGTTCGTCATGATCCTTGGCCTCGCTTTCGGCCTGCTCGCCATGGGGCGGCAAATCGGCATCCTATTCGAACGGGTCGCCCCGATGGGGGCTTTGGTGAACGATGCCGGCCCACAGGTCGGCATGGCATCGCCGCAATTCACCCTTGAAAGCCGCACGGGCGGCATGGTCACCATCGGCCCGCGTGCCGACAGAAGTACGCTCGTCTTCTTCCTGTCGCCGACCTGCCCGGTCTGCAAGAAGCTGCTGCCGATCGTCAATCACATCCGCAAGGCCGAAGGGGCGTGGCTTGAGGTGGTGCTGGCCTCGGATGGCGGCGATCTGGCGCAGCATGACAGGTTCATCACATCGGCCAAGCTGCAGGACTATCCCTATGTGGTTTCGACCGAACTGGGGCTGGGCTACCGGGTGGCGCGGCTGCCCTATGCCGTGCTGCTGGATCAGCACGGGGTGATCCGCGCCAAGGGCCTGATCAACAGCCGCGAACAGTTCGACAGCCTGTTCAATGCGCTCGATCTCAAGACCCCCTCGATCCAGTCCTACCTGTCCACCCAAGATGTGCAGCCCGCACATTGATCGTCATCACGCAAAGGAGACACCCTGTGAAAAACCTCATCTCCCAATTCTCCGGCTGGCTCGACACGCGGGTCGAGAATACGTCACGCGGGATCGCCCATCGAGCCGGACGTCGGTCATTCCTCAGCCGCGCCGGATGGGCATTGGTCGGTGGCACCGTTTTGCCGATGCTGCCCTTTGATACGTTCGGCGGCGCCGCCATGGCGCGCGGCTTCGGCGAGCCCGAGGAATTGCCCGAGGACTGTGAATACTGGCGCTATTGTTCGCTGCACGGCGGGCTGTGCAGCCATTGCGGCGGCACCGTCACGCAATGCCCACCCGGATCTACCCCGTCCAAGGTTGCCTGGGTCGGCACCTGTCGCAACCCCAATGACAACAAGGATTATCTGGTCAGCTACAACGACTGCTGCGGCACCGGCGGCTGTGAGACCGACGGCTGCTCGCGTCAGGAAGGCGATATGCCGGGGTATCGTATGGGCCTTGCCTCGGAATCAAGCTGGTGTCTGGCAAATACCGACAACAGCATTCATTGTACGCTGGCCATTGTGGTGGGGCTTGCAGAATGATCAACGACGTCAGGGCAATGTTCGTCGTCTGCCTGAGCGCGCTTGCGGTTTCCGCCAGCGCACAGGACCAAAACGCGGGGGCAGCTCTCTTCGATACAAACTGCGCAGCCTGCCATCAGAAGGCAGGCGTCGGCGCCCCCGGACTGGCTCCTCCTCTGGCACATCGCGAGCTCTTCGCGCGCCTTGGCGAAGAGGCTCCCATCTATCTAAGCGGTGTACTGCTTTCGGGGCTGACCGGGCGCATTACCGCAAACGACATGGAATATGTTGGTCTTGTCATGCCATCGCATGTCTGGCTGACCGACGCAGAAGTCCTCGCCATCACGAATTACGTTCTGGGCGACCTAAACGATATAAACCCAAAGCTGTCTCCTGAGGAACTGGGGACCTTACGCGAAGCGCCGCCCGACCACGCGGCCTTAATCAAGATAAGAGAGAGGGTGGCACCGTGAAGTTCAGATCGTTCTTTTTGTGCGGTCTTCTGACCATTCTACCCGGTATCATCCTTGCCGACATCGACAAAACCATGCCGGGACCGCAACGTGGCACTGCCACCAACTATGTCCTGAAGTGCATTGGCTGCCACATGGCCGATGGCAGGGGCCTGCCACAGGCGGGGATTCCAGATTTCGTGGATTCGATCGGATATTTCGCCGGCTCGCCTGAGGGGCGGGCCTATCTGGTCAACGTCCCGAACGTGCGCGGCGATGGTCTGTCGGATGCCGATACAGCGGCGCTGCTGAACTTCATCATTGATGTCTGGGCCGGTCAATCCAAGCCAGCGGACTTTGTCCCTTTCGATGCGGACGAGCTCGTACAATTACGGCAGAAGACGACGAGTAATGTGGTTGATATCCGTCGCGATGTGGTGGAGCATCTTGCCACAGAGGGATACACACCGTCGGCCTACCCTTGGCCCTGACAGGGTGAGCCCTCTGCGCTGCATAAATGGTCCATTTTGTTGATTGCCACTCAGAACTGACGCATGTGCAAGCTTGCCCCGGCTGAATACGCTGGGGAGTATCGGAGGGTTTTGTTGCAGTTTTTCACACGGCTTGCGAGTAGCTTCGCTTCGGACAGAATTATGCTGCGAGCTGGGCGAATTGCCGAAAAGTGGCCAGATCGCGCCACACAGACAACATGAAATCAAGGGTTTGGCCACCCCAATCCGCAGCGCGTACAATGTTTGCCATCGGCGCACCACGTTTCCATCCCCTCCAAATCGGCGATGTCTTTTGCGCGTCCATCGGTAGCGGCTTGGCCATCAACACAGTCCCTTAAACCCAAAGTTCTACACTGTGTCGCAGTGACCGGCTGAAGCCGGTCACTATTATTCGCACGGCTATCAGAAGATCCTGCGCGAACACGGCTTTCAGGTTGCGATAAGCAGCAAGGGAAATTGCCATGATTGCGAATATGGTATTGTGGCTCGAGGGCCATCTGCGAATACATCAACGGCGTCTATAATCCGCGCCGCCGTCACTTGGCATTGGGCTGGAAAGCCCCGTCGCTTTCGAACGGAAAATGGCCTAAACGAGCCACTAGGCCGACACAAAACGCGACAGGTCCAATTCTCAAATTGTCCCGTCAAAGAGCTTCGCCCGCACCAGCTTTGCGACGTCGCGGAGGCTGGGGGAGCGGTCCGATCGCTTGCTGCCCTCCGACAAGCGCTTGATCCTGCGCAGCGAGGTTCCGAAGTATTGGGCAATCTCGTCGTCGCTCAGTCCAAGATCGTGAAAGGTTTCAACCGTCCGTTCGGGATACGGGCCGAGCAGATCGTCGGCAGCGTTTCGGTAATCCTGATATTCGGCTCCCTGCATTGGGTAAAGATGCCAAGGTGTGCTCTCAGGCGCGAGGACCAGTTGCTCGTCCACCTTAGGTGTTGCACCGTCATCGAATCTCGTCATCGCGTTGCCTCCTCTGAAAGCGGAATCCGGTGGAGTATGGAATTTCGTAGATTCGCGACATTGTCAGCCGTCAACTGGGATGGATTCCCGCCCAGTTGACCTTGCTGCATTGGCAAAATTCCACGCATCCGATGCACCAATGGCCAACGGATGATCCCCGTCAATGAAACCTCCCTGCAATGGCCACAGCCTCGGAAACGAACGTAACACAAAACAAGGTGTTTGCATGAAACCGACAAGCCGGATTCTGGCGTCATTGGCCGTCGCGAGTAGTCTGTTGGCCACAGGATTGGCCGCTGATGAGATCACACCGATCAACGGGTTGGTCTACTTGATCAACACCGATACCGAGGAACCCATCGATGGCTTGCTGCGGTGGGAACTGGAGCTTCGCGAGCGCGGGTTGACCGCGATGGTCAAGGCCTCAAACCCCGTGCTGGAAGCCTATCCAGAGATATTTCGCCGCCTGGCCGCTACAGGGCACGAAATCATTGGTGGGTATTCCGGCATCTGTTGGGACAAGCCTTACGAGGAACAGCGTGCGGCCATGCACGAGGTCAAGTCCTACATGGAAGACCTGACTGGTCACCCAATGCGGATCTTCGCCTGTTCCTATTCCTCGTATGACGAGAACACCCTGCGCGCGGCCGAGGATCTGGGCGTTCCCTACGTTCTGGCGCGTGGCACCGAGGATGTCCGCGCTGTGATCTATCGGCCCGAGGAATATGATGTCGGCCTGATAGAAGTGTCGAACGTGGCGTTCGGAGAACTCGGTCGCGGATCGCTCTGCGACATCAGTCTGTTTTCGCGTGGCGCGACCGAAGCCGATTTCGCACAGGTCTTTGCCGAAAGTATCGCCAGGCATCCCGATAGCATGATCCTGGTCTCGCACCCGCATATTGGCGGCACCAAGGCCGGCTACTGGGAGGTCTACGAGGCGGCGCTCGCTGAACCGGGACTTGCCTGGCGACCCTTCGATGCCTGGGTGAAGGCGGTGACCGTCATCAAGCGGCCCCTTGCCCGGATTCCGGAAAACCGCGACCTGCAATACCTTGAGCCGCAGCCAGCGGTTCCGCTTGAGGAAATCGCGGATTTGCCCGAGGTCGGAGACAAGCTCGTGATGTTTCACAATGGTGAGGGCCCGATGTGCCGCGAGGCTGCTGCGTTTATTGCCAGTCTCGATTATCCGGTCGAGGAGCATCTGGTGGGCGAGCGCAATTTCCTGCCCATGCTGGAGACCTACCGGGCGAGATATGCAGCAAGCGAGGGTGTCTCGGAGCGGTTCGAGCTTTTTCCGCTCATCTTCATCGAGGGTCGGGCATTTTCAGGATTTGACGACGTCGTTCGTTCTGCCATCGAGGCGGAGGTGGCGGATTAGGGGCTGGAACATCCGACTGGTTCGGATGGTGCCGCTATGCCCTGTTCACGTCGCGAGTCCGGTGTCGTCGTTCTTGTGCGGCAGCGGCGTGACCACGGATACGATTGGTTTCAGACAGGTCTCGATTTCCTTGGAATCAAGCACCTCCTTGCGTTCCAACGCGTCAATCAGCGCATGGACCTCTTTTTCGTGGCGCGAGATGATGCCGATCGCCTCTGCCTCGGCGTCTTTGAGAAGCGTCGTCACGGCGTTGTCCACCCGGGCGGCGGTTTCGTCGGCATGTTCGCGCGGCTGGGCCATCGACTGACCAAGGAAGGGATGATCCTCGCGCTGGCGCAGATCCACCGGGCCTATGTCCTCGCTCATGCCCCAACGGGCGACCATCGAGCGGGCCAGTTCAGTGGCGCGTTTGATGTCGTCGTCGGCGCCGGAGCTGACGCTCCCGAGCAGGTGTTTTTCGGCCGCGCGCCCGGCCAGCAGGATGGTCAACTGGCTGTGAAGGTAATCCTCGGGCAGGGTGTGATGCTCCTCGCGCTCGAGCATATGCGTACCACCCAGGCTGCGCCCGCGCGGGATGATCGTCACCTTGTAGAGCGGGTCGGCTCCCGGCGCGAAAAATGCCGCCGCTGTATGACCAGCCTCATGCACGGCCAGGCGGTGTTTTTCCTCGGGCTGAATTGCCAGCGTGCGCACGGTGCCCATCATCACCTTGTCGCGGGCCTCCTGAAGATCGGCCTCGGTGATAGACCCGGCGCTGCGTCGGGCTGCCTGGATCGCGGCCTCGTTCAGCAGATTTTTCAGATCGGCGCCTGAAAAGCCCGGGGTGCCACCCGCGATTGCATCCAGATCCGAGGGATCGGTAAGCGGCAGCGCCTTGGCATGAATGTCGAGGATTGCCCGCCGAGCCCGCCGGTCGGGAAGGTTGAGCATGACGTGCCGGTCAAAGCGCCCGGGGCGCAGAAGAGCAGGGTCAAGCACGTCGGGCCGATTGGTCGCAGCCAACACCACGACGGCCTCCTTGCCCTCGAACCCGTCAAGCTCTGCAAGGATCTGGTTCAGCGTCTGTTCGCGCTCATCGTGGCCGCCGCCAAGCCCGGTGCCCCGGGTGCGGCCGATACTGTCCAACTCGTCGATGAAGATGACCGCCGGGGCAGCCTTGCGTGCGGCCTCGAACATCTTGCGCACACGGCCCGCACCGACACCAACGAAAACCTCGATGAACTCGGAGCCCGATGTCGAAAAGAACGGAACATCGGCCTCACCCGCCAGCGCTTTTGCCAGAAGTGTCTTACCGGTGCCGGGTGGGCCCATCAAAAGCACCCCGTGCGGCACTTCTGCGCCCACGCGTTGGAAACGTTCGGGTTCGCGCAGGAACTCGACCAGTTCGGCCACCTCCTTTTTGGCCTGATCCTGACCTGCTACGTCGGCGAAGGTTGTCCGGGTTCCGCTTTCGCTGGGCCTGGAAAACCGTCCGCTGAACAGACCACCCAGTCCGCCCGCACCAAATCCGCCTCCCGTCTGACCCAGCATCCGCCGCTGGAACCAGAAATAGACCGCAAGAATCAGGATCCACGGCAGGATATAGCTGAGAACCGACACGCCGCGGGGCTCCTTGGCGGTGATCTCGACGCCATGCGCTTCCAGCAGCGGCAGAAGCTCCGGATCACCCTGCGATGGCGTGACCGCGCGGAAACGCGGCGTCGCGGCGGCAACGTCATCCTTGCCCGAGACCGTGATCGCGTTTTCCTCCAAAAGGCCCTGCCCGACCTCTCCCTTTCGGATCATCCGTTTGATCTCACTGTAGGAAACGACCTGAACGCTTGAATCAACATTGGTGAAAGACGAAACTACATAAGCCGTAAAAAGTAGCGCCCAGAACATGATGGTTATCCATGGCTTCCGGGAATCGTCATTTGGAGGATCGTTTGGCATTCTCTGTCTTTCCTTGGTGCCGCCGATGTCGCGGCAATGATGGTCGGTCAATCGGCCCCGAGACTCTCTATCAATTCCGCCGCCACGCCCTGATAGAGCCTTGCCCGGGCCGGCCACTTGGCCGGCGTGCGGACCTCCACATCACGCAGGTGGTTGATGGCCAACCGTGCGCGGGTCAGGCAGGTGACAACGCCATAGGTGGTCAGCAAGGTGCGACTTGGGGGCGGGATTGTCTGCGACAATCGGAACAACATGACGGCCCGAATCCATGCCGCACCTGCTGAGGCACATTCGATCCCCAGCTCGTTGAATTCAAAGAATGGATCGGCAAGCCGGACATCGTGATCGAACTCCACGCGGTCGAAGACCACTGGCGGGTCGGTCAGACAGACATGTTCGGGCCGCAGGTCGCCGTGGCCTTCGCTCAAGAGCCCCTGACAAGCCCGCGCGATGATTTCCCCGCGGCAGGATTCCAGCGCCGGGAGCGCGAAATCCAGCACCTCCTCGCGCAGCGCGTTGCCCATATGGTGCCGCATTTCGCGCAGATGGGCCGCGTTGGTCCGACTATCGCGCATAAGACGATGGTAAAACCGGTGGCCCATGTCAGCGGTCCTGTGTTGCTTGCGATAGAACGAAACCAGAAGGTCGCTCAGGCTGACGATTTCCGAAAGTCGCGGGACCGGACCGGCCTTCAATCGGAGATCCAGCATCGAGGTTGCAGGAAGCCGCACCATTTCAACCAGCCAGTCGACAACGCGCCCTTCCCCGCCCAAAGCCGATCCGCCGTCAGGCTGCTGCACAAGGGGCATGACGGCGCGATAGACCGACCCGGCCAATTCCCGGTTCAGTCGGACTTCCTCACGGCACAGATGGGCCCGCGCCGCCAAGGTGCGCTGGTCAATATGCAGGAGGCGCACCGGTTTCTTGAGTTTCCACACCCGATTTCGGGTGAGAAAGACATAGGACGCATGGGTTTCGGTACATTCCGGTGGCGGCTCACCTGGCCAAGGCGACCCGGTCCTGAGGAACGCAAGCTTGCCCGTCAGCGACACGTCAACAGGTTCGCATTCCGGTTGAACGAGGGTGCTGACGGGCAAAGACATGCGATCTACGCCTATTCCCAAAGCTCCTGAACTGGTTTGCGCATGGCGTGCTTGACCTGCTCGAATTCGCCCCAGGAGACATGTCGACGTAAAAGGTCAATGACCGCCGCCACGGCCCGATCCGGTTCATCCAAAGGCTCCTTCTGAAACCGCGATGCAACCCGCGCGATCAAGTCACTTTTACCGCGTGGTTTGGCCGGGGTTTTCGAAGGATTCCAGCCTTCGAAATATACGCCGCGTACCAGCACCGGAAGCTGCGCTGCTAAATCTGCGGCTTCATCAACCGTCAGAAAATCACGAATGGCGTGCAACGTCTCGTGCAAAAGCATGTATGCCCGTGGCTTTGGGAACTCGAGATCATCGCAGAGTTCATTCAGCCATTCGGCAAAAACCTGCGGGGCATGATCGAGTGTGGCGATACCGGTTATGGTCATGAAACACCTGTCGCTTGAATATCGTTGGATTACATGATGGGCGGCAATCCCGAGCAGCGCATTGATGGCCGTCAATGCCGCGACCTGACCAGCCCGCAATGAAGGGGCATGCTTTTCTTTGCACTCAACGGATTCGACAGGCTGACCGTATCGGGGGCTTGAAATCGCCCGCCACAAGGAGCGCGAATTCGACGGCGGGGAGCACAAGGCGCGACCGCCGGTGGGTGTCCGTGGCCCGGTGACGTCGAAGGGCATACCATCGCGACGCATGATCTGCTCACGGATGCGGCGGTCTCGGCCTTCTCCCGGACCACTCTGCGCGACACCATCCCCCAAACCGACAGCGTTGCTGTTGTTGCGGCAATCAATGGTTACGTCGACGACCGGCTGCACATCCTGACCTGTGCCTCCTGATTGCCGATGTGATCAAGAGAATGCACCATCCGCTTGACGGCAGTCAATGAAACCGGCGCGCCATGCCCCCTATCATGTGTCCAAAGCGAAGCTGAAAGGAGTCTCTCAAATGGAAATTACCGCGGCAATGCACCAACAGGTCGATTGGGCCAGCGCCGACATGCCCGTCAGCGAGATGGCGAAGATGATGCGAAAGGATGACATCGGCGCGATTCCGGTCGGCAAGGATGACAAGCTGATCGGCATGGTCACCGACCGTGATATCGCGCTCCGGGTGGTGGCGGAGGGACGCGATCCGGCAAAGACAACCGCCGAGGAGATCATGACCAAGGGCATCGTCTATTGCCGGACGACCGAGACGGTGGAAGACGCCGTCCATCTCATGGACCAGAAGAAGATCCGCCGTCTTCCGGTCATCGACGATAACAAGCGGCTGGTGGGCATGCTGAGCCTAGGCGACATTTCCCACGCGGTCGGCAGGGAATTGTCCGGCGAGCTTCTGCATGCCGTGGCGGATCATCACAAGTGACCAAAGGCACACAAGCGGTGTCTGAGGGTTTATGCAGGACCAGATAATATGAGGAAAAGTCTATGACGTATTACTATGCAAATGTGTTGGCCGTCGCAGGTCTCCTTGCACTGACAGGTTGCGAAAACCTCACTTCAGAACAGCGGACGGTGGTCGGCGTCACGTCCGGTGCCGCCGCTGGTCTGATTACAGCCGAGGCGTTCGATGCCGATGACAACTGGCGTCTTATCGCCGCGCTCGCCGGGGCGGCGGCCGGTACGCTTGTCGCACAAAATTCGGCGACCGATGATTGCGCCTATGCCCGCGGCGACGGAACCTATTTCACCGCGCCATGCCCATAGGGACCAGAACGAGGACTGATCGAATGCAGATCGAACCGATCATCTCTTATCACAATGTCGACCACTCACTGGCGGTCGAGAATCTCGTGCTCCGACGCGTCAGGATGCTGGAACGGCGCGAGGACCGGATCACCGGATGCGAGGTGACGATGGCGGCGCCGCAGGAAAGGAAACGGCACGGGCGCGTCTTCAAGGTTCGGCTCAACCTGCATCTGCCCGGTCCTGATGTGTCGATTTCCCGCGAAATCGCCCAAGGCAGCGCGCAGAACGATTTGATCCTCGCCGTGAATCGCGCGTTCACCGCCGCCGAGAAGGCATTGAGGTCGCGCAAAAAGAAGATGGGCGGCATCGAGGTAAAGCATCACCCGCCCGTGCTGCACGGCGAAATCGCCGAACTGGTGCCTGAACTTGGATATGGCTGGGTTCAGGCCAATGATGGCCGCTAGGTATATGTCCAGCGCGACAGCCTGACCTCTGACGACTGGGAGCGTCTGGACAAAGGCACCCGGTTCCGGTTCCGCGAGATGCAGGGTGACAAGGGGATTTACGCCGTATCGGTGGCGATCGCGGATTGAGGGAAATCAGCGGTGGGGGAAACCCGGAACACCCGAAAATCCACCGCGATCCGGGCCGACTTCTCGACATCGGTCAGGATTCGGTACGATGGTTCTTCAAAAGTTCCTGAAGGATGGCTATGGCTTCGATTTCGTCTTCGTCGGCCGCTAACGCCAAGGCTTTCATGTCCCGGATCAAAATGCGGTCAGGTTCGAGTATGTCGATAACCCCTCGGTCGCTGAGCGAATGCAGGGAGCGAGAGATCGATTCCGGCCGTGTGCCCAACAGATGGGCCAGATCACCCCGGCTGATCGGAATCTTGACTTCGACACCTTCCGGTCTGGGCTGCAGAATATGGTCGATACCACGAAAGCGCGAACACATCAGCAACAGGAAACCGGCAATGCGGCCGACGATCTTCTGGTTTGAAAGAATGATCAACCACTCTCGCGCCCGGTCCAATTCGTTGGCGGCATTCAACAGCACCGCGGGTTCAAGGTCCGGCGATTGCGTCAGCAGGGCCTCGAATTCCGCCCGGGGAAACGCGCAGATTTCCGTGTCGGTCGCTGCCTCGATGGAAAACTCTGCTGTGCCGTCGAAAACCCTTCCAAAAAAGTCCCCCTGGACAAGAAGCCCGACGATCTGTGCCCTTCCATCGGCCAATGTCTTTTCCATCCGCAAAACACCGGACAGAACGCAGCCGATGAAATAGGATCTCTCCTGCGCATGAACGACGGTTTGATTGGCGCGATAGCTTTTCACACGGCACATCACCTCCAGCGCGTCCCATGTTTCGGGGCGAAGCTGAGAAAACGGTGTCGACTTGACTAAACTCAGGCGTGTCTCTTTGCGATGCTCTTCCACTATATCTACGCACCTTCGATTGTCTGACCATGCTATCGCATTGTGCCGCTTTCGTGTCGATCAACAGTTTGTGAGCAGTATCATCATTGCGCTACCATTGCCACCAGCGGCAAACCGCTGAGCCGGGGGCGGCATTGACATGTATCAATGACCTTCCGGTGCCAATCAGTTTTCATCTCAAGTGTGCAAGGTGTTTAAAGTGGGGGGAGGAGATGCATCACAAAACATGGGCTTTGGTGAGCGATGGCGTTCGTGCCCGCATTCTGCGGGATCTCGAAGATGGCGCTGCGCAGGACCCGATAGAATTCATCAGCAAGGCAAAATCAATCCATCTGCGCGATCATCTCTCGGACAAGCCGGGCCGCAGCGTCGCATCGGGTGCCGGCGGGCGGCGCTCTGCCATGGAACCCGGATCCGACCCGGTCCTGCGCGACATGCAGGATTTTGCCCAGGAAACCCTCAGCGTTCTGGAAGACCACTTTCGTAAGGGGCATCTGACCCGGCTGGCGATTTTCGCCGCACCAAAGATGCTTGGGGTCTTGCGCCGCGAAATACCCGCGTCTCTGAACAGTGCCGTGATCCTCGAACGCGATCTCAATCTCGTCAATCTGTCCGACGCGGATCTGCGCGACGCCGTGATCCAGGCGCTTGGTAAGGAGTCATAGACATGATTCAGACTGCGCGTGATTTGGACATGAGTGTGCCTTGGCCCCGAACCGATCTCCACGCAGCTTTTGCAGCGTGTCGCGGATGCAAGTTACGGGGCTCTCAACTCTGCCGCATCGTCAAGGATGAGCCTGTTTTCGACATTCATCCGCCAATTATCCGCCATTTCAGCCGCGGAAAACGAATTTTCGAACAAGATAGAAGCAGCGGCTTTCTCGGAGTTGTCCGACGCGGTTATGCACGAAGATCGGTGATAAAGGTGAGCGGCAAACGCATTCTGGTGGGTCTGGCGATGCCCGGAGATATCGTTGGAGGACTTCCCGGTCAGGAGCGCGACTATGATTTCGAGGCCGCCACCGACATCGAAATCTGCTGTTACGACAGAGCGACGGTCAAGCGGCAACTGGAAATCAATCAACGCTTCCGAAGGCTGATGCTGCGAGAGATAGACCATCAGCACCATAGCCTTCTCGGCCTGCTCTGGCGCAATGGCACATTGAACAGCCGCGAGCGGATCATCGCCTTCCTCGTCAAGGCGGCCGAGTTCATGCCGAGCGAGCCGCTCCCCGACGGGAGTCTCGTCGTGAGCATGGAAATCGATCGGGGCGACTGGGCCGACCTGACCAACACCGCGGTCGAGACGATCTGCCGGACATTGCGGTATCTCGAAGAAAAAGATCTGGTGACCAGCCTTACTCCATACCGGTTCCTGATCCGCGATCTCGGCTTGCTCGCGAGCATTGCGGGCGTGGAGCCACCCGCACGTTGCGTGGGAGAGAATGGTCGATCAAAGCGGATGGAAAGCCGCTTCGGGTTACTGAAATCTGACGACAGGATGACCGCCGTCAATGCACTGCAGCGCGGTGCAAATAGACTCAACGCTGTCATGAAACCTGTGGCCGTGCAGAAGGGCGGCCTTGCCAGAAGGAGACCTGAGGATGCCCAAGAAGAAGTCCGAAATTGAAGTTCGCAGAGAGACGCCACCAGCCGCCGCCGAAGGGTGGCCATCCATGCTTTCGCTCAGAAACGAGATCGACCGATTGTTCGACGATTTCGGCGCAGGACTCTGGCGGCAACCGCTGTCGTGCCGGGTACATTCGTTGTTCCCCGCAAGTTCCGAATGGGTGCTACAGCCAGCGACGGAACTCGTGGAATGTGACGGTGAATACCGGATCACGACCGAACTGCCCGGCATGGCCGCCGAGGATATCGACATCAAGATGAGCGATGGAACGATTACCATTCGCGGTGAAAAATCGGAGGAAAAGAAAGAGGAGAAGGAGGACTACCTCGTCAGTGAACGCCACTATGGGGAATTCCAGCGCACCCTGTCCCTGCCCTCCGGCGTCGACGCCGAGGCCGTTTCTGCAGATTTCGCCAACGGCGTGTTGACCGTGACGTTACCGAAGACCCCGGAAGCGAAACAGAAGGAACGCAAGGTGGAGGTGAAATCCGCCGCCTGAGCCGACGACGCAGTCGAAATCCCTGCACCTCCATCGGGTGGAGGCGCAGCCTTGCCCCTGACCTGTCCCTCAACGGCCTGCTGCCGGGGTTTATTTCTTGATCGCCGCCTTGCGGATCTGGTGGATCTGGTCAAAGGCCATGGTTACGAATTCAGCCGTGGCCGAGCCGGGGTTTTGTGCCGCAGGGGCATTCAAAACGGCGGTACCACCAGATTTTCATCCCCATCCAATAGCCAATTCAAATCAGGGAAAAGCCGGACGCATGCCGGCGGCCAACGTCTCGAACGTCAACGATCAACCCGGCAGAACATGCTCTCGTTGCGGTGGGCATGACTTCGTCGCATCCGAAACCACAACATCAATCTGAAGCGGGAAAAGCCTTATGCCATACAACGGATACCCGCCTTGCATTAACCCTGAAACAGCTCGGCATGAGGTTCTGAACGGAGCATGACCGAGCGCAAGATCGCGGTGTCGATGATTGCCTTCCCGGTGTCATCCTTCTAGGGCATGTAAATCCGGTTCCCACTTTTGCGCGGCATGCTCTAAGCGACGCAGATTTCCGCCACACCGACGACGTAGTTCTTGCCATAGGCTTTCGCGCAACGCGGGCAGGTGGTGTAGAAGAAATAGATATCGCCCGACGTTCCGCCGCGCTTGCGGACCAGTTCCTGCATCTCCCGATACCAGTTGCGGGCCTCACGATAGGGTCCCTCAAAGACCTTGGTGACGAAGTCCCCGGACAGCGTTGTCATTTCTTCGTTTTCGACCGGCTTGCCGACGGAAAAGTAGTGCTCGCTGGCCCAAGGCGAGGTGTCCCGGGTCAAAACGATGCAGTCGTCCGAATCGAACGCCCCGGCATCCTCGATGTGGCCTTGCACACGGGAAAACACCCGGCCCATATTCAACGGCACATGCATGGCTGACATCGTCACTGCCCGCACCATGGGTTTGTCGCGGAAATGCAAATCCTGCCCGTCCCATCCCTCGGGATTGAACTTCGGACAACACCCTGTCGTGTTGATCGACATGTCGTAGTGTGGCAATTCGTTGATCCGCATCGGCCTTTCTCCTTCATCATCTTTTGCTTCAGAATAGACAGATCGGCACATCCGGCATTGATGGCACGCAAGCGGGCGTTCATGATCTCGCGTTGGCCTGTCGCCCACGCTCGGTGCTGCCACGGCGGACTTGCACGCGAACCAGGCGGGTCGATCCGTCGGTTGGAAACTCAACGATCGTGCCGTCTTCACCGCTCCCGTCCTGTGCCTTGGCGACACTTCCATCGCTGCAATCGACTTGCAGCACTTCTATTGCAATGGATCCGGCCTGTCCCCGCACCGTCGCGCGGTAACCGGTCCAGTCCGCCGGAAGGCAGGGTGCGATGCGCAAGGCGCCTGCCCGCAGTTCCAGTCCAAGGATTCCTTCGACCGCCAGGCGCCACGCCCAGGCCGCGGCACCGGTATACCAGGTCCATCCGGCCCGGCCTTCGAACGGGGGCGTGCCACCGACATCCGCCGGAATGACGTAGGGCTCACCGCGGTAGGCGCGCATGTCCTCAGGGTGCGCGCTGCGGCGCGCGGGGTTGATCAGGTCGAATATCCGGTACGCCTCATCGCCGTCCCCGAGCCGCGCAAAGGCCAGCCCGAGCCACGTGGCCGCATGGGTATACTGGCCGCCGTTCTCGCGAACACCCGGCGGGTAGGCGCGAATGTAACCGGGATCGCGTAATGTCTTGTCGAAGGCCGGTGTCAAAAGCCGGACAAGCCGGTGTGCAGGATCAATCAAATGGGTGGCGGCTGACCGGAGTGCCTGTTCGGCGCGTGCCCGGTTTGGAGCACCTGCCAGAACTGCCCAGGACTGGGCGATGCTGTCGATCCGACACTCGTCATTCTGCGCCGATCCCCATGGGACACCGTCATCGTCAAAGGCGCGTAGATACCATTCGCCGTCCCAGGCGCAGGTTTCCGCAGCCTGTCGCAGTTCCTCCGCACGCTTGCGCCAGAACCCCGCCTCATCCGCCCGGCCGGACAGATCGGCCAGATCCGCACAGGCATCGCCGCAATACGCCGCGAACCATGCCAGCCAAACACTTTCACCGCGCCCGTGACAGCCAACCCGGTCCATGCCGTCGTTCCAATCTCCGCTTCCGATCAATGGCAGACCGTGCGCCCCCCTGGTTGCGCCGCGCTGCATCGCACGAAGGCAGTGATCAAACAGCGTGGAGGGTTGTCCGATCTCGAACGCGGCATAACGGTCCTCCTCGTCCTCGGCCAACGGCGGGGCGGAAAGAAAGGGCACCTCCTCCTTCAGGATGGAGATGTCGCCGGTCGCGCGGACATAGGCATGGGTCGCGTAGACCAGCCAGAGCATGTCGTCTGAACAGCGGGTCCTGACACCGCGGTCCTCTGGTGGATGCCACCAGTGCAACACATCGCCCTCTTCAAATTGATGGCGCGCACAATCGAGGATATGGGCGCGCACGCGATGCGGCTCGGACAGAAGGAACGCCATCATGTCCTGCAACTGATCGCGGAACCCGAGTCCGCCGCTGGCCTGCTGGAACCCGGCACGTGCGAGGATGCGGGAGGCGAAGGACTGGTAGGGCAGCCAGCGGTTCACCATCAGGTCGAAGGCCCCATCCGGTGTCTCGACCTGGATCGCCCCAAGACGGTGCTGCCAGACATCCGACACAGCCTGAGTGGCCGCAGCCGCCTTTTTCGGTGAAGCGAATGTCTTGGCGAGTGTTTCGATCTCGGCCACGCTGGTGGCAGCCCCGAGCACGAAGACCACCTTTTCCACAGCACCTGGCGCGATATCGAGGTGCACTTGGTAGGCCGCGCAGGCGTCCTCCACCGAATCTGTTCGCCCCCAGGGGCTCCAGCGCCGCAGACCTTCAGGCATTGCAGTGCCGCCGGGGCCCAGGAATGCCTCACGGTCGCACGTCATCGCATGTGCCTGTCGACTGGCAGTCAGGAACGCGATCTGACCGGCAAATGCCGGTGACCAGCTGCTTTGCGCAATCAGCGCCCGCGCCGTCCCGTGAAAGCCTGTCCTGACATGCGGCTTGGCGATCGACGGCGTCGCCCCGAGTTGCCAGTCTGCATAACAGGTCGCAGTGATGCGCCGCGGGCGGGCGGTGGTGTTCGTCAACTCCAAGCTGAACAGCTTGACCGGCGCATCCTGTGGCACCGAAATCGAAAGCCGTTGCCCCAGCCCCTGCGATGATCGTTCCCAAACCGTCTCGCCCGCCCGGTGCGTGATGCGGCATTGTGCCGGATCGCCCGTTGGCAACGGTGTGACCGTCCAGACCCGCGCTGTTTCCTCGTCTCGCAGATAGATCGCTTCGCCTTGCATGTCCGCGACCGGATCGTTTGACCATGGCGTCAGGCGGAATTCTCCGCTGTTGAGGCTCCAGGTGAAACCCAGCCCGGATTCCGTGACGATCGTGCCGAACCTGTCGTTGGCAATGACATTGCACCACGGCACCGGGGTGGTTAAACCCGGCTCGGTCTGTATGAGATAATCCCCATTGTCGGGGATAAAGCCCCCAAGGCCGTTGTCACAAATCAGGTCCTCGGGCCGTTCCAGTGGCTTGAACGCCTCGGTCACCGGTCGGCCGCCGGGGTCGAAGACCGGTGGTTTGACGTAGTTTTCCTGCCTTGTCGGCAGCGCCGCATCCAGCGTCGGCGCGGCACCATCAAGCGTCACCCGCACAAGGGTCTCAAGAGCGCGCACTTGGGATGGAGAGATTCGGTCAACGCTGTGCAGATGAATTCCGCCGTCGCCGCCAAGCCCCTCGGCAAGCCCGGCATCGCGCAAAGCGTCGCGCAGCCTTGCGGCGATCGGCGCTTCGTAGCTTGAGGCCTTTGTGCCAAGAATCACAAGATCGGAGCGCAGGCCATTTCGTCTGAGCCAGCGCTGCGCGCGCACGATGGAGGGGAGCAGATCGGCACCGTCAGCGTCCGCAACTTGAACGAGTATGATCGGGTGATCGCCGGAAACGCCAAGCCCCCAAAGGTCAGGCTGTCCCGGCCCCGCGGTCTCTCCGTCAGCGGCAGTCCGTGCCGCTGACCTGAGCAGGCGGGTGGCGAGGCGCTGTGAACCGGCCATATCCGATGGTGTCAGGCCGACACGATTTGCCTCATCTGCGGCAGATCGGGCTGCATCCTCAAAGGCCCAGTCCAGTGCGGCGACGGTCGCGTAGCGTTCTGCGGTGTCGATTGCCGCCTGCCGCGACCCCGCCGCAATTGTGAGATATGCAAATGTCGCACGCTGTCCCGGCGCAAGACTGACTCGCGCCCGCAGCGCGGCAACCGGATCGAGGGTCCAACCTGCCGCCCCCGTCATTTTCGCGTTTGCGGCGTCGAGATACGTTCCGTGGCGACCGATCAGCGCCCGCCTGTCCGTTTCGGCGCCAACAGGGACCACGTCCCGATCCTCACATAAAAGCCGGTGCAGCATCACCGGAGGCGCATCTTCGGGCCGACGTGGACGCCGGGTGAAAAGCAAAGCATTCATTTCCGGCAAGATCTCGCTCCTGACAAAGAGCTTGCTGAAGGCAGGATGGCGTTCATGCGCCGCATGCGGTGCAAGAACCGGTTCAGCATAGGTTGTAACGTCGACCACGCGGCGCCGGTCGTCATGATTGACCAGCGTAACGCGCCGAATCTCCACGTCATCGGCTGCAGCGACGCAAATCTCCTGGGTTGCGGCGATGTTATGGTGCTGCAGGTGGAAGGTCGCTTTCTCGGCGTGAAATATCACATCCACCCAGTGTTCGGGCGTGCGCCGAAATTCCCATATCCCGTCATCCTCGGCATCGCGCAGCAAAAGCCGCGCCGCGCTGTTGTCGACAACCTGATCACAGGCCCAACTGGTCAGCGACTGCCCGTGCCGCCAGATACTCGCCGTTGCCGCGCTCGACAGCCAGACCGAGAGACTACCGTTCCCGAGTGTGTGGACCTGCGGCGCATCCGTGTCCTCGGCGGGCCAGCCATGCAGCGGGCGAACACGTCGTTCAATCTGCTCCGGCAGCGTCGACCCTGCGTTCGGCAACGGCTCTGGGATATACTCCCACGGCACCCGTTCATGCATCAGCAGATCAATGGCTGAAATGCGCGGGTCCCGGTTGAAGCGACGCACGAAAACGCTGTCGTTGAGCGCGTTGCCAATGGCGGACAAAAGCATGCCCTGATGGTGTGCCATATAGGTGAAAACCGGCACATGGGCGCCGGTTTCAGGTAACCGCGAAGGTGTGAAGTCAACTGCATCATAGAACCCGTAGCGCCCCCGGATGCCAAGCGCGTCGAGCCGGCGCAGATTGCTCACGGCGGCCCCCGGTCGGACTGACAGCGCGAGCGCACTGGCGTAGGGGGCAACCACATAATCCTCAGCAAGTCCCTGGCGCAGGCCAAGCCCGGCCACGCCGAACGCGCGGTATTGGTAGTTCTGTGCCGTGTCCCGTGCGGCGAATGCGGCTTCCGACACGCCCCAAGGCAAACCGAGCCTGTCCCCGTAGCGACGCTGAATATCGACGGCGGCCTGCTCGCTCTGGCCAAGCAACTGACCCGGCGCACTGCGGATCAGAAGCGCCGGCATCAGGAACTCGAACATCGACCCGTTCCATGACAGGACCGTCAGGGGGCCGGAGGACCGCGAGATCGGCCGCCCCAGGTGGAACCAGTGTTCTGCCGGAACATCGCCCTTGGCAATGGCGATGTAGCTGGCCAGCCGCGCCTCGGACGCGAGCAGATCGTAGCGATGATCATCCATCCGGTCGAAACTGAGATTGTATCCGATAAAGAACGTCCGGGTTTCGCGGTCGTAGAGGAACGAGAAATCCATTCCCATCGCGAGCGTGTCGGCCTTCTCAGCAAGGGCCAACAGGTTGTCGCGCAAAGCCACCCCTGCAGTCTGTCCAGCGGAAATGGCGGTCCGTAGCTCCGCGCCTTTGACGCCGGTTTTCGTGTGGCTTTCAATACGATCCTGCATGCATTCGAACACCTCATCAAGCTGCCCGAGCGGCAGGTTCAGGCACAGCCTTTTGGCCATCTCGGCGGCGCGGTCATCGACCTCCATCCAACCGTCGATCGCCAGCCACGGGCAAAGGGCATCGAGATCACGCAGGAAACTTGCCGCGTGATGGCGGCAGCGCTCGAACCAGAAATGCAATTCGCCCGGATCGGCACCGGGCGTGGCGTCCAGGGCATTCAGAATAGCCCCGGATAGCTTGGGCAAGTCTTCTTCGAGACTCCGACAGAGGGCACTACGCCAGCCAGCCGGATCACCCCGAGCCGCTTCGGCACTGTCGCTGAGGGTGCGGATCAGCCCGCGTATCACTTGCGAATGCTCGGTCGGCAGGTCTCCGGTGGCCTCTGTCAACACGCCAAGCGTGTCGATGAACCCGTCCCAGAGTGCCCGCGACAGCGCCGGGCCATTCGCGGCCTCGACGAGGCTTTCGCGCAGGGTCAGAAGTGCCACCGCTAGGTTGCCACTGTCCACCGTCGAGACATAGCGAGGCTCCAGCGACAGAAGGGCGCGCGTATCGAACCAGTTCACGAGATGCCCTTGGTTGCGCTCAATCCGCAACAATGCCTCAAGCGCATACTCTGTCCGCTGTGCGAGGTCGCGCAGCCCGATATGTCCGAGATCAAGTGCCGTGATGGACGACAGAAATTGCATCCCGACATTCGTGGGCGATGATCGGTGGGCGATTTTCGCCTCGGGATCGGTCTGGTAGTTGTCGGGCGCAAGCCAGTTGTCCTCGGGGCCGGCGAAAGTCTTGAAATAAGCCCATGTGCGCCGCGCGATGTGGCGGAGCCACCTACGGTCTATGTCCGAAAGGCTGTCCTTCGCGGGCTGCCATGGCCGGCAAATCAGGTACGCGATTTCTGGCGACAGAATCCAGAGCACCAACAGCGGCAGTGCTCCGGGCAAGGCGGCAGGAGCCAGAACGGCCAGTGTGGTCGTGATGGTGAGACCAAGCAGAGGTGCGCCCGCCATGTCGATCCAAAAGCGGGCTCGCGTATCGGCCCCGGTCGCGGCAACCTGGGCGGCTGTCGACCATTCCAGCATGTTGCGCCGCGACACGGTGAGCCGCCACAGAGCACGTCCGATGGCGTCGAGGCAGATCACGGCCTCGTTCGCCATGAATGCGATTTCCAGAAGCCATCGGCCAGCGTGGTCGCGCAATTGTCGCCAGCGGTCCTGCACGGTACCGCGGCGACGCCCGCGCGAGATACCCGTGACGATATAGGTCACGAGATAGGTGCCGGGGGCCGCCACGGTCAGCAGGGTCCAAACCAGCGCCGCCTCGGGAATCACGAGCCAGCCGCAAAGGGCCAGCAGCACAAGGGACGGAGCGATCAGACTCCGGCGGAGATTATCAATGATCTTCCAACGATCGAGTGCAGATAGAGGATTGCGCAACCGATCGCCGCTGCGCCCCGGCACCTGTCGGCCAAGCCAGGGCGACAATTGCCAGTCCCCGCGAATCCAGCGGTGCATACGGCGTGCGAAATCCGGATAGCGCGCCGGAAATCCTTCGTAGAGCACGATATCGGATGCCAGAGCCGCCCGCCCGTGGAGTCCCTCGAACAGGTCGTGGCTGACCAGCGCGTTTTCCGGAACCCGGTTCCCGAGGCTGCGCCGAAAGGCCATTGCGTCATAGCCCCCCTTTCCGGTGAAAATCCCTTCGCCGAAAAGGTCCTGGTAAACGTCGGATACTGCGCGGCTGTAAATATCGATGGCAGTGTCGCCGGTGTAGAGCCGGGTGAACGGCGAAACGGCCCCCGCTTGCGGGGATATCTCGATTCTGGGCTGGATGACCGTGTAGCCCGCGATAACACGCTCTCCCTCCGCGTCGAATTCAGCGCGGTTGAGCGGATGGGCAAGCGCGCCAAGAAGGCTGTGCACCGCGCCCGGGGGCGCAATCGTGTCGGCATCGAGCGTCACGATAAACCGCGCGGCGCGCAATCCTTCGACATCCCCCTCGGTCAGGGGGAAGGCATCCCCTGACCCGTCATGCAGGAAGTCGTTGAACGCCTCGATCTTGCCGCGTTTGCGTTCCCAACCCATCCAGATGCCGTCCACCTGGTTCCATCTGCGGCGGCGATGGAGCAGGACGAAGGGCGCGGAGGTCGCGTATCGACGGTTCAACTTGCGAATTCCGTTGATAAGCGCCGCCTCAAGCGCTTGGTCCTCGTCCGTCACTTGTTGCGCGGCATCGGCAGGGTCGCTCAAAAGCGCGTAGTGCATCCGCCGATCCGGGTTTGTCAGCATGTGACGTTCAAGCTGCGCAAGAACGGGAGCAACCTCGCCGGGACGTCGAAAAATGGCCGGGACGATGACGGCCGCCTCGACGCCTTCGGGCAGTCCCTTTCGGAAATCCATCTTGGGCAGAACTCTGGGCGGCACGATCTGCGTGACGAGCCAATTGGTCACCGTCATCGCAATGATCAAAGCCGGCATGGTCAGCAGCAGACCACCAAGCGCAAGCGCAACGCCACTTGCATCCCTAGCGATGAGCAGCGCCAGCGGGACGGCAAGCGCCAATGCGGCAACTCCGACAAGGCCCGTAACGTAGACCCATCCCGGTCGGCGGAGCGCCAGACGGCGCAAGGCTCCGGCGTGCTTGCCGCGGTAGCCCGTCAGAGCCTCGAACTCACCACGACCGCCATCGACCAACCACCATCCGACATGGCTCTGGCGCGGTGATCCAATATGTCCGCGCGACATGCGAACCGCCTCGCGCGCGATGTTCGGCTCAGACTGTCCGGTCCCTTCGGCGAGGTCCTCGATCGCCTGCCGATACCGGTCTCGCGTTTCAAAATCCATCTCGGGGTATAACCCGTTAGGTGACCTACGCAGGATTGCCTCGACATGGCTTGTCGCTTCGACAAATGCTTTCCAGTCGATCCGCTCAATTGCGGCAAGCGCCACGATCGCCCGCGACAGGGCGTCGGTGGAATCCCGGTCTTGCCAGTTCCCGGGCCTCTCCAACCCTTGAAAGGGTGGCGCGAGGTCCGGGACAAGACAACAGAAGGTCGTCACGATTTCTTCAAGCGCCACGAGCCGAAGCATCGCGGGGACTGCCCAAAGTTCGGCGAGGGAGAACCCTTCCCTGCCTTGGAACTCATTCACGAAAGCTGTGACGGTGGCTGCGTCGATTTGCGCATGCCTTTCGTCAATGTAGCTGCGTGCCGCGAGAAGCACGCGCGGGCTCCCCCGCGCTTCAGGCCACGCGGATCGGGCAAGGCGTCGATAGAAAGCCGGTGGCATATCCTCGCGCACCTGACGCACCGCCCGACGCACATGATACTCGTTGTCAAGCAGCCACTCTGCCGCCTTCGAGACTTCGGACGGTGGCGCGCGGCAGATGCGCCGCGCCTCATCCAGCCACGCGGACATCCTGTCGAGGTGCTTCCATACCGGTACGGCCCTTGGAAGACCAGGATGCACGCAATTGTGCTGTCCTTGGTCTTCGGACGCAGCGGCGACCGGTTCCTGCAGCTGCGAGGAGGGCACCGTCATGGATCTTGCCGCAAAGCGGTAGGCCATCTTGGTGCGGTACCGCCAGCGCGATGATTGCCCAACTCTGCGTTCCGGATCAGCAGGATCGGGGTCACGGCACGAGAGAGAAGATACTCCGCCGTGCTCCCGATGGGCAGATCGGGATCGTTTCCCAGCCCGCGGGCCGAAAGCACGACGAGTTCGCCCCGTTCCTCGCAAATAGCCTTCATCAAAGCCCTGCGTGGCTCATCGCCACTGAGCCGACGGACGCGGTTGCCATGTCTGTGGACCGGGAGCAATCGACGCAAACGCTGAAGCCGATCTTCGACCGTATGTGCCGCCTCTTCCTTGAGTTCACGCCAGAGCGCCTCATCTCCCTGTCCCGTTCGTCCCGTGCCGAACGCGCCAACATGCGAAACAGCATGAAGGATGACGAGTTCTGCCGCGCGGGCCCGCGCAATCGCGGCGGCGAAGCGAAGCGCGGCTTCCGAAGGCGCCGAACCGTCCATTGGGACAATGATACGGCGGGTTTTGGGAGGCTCACCTGCAATCTCGCCCGGAACGATCAGAACCGATCCCTGAAAGACCTCCGCAAGATGCCTGGCCGTCCCTCCGAGGCCCCATCGGCTCGGGGGGCCGAAAGTTCCCGTGCCCAAGACCAGAAGATCCACATCGCGTCGAAGCGCCTCGTCGTGGATGCACCGCGCGGCCGAACCGCAGGCCACGACCGCACATATGTCGGTGGTTGCCCCGGTCGTGTCGGACATCCGCAGGAGATCGGCAGTCTCATCTCGTCTGGTCAATTCCCAGTCGACGGGATCGGCGCACCGAATTGTGGACGGCCCGGCGGGCACAACTCGCATGGCCGTCAGGTCTGCCCCCGTCTGGTTTGCCAGCAATACAGCTTGTTCCAATATGCGCGCGGCATCAGGGGACCGGTCGAGGCAAGCCATCACATGGCGAAACAGGCGAGCGTCGCTCTCCCGTTCATCTGGCCTGTCCTCGGTGGCCGGTCCGGAATGAATATCAGGCATGGCTCCCCCCCCCCCGTCCATGAGACACTTCGTTAGTACTTGAAGCATGGGCCTAAATGCTATCGGCAAAGGCGTGGCGCTCATTGACGGCGCGCAATTCGCTCGCCTTGTGCCTAACACCGCCATGACGCGGCCAAAGAAATCTGACGTCATTGACATCTGTCGATGACGCGGTTTGGACTGTGTTCAGAATGACACGGATAGTGAGTGCAGACGTTGCTGTCGTGTTTTGCCCGAATGCATTGTCGAGTCAGATTATTTCAGTGGCGCTCAGATACTCGGTGTGCGTCTTGGAGCGCGGTTCGTGAACGCTGGAGCGGCCGTAAGAGGTATCAGATCTGGCAAAATGTCGGCCATTGACCGCCATCATCGACAGTACGATTTCGCGGCACCAGATTGGTCCGAGGGTCGCCGCACCGTCATGGCCGAACGCACGAGGTCGCTGGCCGGGCTGCGTGTCGTCCGTGGTGGTGAGGACGAATGCAAACGGCACTACGCGACGTCCCCGACCGGCGGCGATGCTGCTGTAAAGAACACGCCACCCCTTGAAACGGGGTAACGTTTTCAGCGGGCAGGGTTCTGTTCATGTCCCAAAGGGATAGGTATCGGGCAGGCCCCGAATCTGTCCCGTCGCCAGCGGCATCACCGCGCTGGTTTTGTCGACCCAGATATATTCGTCGAACTGGCGGGGAAGCTCGGCTTCGAAATAGTGGCTGGCAAGCTCGGTCTCGGGGCGATAGATTACCCCGATCGCCCGCTCCAACCTCGGCTTCGACAATTCCGTCGCGACGTCCAGTTCGTGTCCCGCCCGCAGCGGCAGGATAAGTCCCGGCAGGCCGGAAAGGTGGAATTGCCGCTCATAGCTTTGCAGATGGGATGGCCTGACCTGCTTGACCTCCATGGGACCGTTCCAGTCGCTGGCCGCGGCGACCGTACCACGATCTGTACCCATCCCGATCCGGTAGCTTTCGTTGCCGAACCCGCGCGCACAAAGCTCGCCCAGGTTGCGCTCCCCCCGACGTGACATTTCGGTCGCCCGGGCATCGCCGATATGGGAATTATGTGCCCAGACCACCGCGCGTGAACCTTCTCCGTGGAATTTCATGACGTTCAGAAGGGTTTCGAACATGTGATCGTCGCGCAGGTTCCAAGAAGCGCGCGAGCCGTAATACATGATCCGGTAATATTTCTCGGCATTGGCCACCAGTGCCGCGTTTTGCGCCGCGTCCAGAAATCTCTCGCCATCGCTTAGCGCATATTCCTGACGTTTGCGCATCAGATCAATGAGCATCGCGGTCACATCGTCCTCGCAGTTGCGATAAGCCCCTGTGAGGGCCGCGTGACCGTAAGCCGCCGGATCGGCCTCCCACGGGCTGAGGCATCCATAACGGTGGCGGGCGATCCGGGCGAGATCGGGGTCAACATCTTCCAGATAGTCGATGATCGCCAGCGTTGAGTTGAACAGGCTATAGAGGTCCAGACCGTAGAAGCCGACGCGGGTCAGCGGAGCACGCGGCGCATTCCAATCGTGCAGCCAATCGGTAAAGGCACGGACCTCCTCATTGCGCCACATCCATGTGGGGAAACGGGCGAAAGCTTGCCACTCCGACGGCGGCATCTCGCGGTGGCGCACATAGTGATCGATGCGGGCGGCGTCGGGCCAGTCGGCCTCGGCGGCAACAATGGTGAAGCCCTTTTCCTCGATCAATCTTTTCGTGATGAGCGCGCGCATGCGGTAGAACTCGGACGTCCCGTGGCTTGCCTCGCCAATCAGAACGACGCGGGCATCGCCGATGCGATCCATCATCATGTCGAGCGGTGCATTCTCCACATCCTCGAATGGCTCGGCGAAGGTGCGAATGAGCCTCGGCAATGCCTCGGACTGGCGTGGACGGTGCTGGATCAGGCGCGGAGGTGCTGTTTGCGTGTCCTCCGGCTCGCCTTCCCAGCCCTGTTCGCCGATCAGGGGCACGAAGCGCACATCGGCCAGATCCTCGCGGTCGAACTGCCCCTTGTCGTGCCGCGTGACGCGAACCAATTCCTGGGCACGCGGGTCGCTGCCCACGGGCACCACCATCCGCCCGCCTCTGGCCAATTGGGACTTGAGCGTTTCGGGCACGAAGGGTGCTCCAGCCGATACAAGGATCGCATCGAACGGCGCCTCGTCTTCCCAGCCCTTGGTGCCGTCACCATGAAAGACGTGAACATTTGCATAACCAGCGTCCTGCAGCGCCGTCGACGCCTTCGCGGCCAGCGTTCCATGGCGTTCGATGGTATAAACCTCGCTCGCAATTTCGGCCAGAACAGCGGCGGCATAGCCCGAACCCGCGCCGATCTCGAGCACCTTTTCGCCCCCCTTGAGTGCCAGGGCCTCGATCATGTAGGCCACGATATAGGGTTGCGAAATGGTCTGACCGACGTCGATGGGCAGGGGACGGTCCCAATAAGCCTGACCTTTCAGGTGGTCCGGCACGAAACGTTCGCGCGGCACTCGTCCCATCGCATCCAGAACCAGCGGATCGCGCACCCCGCGCGCCTTGATCTGACGTTCGACCATTTCCTTGCGAAGATCATTATAGCCAGACATGTCAGGTCTCCTCTCAGGCCCTCCTGTGACTGGAGAATTTCCGCTATACCGATCCAAGCGTATCCTTGATCACTCCACCGCAGCTTCCGGGCAGAGCCTCGGGTGGCGGTGCAGGTGGCAATTCGCTGGGCGGTTCGGGATACTCCTCCGGTGAAGGTTCTGGCGTCTCCTTTGGCGGTGTCCCCGGTTCTTCTGATGGCACCGGCTCAGAAGGCTCACCACCTACCGCGAGCGTTGCGTCCTTTTGTTCAGCACTTTCAAGTTGTATCACCACAACGGATATTTCTCTTTGTCAATTTCATTACATACCTGCATCACGTGCGCACCCTCACCATTGACGGCAATCAACTGATCCACCCTGCTCTCCTTACGAGCGGTTCTCCAACCAAGCACATATCGAAACAGGCATCCCCCGCCCAATCCTCGTACATCGGTTGAACGCATGAACTGGACCCAAGACCTGACTGGGGGGTGAACTGCTTGCAAGGTATGGACGGTCCGTCACCTCGCCGCGCCGTCCGGTTTGAAATCGGGCGGTCACAGCACCGCCAGATGATCAATGACGTTCGTCACCCCGGGAGCCGCCCACGCCGCGCGCTCCGCACTCCTGCGTTCGCCCAGATAACGGACTTTCCCCTCAAGCGTCACGGTCCCATCATGAACCGCCACGCGGATTCCTGTGGCATCGAGTTCCGCATCGCGCACGAGGGTCTTCTTGATCCGCTCCGACACGTCCGAAGCCTTTACCGCAGGTCGAACCTTGAGATGGTTGTTGATGCCGATGACGCCCGTCAACCGGCCGATAGCCCGTACCGCAGCATCAGCCTGATATCGCCATTCCACATCGCCCTCCAAGGTGACCCGGCCCTTGGCGATGGTGGCATGAATTTTGTCTTCCGGCACCGATATGTTCCAATTCAGCAAATTGGCGACGCGTTTCGCGATCTCATCGTCGGCTGTGATATGGGCACCAATTGGTCGAACCTCAAGTTCGTCGGCGATCGCACGGACACCCACGACGTTTTCAACGATGTCCAGCGTTGTGAGCTTGTCGCTGTAGCTGCGGACATGCCCTGTCAGCGTCACGACGCCCTGATCGACTGCCACGCCAATGTCGGCAGCATCAATGCTTGGCTCGAAATCAAGCTCGTCGATGATATCCAGTCGTAGTTGCTTGTCAGTCATTTCTTCCTCCACTTTGCAAACCACATTAGCGATGATATCTACGCGTATCCCTATTGGCATTGACGGCTCGCAACGACCATTCCGAAAGGCGCTGGACGAGGGCCCGACCTCTCCGAGCCAGCGTGTTCTCGAGGCCAGAACACGCGACGATTATCCTTCGTAGCAGCTCATTCCATCTCAGGAATGGATTTCTCCCGAAATCAGGAACTCGCCCATTTTCTTTAATCGGACGATGTAGTTGCACGCCACATCCGATACCGCCGCTGCCCGGTCACCTCGTGGATCAGACCCCGCGTTTCCATCCACGCAAGGTTGCGCTGGATGGCGGAAACGAGTGGCCAATCGTTCAGCACCGCGCACAAGCGTCGGTTCCAACACCTCAACCTTGGTCAGGTCGATGAGGTAAACGGCCATGAATCCGTTCTTGCAGGGGCACGCACCTGTCTCAATCAGGATGCCTTCCTTAAGGAACTCGCGGACGATTCACTTGACTGTGGTCTCGCCCAACTCAGTGTGTCGCTGTATCGTGCCCTTATCCATGATCCGCAGCTCGATGTCATCGAGAAGGTCGAGGGGAGTGTCGATGCCCTTCTCATCGCGCATGACATCGAAGGAATAATCGTCGATGGCGTTGCGCATGTTGTTCTGCGCCATCTCGTTTTGCCAGATATCGACGATGTGGTGATCCTTGACGATCCCGATGATCGACTGCGCGACATCAGCTGTCACCGTATTCGACCACAGCATTTATCTTGAGACACCTTTGGAGGTTCTTGAAGAGCGTCTTGTTCAAAGATGGCTGGACAATGACCACACGCCCGAAGACGCCCATGCGCGGGCACTCTCGAACGACATTCCCAATGCCAAACGCGTTACGAAAAACACGGACGGCGCCGACCAAATAATCAGGCAAGAGAAACCGAAACTGACATGACCAGTCCAACAATCAAGGAATGAGCGAACGTTACGTCGTCCACGAATCTGACGGTTCACGGGACATCACGTTTGTCGCCACGGGCCCCGAGGTCGCTCTCGCAATTGAGGCTGCGAAATTGCTGCAGGATCGGAATATTAACGTGACCGTTGTCTCAATGTCGTGCTGGAACCTGTTTGACCAGCAGCCCTACAACCACCGCGCCGAGACACTTGGCAACGGCCCGCAAATTGCCATCGAAGCCGCCGGCCCCTTCGACTGGGAGCGATATGTTGGTGCAAGTGAGAATGCTGTTGGGGTCAACAATCTTGGCGCATCAGCGAGCTCCGAAGAACTTTATGAGCAATTCGGGCTTACTCCAGAGAAAATAGTAGAGCGGGTCAGGATTAAATTGAACCTTCCCACAGTCGCAACACTTTAATCTTTTTTGAAGGATGGAGTGTTGATCATGAGGGAAGCGGAATACGAAATACGGCTCTCTCGCCCCACGTTGCTGTCAGCAGAGCGCTCTGATCCGGCGTGATGACAAGGCCGACAGGACTTGAAAATCCATCCGCAACAGCCCTTGAACCACCATCCATCAGGATTTCACGCACAGTCGTTCCGCCATAGTCGACAACAAAAACGCGACCGGTCTGTGTTATTGTGATCCCCGGTCCCGGAGTATTGAACTCCCCACCTGCTTCGACCCTGGTTCCATCCGGACGCAGGATCGTGACACCGCCACCGATATTTGAAACGACAAAGCCACCATCAGGGGTTTGAACAGCACCTACGGGCGTGTTCAGGCCCTTGATGACAGAAGTAAGCGCGCCGTTTTCGACCGTCAGAATCTCATTGCTTCGTCGGTTCGCAACCATGAGCCGCCCCGCGCGGTCAAAACTCAGACCAGCAGGCGTTGCCAGCCCGGTCACATAGGTACTGCGCTCACCTTCGGGCGTGAATCGCCAAATCAGATCGCTCGAATAGGAGGCGACAAAGATCGCCCCGTCTGGCGCGATGGCAAGGCCGGACGGGCCGGAAAGCCCCTCTGCAAAAGTTGTGCGCGCGCCATCTGGTGCGAAACGACTGATGCGCCCTGCGCCCCACTCGGCCACGAACAGGTTGCCTCGCGCGTCGAAGTCCATGCCGACGGCGGAGTTCACCTTGTCAAACAGAGGTTGTGGGGTGGCGGCGCTCGCCCTGCCAGAAACGGCGAAGGACAGCGCTATTGCTTGGGCAAGAACGGTGCGGCGGTTCGGTTTCATGTTCGTTCCTCCGCTTGTTCTGGCGCTCGTGCGGCAAACACCTCTTTCGCCGCAAACAGCCCGTTCAGCGCGGCCGGAAAGCCAGCATAAACCGCCATCTGCATCAGGATTTCAGTGATCTCTTCTTGCGAAATCCCTACGTTCAAGCCCGCTTCGAGATGCACTTTGAGCTGTGGCTGGGCGGTTCCCATTGCGGCCAGCGCCGAGATGGTTGCAACCTCCCGGTCGCGCAGCGAAAGCCCAGGGCGGGAATAGATATCACCGAAAGGAAATTCGAACAGGTAGGTGGCGAAATCCGGTGCGATATCGGCCAACGCGTCGATCACGTTCTGTCCGGCTTGACCGTCGATGGTTTCAAGAGCGCGCTGCCCGCGCTCCAATCTGGTTTCTTCGGATTTGAGTTGAATTGTCATGGTTTTGCGTCCTTTTCTCGGCTTCGACATAGGTGTCGATTTTGGTGTCGAGGACGAGAAGGGAGGCTTCCAATTCGGCTAAATGCTCACGCACCCGCTCGCGATGCAGTTCCAATAGCTTACGTCGCTGAGGTCCAGTTTGATCCCCCTGCGCGCGAAGTTCGGCATAGAGCAGCATTTCACGTATCGGCATACCGGTGGTTTTCAGGCGTTTGAGAAAACCAATCCAAACGAGGATGGCTTCGTCATAATCGCGCTGTCCGCCAGCATCACGATCAGCAAAAGGTAAAAGCCCGATCCGCTCATAATAGCGGATCGTATGAGCCGATAGCCCCGTGCGTTTTGCGAGTTCGCTGATCTTCATGGCACTCTGATTCTCATCCAGACGCCTCCAAGGCTAGGGGTTTGAGCGCACTCTAAGTCAAGGTATTTTCTGACATCGCAATTGGTAGAATGGGCACTTTCCTGCCGTTAGATGCTCCATCTTCGAACGGCCGCTTTTGCGGAGCTCCCAATATGCACAACGAGGTTTGGTAGGCACAGGCGAGCGCAGTGGTATACCGCGATATTGACATATCCCTATCGCCCAGTCACTCAACACAGGCCCGCCGGAAACCCCACAATCACTCGATACTTGTCGTCTCACTCATGTGGATTTTCCGGCTTCCTTTGCACATCCGGCCCCGCCTGACATCGCCCCCCCAATAAGGCAGGGGAAGGCGGGGCCGGTAGCGAGCTATGACCGAAAAGCCGTCTCACGAATTGCCGCGCTGGTGATCCGCACTTTCAGGCGCTTCTGTTTCCTCTGCCCGCGGAGCTCCCTCCGCCTCGGGCAGTTCTGCCAGCTCATCCAGAAAGCCCTGCATCTTCCATTTCGCCAAAGGCGTCCTGAATCTGGTCGATGATGCTTTTTCCGGAGTTCACGACCGTTTCCTCTCCGTTTGCTTAGAATTTGGGGCCATAGTCGGACAGGGATCGCTCCTGGGCACGGGCTTTGCGCAACCAGGCGGCACGCTCATCCTCTGAGCACCGCACCCGCAAAACCAGTCCGCGCACGTGCGGTCCGGATGGTGTTCGAGCATCAAGGCTCATGCGAAACGCAGGCGGGCGCGATCGCGGCCATTGCACCCAAGATTGGCTGTATCCCCAAACTCTGCGCGAATGGGTCAAGCAGGCCGAGAAAGTCAGCGGCATGCGCGATGGCGTGACCACTGAGGAGCGGGACCGGATCAAGGCCCTGGAACGTGAGGTCCGGGAGCTGCGCCAGGCGAACGAGATACTCCGCAAGGCGTCAGCGTTGACCTTGTCACTCGGACCGGTAGCATTTCGGCGGCCAACTTTGCGCAGGCGGAACTTGATCGCCCACGGAAGCGATGATCGCCTTCATTGAAGATCAGCGCATTGTTTACGGCGTCGAGTCAATTTGCAGGGTTTTGCCGATTGCGCCGTCAACGTTTTATCACCGCCTCACATGTCGCGCTGATCCTTCCAAAGCATCGGTGCGACAGCAGCGGGATGCGGAATTGCGGCCACGGATCAAAAGGGTTTGGGATGAAAACTATCAGGTCTATGGCGTCCGCAAGGCGTGGCACCAGATGAAGCGCGAGCGCTTTGAGGTGGCCCGCTGCACGGTTGCACGCTTGATGAAGCAGATCGGCATCCGTGGAGCTGTGCGCGGCAAGGTGGTCAAAACAACGGTTCCAGACACGTCAGCGCCTTGTCCGCGTGACAAGGTGAACCGTCAGTTCCGGGCACCGGCACCAAACATGCTGTGGGTCAGTGATTTTACCTACGTGTCAACATGGCAGGGCGTCCGGCATGGTCCTCGGACCGATGGCGGCCTCATGCCGAACTCTATGTGGCCGCTCGACCATTGTTCTGGAGCCAATGGCGAACAAGGTCTCGCTCATCGACACATTTGCTGATCGCATCGTGGGATGGCGGGTGTCACGCTCGGCCAAAACGGACTTTGTTCTCGATGCTCTTGAGCAGGCCCTGCACGATCGACGGCCCGTCCAAAAGAGCGGATTGGTCCACCACTCGGATAGCAAGTGTGTTCTTGCCTGTTTGGCGTGGGCGGCCTGACCCTCACAGCGATGGTCCGTTATCGTCACTGGTGCTGCAGGGCACTTGGTTGTGGTGTGACCCACACTCGGATTGATTTCGTGTCTTTCCTCGGAACCGTCGACCGCCCAGTTAGTCCTGCAGCGAGGATTTCCTCGCCGAGCCCCTGTGACCCGAGAAGGGCCTGACATTTGTCACGTTGCTGTCTTGTCCTGGAACTTGCCGTGGAAGATCCGTTTCACAGCAACACAGGAGTTCGCATGAGCAAAGAACACAATGATCAGAACCACATCATCGGCGGTGTCGATACACACAAGGATTTGCATGTCGCGGCGGTCGTCGATTCAAAAGACCGTTTCATTGCAAGCGAGTGCTTTGCAACCACCCGCCAAGGCTATCGGCTTATGTTGGAATGGATGCTGTCTTTTGGTGAAGTGCAGCGTGTCGGTGTTGAGGCGACGGGCACATATGGAGCTGGCGTCCTGAGATACTTTCAGAAAGCCGGGGTTCAGGTGTTGGAAGTGACTGGCCCCGACAAGCATGATCGACGCGCACGTGGAAAATCAGACACGCTTGATGCCGAAGCTGCGGCTCACGCTGCTTTCGCAGGCAAAAGGACCGTTACGCCTAAGACGCGAGATGGAATGGTTGAGGCTTTGCGGGTACTTAAGGCCTGCAGAAAGACGGCTGTGCAGGCGCGTAGAATTGCGCTTCAATTGATCGGCAATACAATTGTGTCAGCGCCCGACGATCTGCGTGACACCGTCAGACACCTTACACGGATGAAGCAAATCCGAACCCTCGCGGCTTGGCGGCCAGACATGACGAGTTATCGTGAAATGGATACTGCATACCGCATTGCATTGAAGTCGTTGGCGCGCCGCTTTCTTGAATTACATGACGAAATCGCAGATCTGGATGTGATGATCAAAGCCATCATTGATGACCTCGCGCCTGAACTCGTCGCACAACACTCTATCGGTTACAATTCCGCTGCCCAACTGCTGATCACAGTTGGAGCCAATCCTGAGAGATTGAAATCAGAAGCCAGTTTTGCGGCTCTTTGCGGCGTCAGCCCCGTTCCTGCATCATCAGGCAAAACCAATCGCCACAGGCTGAACAGGGGTGGAGACCGTGCAGCCAACAGCGCACTCCATATCATAGCAATCTGTCGTCTACGATGTGATGAGCGAACACAGAAATATGTAGCGCGCCGGATCACTGAAGGCTTATCCAAACTTGAAGCAATACGCTGTGTCAAACGTTACATCGCCCGCGAGGTCTTCAGCATTATCCAAAATCGAAACCGGACAATCAATCAGAGCCAGATTGCGGCTTGACAAACAGAAGGGCGTCCGCGGCGGGCAATATTTGTCCATGCGATACACCGAGCGTTTGGCCGAAGCGGGCATCGAACCATCGGTCGGCAGCGTCGGTGACTCATATGACAACGCACTCGCGGAAACTATAAACGGCCTCTACAAAACCGAGCTGGTTCACCGCCAGGGACCGTGGCGCAACATGCGGGATCTGGAAATGGCAACCCTCGGCTGGGTCGATTGGTTCAACAACAGACGTCTGCTCGGACCCATTGGAAACATCCCGCCAGCAGAGGCCGAAGAGAACTTCTATGCACAGCGCGACATGCTCGATATGGTCGCGTGAAATGAAGCTATAGGTCTCCGATGAAACCGGGGCGTTTCAGAAACGACCGCAGCGCTGCAAATTTTGCAAAACGAAGCTGACCGGTTGAAATCGCTAATTGCTAAGTTTTCTTTGGGGGCTGCTGCGGATGCGGGAGGGCATCAGGCCAAAGTTGCTTAGGGGATGTGGCGTGGAAATGCCCCCCACGTCTGCTTTGAGGACGCGGGAGTACGGCTTTCACTCCTTAGACTACTGGCAGTTCCAGGGTCAGTTGCGGAATCCTGCGCTAAGGGGTTTTAGGGGTGATTTTAGGCCATCTCTACTCGCCTGTGATCAGAATATGCGCCCATCCAAGCGGAGAGACATGTGAGAGCAGGTCTTCTGGGTCGTCAAGTCCAGCCCGTCTGCGATTGGCAATGATTTTGCCGAGCTGTTTCGTATTCCAATAAATGATGATTGTGGCCAATAGATTGAGTCCCGCCAGGCGGTCATCTTGTGCTCGGCTGGACCGATCCCTGATTTCGCCTTGGCGACCAATCCGCAGGGCGTTTTTCAAAGCGTGGTGCGCTTCACCTTTGTTAAGGCCGATCTGGGCGCCCGGGCTCTTCGTTGTCTTTCTCATTGTCCACTCCTCGGTGGCTACGATGAGCAACAAACCCTCTCTTAGCAAATCGCCCTATTTGGTCCCATAAACGCTAACATTAGACAATCGCAGAGAACCGAAGCTAGGATACCAGACGGACCTCGGGCAGGTGTTGCTCCATAGTTTCGCTGACTTGCGTTTGACGCGGGCGCGCGACCTTGATGGTCGTATCGTCGCGCAGGGTGAGAAAGAGCTCGCCCTTCTCGCGGCGGGCTCCGACAACCTGCGTGAAGGCAACCCAAAGCGAACGGTTCACCAGCACGCCGATATCGGGATCTATGCTTTCAATTACGGAGCAGAAGGGCCCTTGAACGAAATGGCTGTCCTCCTCGGCAAAGATGGTGACATAGTTTCCGTCCGCCTGCACCAAGCGCAAGGAGCACATGGGCACGCTCACCTCGCGCCACACAAACATATGCGACGCTTCTTCTTCGGGTTCAGTCTCCTTTGGAAGCATGTCGTGGGATGGGCTGGAGCCATCGCGCGCAACTGCCTTCTCATCCGGTGCGAAAACACGAGGAGCCTCATCCTCGATCCCCAGTGTTTTGAAGTGACCAGCGTCGGGCTCTTTTGAGCGGATTTCCCGCAAGATCGTTGGCATAAGAAAGCGAACGGAGAAGGCCAGAGAAAGTTCAGCCAGAAGAAGGTTCCAAAAGAACAACAAGACGGCTCGTATCAGAGCATCCGCGTAATACACGGAGTACAAAGCCGAGTAGACCTCGGTCAGGAGCAACTGAGGGATGAGGATCGCGATCGCCATAATTGCCGTAAAATGCACGCGAACGCGGGGTTTCCCTTTTGACACCAGAGCGACGAGCCAGAACTGTCCGAGAAATAGCGCAACGCTGAGAATGGGTTGCAGGAGCTGAAAGGCGATGTCGCCAAGACTAAACCGCCGCAGGAAGAGGGCGGGTTCGACGACGATCGGCAAGGTGACGACGCAAATCAACACAACGATGAAACGATGGCGCAATATTTGCGATATTTCGCCTAGGCGCAGCAACAATGGAGCGCAACTCATCATCTCGATTTGCAGTTCGACATTCCGCATCTGGATTCATTTCCCGTAGTTAGTATTCCCTTATACCAACCGGTATCGAGTTCGCCGTGTTCGTGCTGCACGCTGAGCATAGGTAAAATCGAGATTGGCCGCAACACACTACAGCCACTGGGTTTCCACTCAGCCAAGGCCTGTAAGTTGTGGTTTTCCGGAGCATATTGGGGGTTTGCGGAGCAATTCGGGACACCCTCCAATGGCGGTTCTGATCGGCCGCCCCCCTTTTGGTGATCTGAAAGGGTTCATACCGTTCGTCTGGCTATGGGGGCTGAGGGCGACGGGAAAGGTCGGGAAGAGACTGTAACTGGCTGTCGACTTAAGTCGTGTGGGTAGCAAGGCCGAGTAGAGGTGAGCTTCGCGTTTCCGTCGTGTGCGGGCGCAGAGGCCCAATCCTTTGCGGCCTGGCGTTTCCGGTGTTGCCGAAACACGCACCCAACCTCTGATCCATCGGCTTGCCACAATCTGCCGCCGACTTTTTGTCGATTCTCGGCGCGCTGCCACGCATGAGGACAAGAGATGACCAACTACTACATTGTTTCCAGTAATCCCGAGGTCCATGACGATGGAAACGTCAACAACTACACGCAGGTTCAGGCGGGTGCACTGACGCCACAAGAGGGGGACGCCTACTATCTGGACGGGAACCTGAGCAGTTCGCTGTGGTTTTACGGGTCGGCCAGTTTTACCGTCAACATCGAGCAGTCTCTGGTCACGAATAACCTTGTCGGCGGCGCCACGATGTGGATCCAAGGGACCACAAATGCCACTGTCAATATCGGCGCGGGCGTGGATGCCGATTACCTCAACATCTCTTCATCCGGCGACACGCTGACCATCAACGTCGATGATGGGGCCACGCTAGGTGCGATCACCGCGCCGCTGACCGATCAGATGACGATTGTCGCAGGCAACGATGTCACGATGAACGGTGCACTGATCGGCTCGAACGGAGACTCGACCGTAGC
The DNA here is from genome assembly GCF_009129705.1 of Roseobacter sp. TSBP12. Taxonomy (NCBI): domain Bacteria; kingdom Pseudomonadati; phylum Pseudomonadota; class Alphaproteobacteria; order Rhodobacterales; family Roseobacteraceae; genus Roseobacter; species Roseobacter sp. TSBP12. The sequence continues at coordinate 90,768 of NZ_PYIB01000028.1, forward strand.
CTTCGGTTCGGGCGCAACATTCAATTCGACGGTCAACTTCGACGGCTGGGGCACGCTTTCTGAAACCGGAAGCCAGACCTTCTCGGTCGGCGACAACGCCGTATTTGAGTACGGCGTGTCGATGGACGGCAGCTATACCCACAACAGCTTCTCCGCTGGTGTAAACAGCACCATCGGCGGCGATATTGTAATGAACGGCAGCGGCTATATTAATCTCACGGACGATACGTCAGGGTATTCCGGCTCGGTCACCGTTGGTGACGGTAGCACCGTTCAGGGCAATGTTTACATGGGGGGCAGCTATGGCGACATGACTGTTGCCGTCGGCAACGACGTTTCGGTCGGGGACATCGCGGTCGGCGGTTCCTTCAACGATATCGACATCACGGTGGGGGATCGCGTCGACACCGGCTACATCGGTATGGGCGGGTCAGACATCGACGGGCGTATCCTTGTGGGCAGCGAAGGTAATGTCAGTGCGATTTACGCCGGGGGCTCGTCCTCGGATATCTGCGTGGGGGTGGGCGACAATACGAACATCGATCTGTCCATTGCCATGGGTGGCTCGAACGACTCTTATGCCCTGTCGCTGGGCGATGGGGTGAGCATCGGTCTCGACCTCTCGATGGGCGGTTCGAACAACGTCCAGAACGTGGTGATGGGCGATGATGTCTCGGTGGGCACCTATGTTTTCATGGGTGGCGTGGACAACACCAACCACGTTGAAATCGGCAACAATTTCACGCTGGGCAGCCACTGGACCGGCTCGATTTCGGGCTCGGACTATCTGGAGATCGGCGACAACTGGGATATCGGCACGGGCATCTATCTTCAGGGCGGGGACGACACGCTGATTCTGGGAACGGTGGCCGATGGCGTAACTGCCTATATCGACGGCGGCCTCGGAACCGATGCACTGTCGCTGCGCGTCGCGGCGGGCGATACGGGCTTTGTCTCCGCCGCCACGGAGGCTGGCTGGACCTATGACAGCGACACCGGCACTTGGTCCTCGAACGGTAACGACCTGACCTATAACGGCGTCACCTACACCAGTTTTGAAACCGCCGCCGTGGTGGATGAAGACTGGGAACTGGTCTGCCCCGTGGCCAATAACATTGTCGATGGCACGGCGGGCGATGACGTCATGGATATCGGTTACACCGATGCGCAGGGCGACCAGATCGACGGTACTGACGGAGACACAGATGTGATCTTCGGCTACGCTGGCGATGACACGATCAATGGTGGCGCCGGCAACGACACGATTCATGGCGGCCTCGACAATGACACCATTACCGGCGGCGCGGGCGACGATTCCGTGACGGGCGGCGCGGGTTCCGACACGCTTGCGGGGGGCGTGGGGGCCGATGTGCTGGACGGCGGTTCGGGCGATGATAGCCTCGATGGCGGCGAAGGCGATGACGAGCTTCTGGGCGGTCTGGGTGCCGATACGCTAATCGGCGGCGCCGGGGCCGATACCTGACGGGAGGCGATGGCGCTGACCTGTTTATTGTCGATGACGGTGGTGACACGATCACCGATTTTGATGCGACTTCGGGCATCGGCGACGATGACGAAAGCGACAACGATGTCGTCGATCTTTCGGCCTTTTACAACGAGACCACGCTCGCAGAATGGAACGCGGCGAACCCGACGCAAACCTATGCCTCGCCGCTGGGGTGGCTGCGCGCCGACCAGGGCAATGGCGTGCTTGATGCGGCGGGTGGGCTGGAGCTTTACAGCCCTGATGGCAACCCTGTCACGTCCGCAGATTTGAATGCCGAAAACACTCGGGTGATCTGCTTTGCCCGCGGCACGCGAATTATGACCCCCCGCGGCGAGGTTGAAATCCAGAACCTCAAGGTGGGCGACGATGTGCTAACGCTCGACAACGGATTCAAACCGATCCGCTGGATCGGCCACCGCAGACTGGGTGCCGAGGCGCTGGATGCCATGCCGAAGCTACGCCCGATCCGCATTAGGGCCGGCGCTCTGGACACCGACCTGCCGGTGCGCGACCTCGTGGTTTCGCCACAGCACAGGGTGCTGTTCCGCTCGCCCCATGCCGAACTGATGTTCGGCACCCATGAGGTGCTATTGGCGGCGCGGCAGTTGCTTGGCCTCGAAGGAGTTTGCGTGGAGCGCGAGGCGCGGGAGGTGGAATACTGGCACTTCCTCTTCAATCGACACGAGATCGTCTTCGCCGAAGGCGCGGCGTCGGAATCGCTCTACACCGGGGTCGAGGCGCTCAAATCGCTCAACCCGGAGGCGCGGGAAGAAATCTTTGCGCTGTTCCCGGAACTGGGCGCCGACGAGACAACCCGCAAGCCCGATCTGGCGCGGCCCGTGGTCAACGGGGCGGTGGCACGGCTGCTGGTTTCCGTGAACGGAAGCGGGCAGACCGCCAACATCCTGCACTGAGGCAGGCACGCATACCTCCCGTGTACCATCGGGAGGCAGGTCCGGGACCCCCCCCTCAGTCGCGGACCAGGGGGTATCGGCGGCGGCACCGATACCCCTCTAAGTTCCGTCTGGCCCGCCACGAGCGCGGGACGGACACCTTTGTCACGATGGGTGTTGTCACATTAACTCGCCCAGTCCGCAAGATTGGGTGCTGATAGGACATCAAGCGACGTTTGCCGCGGATTTCCACGCCTCGAAAGCTTCGAGCCGATGGTAGCAGATGGTCAAGTGAAGTCTGCAAATCTCTCAAAATTTCAGCCAATACCGCTACGCCGGAAAAGCAAAAGCGCCAATCGACGTGTCGATAGGCGCCTAACTTCTGTCGAAAGCGACAAACTTACTGTCGTTCGTCACAATGATGAAAGTGGTGAGCCGGTCGGGATCCGAACCCGAGACCTACTGATTAAAAGTCAGTTGCTCTACCAACTGAGCTACCGGCCCACTCTCTTTGCCTTTCGGCTGTGCCGGGGGAACTACAGTTGCAGCGCGGGGGCGTCAAGCAGAAATCAGAGATTTTCTTGGAAAAGGTTCGAACAAGGTTTATATGCCCGCACATGCAACATGAGCACCCCCCTTCCCGCCTCCCCTTTCTGAAAATGCATGGGCTTGGCAATGACTTCGTGATCTTTGATTCTCGGGGCAGCACTGCTGTGGTCACACCGGAGCTTGCGCGCGCCATTGGCGATCGCAACCGGGGCGTGGGATTTGATCAACTGGCAGAGATCAGATCGTCGGACATGGCGGATATTGATCTCGACTTTTGGAATTCGGACGGCTCGCGCGCAGGTGCCTGTGGCAATGCCACGCGCTGTGTCGGGCGGTTGATCTTGGATGAGACCGGCAAAGACGAGGTCACGATTCGCACCGAACGCGGGATTTTGATTGCTCGGCGTGCGGGCGATGAGGTGTCGGTCAACATGGGCCATCCGCAACTGATGTGGGATGAGGTGCCTCTTTCGCGCCCGGTGGATGTGGAACATCTGCCGCTTGACGGCGATCCTGTCGCCGTCGGCATGGGCAACCCTCATGCGGTGTTCTTTGTGCCAAATGCCGAGGAAACCGATGTCGCCGGATGGGGCCGCAAGGTCGAATTCGACCCGCTGTTTCCGCAACGTACCAATGTGGAATTTGCCGAAGTGCGCGCGCGCGATGAAATCAGGATGCGGGTCTGGGAGCGCGGCACGGGAATCACGCTGGCCTGTGGGTCGGGCGCCTGTGCCACAGCCGTTGCCGCGAACCTGCGCGGCCTCACCGATAAAAAGGTGCGGATGGAGGTCGATGGCGGCTGGTTGACGCTCGATTGGCGCGACGATGGCGTTTGGATGACCGGACCCACGCAATTGGTGTTCAAAGCAGAATTTGATGCCTCCTTTCTGGAGCGTATTTGATGTCCACAAAAGCACCTGTATTCGCGACACTTGGCTGTCGCCTCAACGCCTATGAAACCGAAGCGATGAAAGACCTCGCCGCGAAAGCGGGGGTTGAAAACGCCGTGGTGGTCAACACTTGCGCCGTGACCGCAGAAGCCGTGCGCAAAGCCCGGCAAGAGATTCGCAAACTCAGACGCGACAATCCCGACGCCAAAATCATCGTCACGGGCTGTGCCGCCCAGACGGAACCAGAGACCTTTACCAAAATGGCCGAGGTCGATTTGGTCATCGGCAATACGGAAAAGATGCAGCCCGAAACATGGTCTCGCATGGGCCCGGATTTCATTGGCCAGACTGAGCGCGTTCAAGTCGATGACATCATGTCGGTGACGGAAACTGCCGGACATTTGATCGACGGTTTCGGCACCCGCTCTCGCGCCTATGTTCAGGTGCAAAATGGCTGTGATCACCGCTGCACCTTTTGCATCATCCCCTATGGTCGCGGCAATTCCCGCTCTGTGCCCGCCGGGGTCGTGGTCGATCAGATCAAACGACTGGTGGACAAAGGCTATAATGAGGTGGTGCTGACCGGGGTCGATCTGACCTCTTGGGGGGCAGATTTACCGGCAGAACCGCATCTCGGCGATCTGGTGATGCGGATTTTGAAACTGGTGCCGGACCTGCCGCGCCTGCGGATCAGTTCGATCGATTCCATCGAGGCCGACGAGATGCTGATGCAGGCGATTGCAACCGAGCCGCGTTTGATGCCGCATTTGCACCTGTCGCTTCAGCATGGCGATGACCTGATTCTCAAACGTATGGCTCGCCGCCATTTGCGCGACGATGCGATCCGGTTTTGCGAAGAGGCCCGCAAACTGCGCCCGGATATGACCTTTGGCGCCGATATCATCGCCGGATTTCCGACCGAAACCGAGGCGCATTTTGAGAATTCGCTGAAATTGGTGAGCGAATGCGATCTCACTTGGTTGCATGTCTTTCCATATTCCAAACGCGAAGGCACCCCGGCCGCGAAGATTCCCAATCAGGTGAACGGGACTGTCATCAAAGCCCGCGCCGCACGGTTGCGGGAGGCCGGAGATGTTCAGGTGCAACGCCACCTTGAGGCGCAAATTGGGCGGGACCACATCATTCTCATGGAAAACCCGCATATGGGTCGGACCGAACAATTCACCGAAGTCACCTTCGCCACTCCACAAACCGAAGGCGCGATCATCAGAGCCACGATACGCGGCGTCAAAGGCACGCAACTCTTAGCCTAAGTGAAGTCAAACATGAGGCCGATCCTATACTCCTTTCGCCGCTGCCCTTATGCCATGCGCGCACGTCTTGCGATTTTGAGTGCCGGGATTGAGGTCGAACTGCGAGAAATCCTGTTGCGCGACAAGCCGCAAGAGATGTTGGCCGCCTCGCCCAAAGGCACTGTACCTGTGCTGATCCTCAAAGATCGCGTGATCGACGAAAGCCGCGACATTATGGACTGGGCCTTGGCACAAAATGACCCTGAGGGGCTTTTGGATATGCCGCCAGAAGGGCGGGATTGGATCGCTACCATCGAAGGCCCGTTCAAATCCGCGCTGGATCGGTACAAATACGCCCCGCGCTATAACGGCGCTGATCCAGTGGCCGAACGCGACACGGCGGCACAGATTTTGTACCGCGCCGAGGCGCAACTGCAAAAGGCCCTGTGGCTCTATGGCCCCCATCCGAGCTTGGCCGATCTGGCGACGATCACCTTCGTGCGGCAATACGCGAATGTGGATCGCGCATGGTTTGACGCGCAGGACTGGCCGGGGGTGCGCGGATGGCTTGACCGCTTTCTCGCATCAGATCGCTTTGCAGCCATCATGACGCGGTATCCCAAATGGGAAACCTTAGCGATTCCGGTGGTTTTTCCTTAAGTTATGGCATTTTCGGTTTCGTTAGCGGTCACAGATCATGCGAAACCCAAAATGTCGTTCCTCTTGCGCCACACCGCGACAGATCGCGCGCCCCTGCGCCCCATTGTATGCTGGACGTGAGCGCATCGCCTCGCTAAAAGCGGCCCGGAAGGGCTGCATCCAATTGCGGCCTCTCATGCATTCGCCGGACGGACCCGGCTTGAGACAATGGAGATTTGCTCGTGTCCCATGTAGAAGAACACGAAGGCACCCGCCGCGATTTCCTGTACTACGCCACTGGTGGCGCAGGTGCAGTCGCCGCAGGCGCCGCCGTCTGGCCGCTGGTCAATCAAATGAACCCCTCTGCCGATGTTCAGGCGCTGTCGTCGATCCGTGTTGACATCAGCGGCGTCGAAGTTGGCACACAGCTGACCGTCAAATGGCGCGGCAAGCCGGTGTTCATCCGCCGCCGCACCCAAGACGAGATCGACATGGGCCGCGCAGTTGAGCTGAGCGATCTTGTTGATCCAAAAGCTGAAAACGCCAACATCGCCGCTGACGCAACCGCCATCGACGAAAACCGCACGCTTGATGAAGCGGGTGAATGGTTGGTGATGATGGGTGTTTGCACCCACCTTGGCTGTGTGCCTCTGGGCGATGGCGCCGGTGATTTCGGTGGCTGGTTCTGCCCCTGTCACGGGTCGCATTACGACACCGCTGGCCGTATCCGCAAAGGTCCGGCTCCGCGCAACCTCGATATTCCTGTCGCTGCTTTTGATGGCGACACCGAAATCGTTCTGGGCTGAGGGAGGAACTTATGTCTGGTATTCCGCACGACCATTATGAGCCGAAAACGGGCTTCACCAAGGCGGTCGAGTCTCGCCTTCCGATCATCGGCCTGATCCACGGCACCTTGATGATCCCGACCCCGAAAAACCTGAACTGGATGTGGATCTGGGGCATCGTCCTCGCGTTCTGCCTTGGGCTTCAGATCGTCACCGGCATTGTTTTGGTGATGCATTACACGCCGCATGTCGATATGGCCTTTGCCTCTGTCGAACATATCATGCGTGACGTGAACGGCGGTCATATGCTGCGCTACTTGCACGCCAACGGCGCGTCGATGTTCTTCTTTGCCGTGTATCTGCACATTTTCCGTGGCCTCTACTACGGGTCTTACAAAGCCCCACGTGAGATCACTTGGATCATCGGCATGATCATCTACCTGTTGATGATGGCAACCGGCTTTATGGGTTACGTTCTGCCTTGGGGTCAAATGTCCTTCTGGGGCGCCACCGTGATCACCGGCCTGTTTGGCGCGATCCCCTTTGTGGGCGAACCGATCCAAACCTGGCTCTTGGGTGGGCCGGCTGTGGACAACGCCACGCTGAACCGCTTCTTCTCGCTGCACTATTTGCTGCCCTTCGTGATTGCGGGCCTTGTGATCGTTCACATCTGGGCCTTCCACACCACCGGCAACAACAACCCGACGGGTGTTGAAGTGCGCCGCACCTCGAAAGCCGAAGCCAAGAAAGACACCCTGCCCTTCTGGCCGTATTTCGTGATCAAAGACCTCTTCGCGCTCGGCGTGGTTTTGGTCGTGTTCTTCGCGGTTGTTGGCTTTATGCCGAACTTCCTCGGCCACCCGGACAACTACCTCGAAGCAAACCCGCTTTCGACACCTGCGCACATTGTGCCGGAATGGTACTTCCTGCCGTTCTACGCCATCCTGCGTGCCTTCACGGCGGATGTTTGGGCCGTGCAAGCGGTCTCCTTCATCACCGGCGGCATCGTTGATGCGAAATTCTTCGGCGTCTTGGCCATGTTTGGCGCGATCATCGCCATGGCTCTCGTGCCTTGGCTCGACACATCGTCGGTGCGTTCGGGCAAATACCGCCCGATGTTCAAATGGTGGTTTGCACTGTTGGCTGTCGATTTCGTTGTGCTGATGTGGGTGGGCGCCATGCCGACCGATGGGATTTACCCGTATATCTCGCTGATCGGTGCAACCTATTGGTTCGCCTACTTCTTCGTCATCCTCCCGCTTTTGGGTGTGATCGAGAAACCGCTGCCGACTCCGGCCACGATCGAAGAAGACTTTGCCGCCCATTACCCGGGCGCGGCCGAGTGAGAAAGGAAACAGGGACGATGATGAAGAAACTTACCCTCTCCGCCCTCACCGCGCTGGCTTTGTCCACCGGTGGGGCGATCGCCGCAGGCGAAGGCGGACATGTCCATGATGTGGATTTCTCCTTCGAAGGACCGTTCGGTAAATTTGACCAGATGCAGCTTCAGCGCGGTCTGCAAGTTTACACCGAGGTCTGTTCGGCGTGTCACGGCATGAAATTCGTGCCGATCCGCACGCTGGCCGACGAAGGTGGCCCGGCACTCCCCGAAGATCAGGTCCGCGCTTATGCGGCCCAGTTGTCGGTGAATGACGAAGCCTCCAACATGCAGCTTTTCGACTATAACGAAGGTGCTGCGCGCCCGTTGACCGCGAACGACCACTTCCCTGCCAACAATTCGCAAAACGCACCTGACCTGTCCTTGATGGCAAAGGCGCGTGCGGGGTTCCACGGCCCTTACGGCACTGGCATCAACCAGTTCCTCAAAGGCATTGGTGGCCCGGAGCACATCGTCTCCATCCTGACCGGCTACACCGGTGAGGAAAAGGTCGAAGCTGGCACCACCTATTACGAGAACACCGCGTTCTCGACCGGTTGGATCGCCATGGCTCCGCCCCTTTACGGGGAAGATGTCGAATATGCTGATGGTCACTCCAATGAGCTGCACCATGAAGCCGAAGACGTGGCTGCCTTTTTGATGTGGGCTGCTGAGCCGAAGATGATGGCACGCAAGCGGGCTGGCTTTATGGCCGTGACCTTCTTGGTGCTGCTGACCTCTTTGCTCTACCTGACCAACAAAAAACTCTGGGCGCCGCATAAAGGCAAAAAGACGTCGCTTTAAGCGACCGAAGAGTTAGAAGTGATGAGAAAGCGCCCCAATTTGGGGCGCTTTTTTCATGGGCCGATGTAATCCAAAAGTCCCTGTGGCGGGTCCGCTTTCATCTCTGCCCATGGCCGTGGCGGTTGACAGGTCCCGCCCTCCACCCAAATCACCAGATCGGCGAAACGGTCCACATCCGACACATCATGGGTGACCATCAACATCGTCGCCCCTAAGCGCTCCGACACGTCTTTTGCCAGATCAATCATCTCATGTCGCATCGCCGGACCAAGCGCCGAAAACGGCTCATCCAACAGGATCAACGGCTTTTGCTGCACAAGGACGCGCGCCAAAGCCACACGGCTTTGTTGTCCGCCCGAAAGTGCACCCGGACGCCGGGTTTCTAAACCCTCAAGTCCCACGGCCCGCAGCGCCTCGGATACTGCGCTCTGCTCAGATTTGGACAGGCGCAAACTTGGCCTAAGCCCAAGCCCGACATTCTGCGCCGCGGTCATATGAGCAAAAAGCGTGTTGTCCTGAAACAGATGTGAAATCGGGCGTTCAAAAGGCGCGGATAGGCCAAAGGGCCTGCCCCGCCAAAGAATGTCGCCGTCATCAGGGGTCTCAAATCCCCCGATGAGCGACAGAAGCGTCGATTTTCCCGCCCCCGAGGGTCCAATCACCGCCACCCGCGCGCCTTTTGGCACTTGGAAATCGGCGGTGAGGGTAAAATCGCCCTGCGTTAAGTGCAAATTTCGGAACTCAAGCACGGCGTCTCCCCCAGAGATCGAAGATGTAAAACAGAGCCAAACTCAGCCCAAGAAGCAGTAAAGCCGCCCCCATCGCCTGATCCATCCGGTAAGACCCCATCAAGCGGTAGATTTGCAGCGGGAGTGTTGCGGAGTCGGGGCGCGCAAAAAGGGCGATCACCCCAAGATCCCCCATCGACAGCGCCGCAGCCAACCCGGCCGAAAAGCCCACAGGCCCGCGCAACCTGGGCCACAGCACAAGCCGCACGCGGGTCCATCCCGTCAGCCCAAGACTGTCAGACAAGCGCCCATAGGTCCGCTCCGTTGTCGCCAAAGCGGGCCCAATCGCGCGCAAGATAAACGGCAAGGACATCACCGCATTGACCAAAGCAGTGATGAACAAAGCCCAATCCGCCGGATCGGCCACAGCAAAAAGCACAATGTAAAGCCCTGTGCCCATGACCAGTGGCGAGGCTGCGATGGCCGTCATACCAACACCTTCCAACCATCGCCACCGTAGCGCCGAGAGACTAAGAGACAGGGACAAGATGATCGCCAATGCGGCCGATCCAAGGGCCGTCACAAGGGAACGCAGGGCCGCAGACCAAACGGAGATGGGCAGATCAAACACCCCATATGCGCCACGCAGGACGATGGCCAGAAGCGGTAGGAGCAAGAAGAGACTGACCATCATGATCCAAAACAAATCCACCCCCCGTGCGCTCAACTTATGAACATCGAACCGCTGCACAGGGCGATCCAAACCAGCCCCTCCCACCTGGGGAACCCGAAATTTCAGCGATACAAAGGCAGCAACCGCACAGATCACCACTTGGATCAGCGCCAAAAGTGAGGCTTTACCGAGGTTGAAATCATAGCGAAACGCTTCGTAGATCGCGAGTTCAACGGTGGTGGCTTTGGGTCCCCCACCAAAGGTCAGGGCGACGGCGAAGGAGGTGGTGCAAATCAGAAAAATGACGGCAAACGCGCCGGGCACAATCTCTTTGAGCATCGGTCCTTCGATGTGGCGAAACATGTCGCGCGGAGCGAAATTAAGCGAGGCCGCAAGGCGGAACCTCTCGGACGGGATAGCGCCCCAACCCTGAAGCAACAACCGTGTTGCAAGTGGCAAATTAAAGAACACATGCGCAAGGATCACACCATGGAATCCGTAGATCGAAACAGGCTCTAATCCAGCCCAACTGAGCACAATCGAGATAAATCCCGTTTTGCCAAACACCGCCGTTAATCCGAGAATGGCGACAATCGTCGGCAAGATAAATGGTGCGCCCAAGAGGGTGATCAAAAGGCGACGCCCAGGGAAATCACGCCGCGCTAAGCCGCGTGCGACCGGAACCGCCAAGACCACCGACAGGCCCGCAGAGATCAGTGCCTGAACAACGGTGAAACGGACCGCCATCCAGTCAAATTGCGACAGTGTTGAAAAGCTTTCAGCCCGAAGCGCAACAACGCCCAGAGTGCCAAGGCTCAAGGCGGCGACCAAAGCCGCCGCTATGAGCCCCGGCCAAAGTCTTATTGCGAAAACGCGGTGCGCCATTCGGCAATCGCCTTGTCCCGCAACGCATCCGCTTCATTTTCATCAAGGAAAATGGCCTTTTCCGGGTAGTTCAATTCAGAGAATGCCTCGGGCCATTGATCACGCGGCAAAGCGGCGGGGTAGGACCAATTGGCCGTCGGAATGATGTTTTGAAACGTCGGTGAGAGGATGAAGGCCATGAACGCATCCGCAAGCTCCGGCTGATCGGTGCCTTTCAGTTTTGCGGCGAGTTCGACCATGAAATAGTGGCCTTCGTCAAACAGCGCGGCGGATTTCGTTTCATCTTCTTCAGCAATGATGTGATATGCGGGTGAGGTCGTGTAGGAGAGAACCATGTCCACCTCGCCATCGGTAAACAGGCCGTAGGCTTCGGACCAGCCCTTAGTCACTGTCGTGACTTTCGGCGCCAATTTTGCCCATTCCGCTTCGGCGTCGTCCCCAAACACCTCTTTGCCCCACAGCACCAAAGCCAGCCCCGAGATCGACGTGCGCGGATCTTGGATTGCGATGGACCAATCTTCAGTCGAATTCACCAAGTCATGGAAGGACGCGGGCGGATTTTTAATCTTGGTGTTGTCATAGACAAAGGCCGTATAGCTCCAGTTGAACGGCAAGAACGTGTCGTCCGTCCACTCAAGCGGCAGGGTCAACGGCGACAGGTCCAGCCCATGCGGCACAAAAAGCCCGGTTTCACGTGCCTTCTTGGTCACATCTGAATTGAACCCGATAACCACATCCGCCTTGGTCCGTTCGCCTTCCAACAGAATACGCGGCAACACATCACCTGTGACATATTCAATCTCACAGTCACATTCGGCCTCAAACGCCGCCTTGATCGCCGGGCCCGGACCCCACTCAGAGGCAAAATAATCGGGGGCATAGATGGTCAGAGGGTCTGCGTGAGCCGCCGAGGCCGCAACCAGTGCCGCAAGTGTAAATCCATATTTCATGGCTCGCTCCATTCAAAAATGGGCGAAGAAAAAGGTGGCGAATGGTGATCGCTAATACCTTCCCTCCGCCGGTGTTAGCCGGTTCAGGTTCAACGGGTCCGCTTTCGCATCTCAGCCGTGTTGCACACGGGCACCCCGAGGTGTCCGTGACGCTATTGCCCCTTTGAAGGAAGTTCAAGCCCCTCCTACAGTGCGGGAGAGACCGGTTGGTTCAGGATGTGCTTTATGAGCGCCATAGAATGATTTCCCTTGATTGCTCAAACAAGTGACATCGGGTAAAGCAGGGGAAACCTGAGGAGCACCCGATGAGCATGAACACATTCGGACATCTTTTTCGTTTCACGACATGGGGTGAAAGCCACGGTCCGGCGCTTGGCGCGACGGTGGATGGTTGCCCTCCGGGTATCGAAATCAATGAGGCGATGCTTCAGGTCTGGCTTGATAAACGCAAGCCGGGAACATCGAAATACACCACTCAGCGGCGCGAACCGGACCAAGTGGAAATCCTGTCTGGAGTGTTTGAGGGTAAGACCACGGGTACGCCGATCCAATTGATGATCCGCAACACCGATCAGCGCTCAAAGGATTATGGTGAGATCGCGCAAGCCTTTCGTCCGGGCCATGCCGATATCACCTATTTCCAAAAATATGGCATCCGCGATTATCGCGGGGGCGGCCGCTCCAGTGCGCGCGAAACCGCGGCGCGTGTGGCCGCTGGCGGTATTGCACGCGCGGTTTTGGCCGAATTGGTGCCGGGCCTTGAGATCAAGGGCTACATGACCCAGATCGGCCCGCATGGGATCGAAGGCGAACGCGATTTCTCTGAGATCGACAACAACCCGTTTTGGGTGCCCTCCGCCAAAACCGCCGAAAACTGGGCCGCCTATCTGACTGGCATTCGAAAAAGCGGGTCCTCTATTGGAGCCATTATCGAGGTGGTCGCGAAAGGCGCGCCAGCCGGGCTTGGAGCGCCGATTTATGCCAAGTTAGACACGGATTTGGCCGCGGCGATGATGTCGATCAACGCGGTGAAAGGTGTCGAAATTGGCGAAGGTATGAATGCCGCCTGTCTGTCTGGTGAAGAAAACGCCGATGAGATGCGGATGGGGCCAAATGGGCCTGAGTTTGGGTCTAATCATGCGGGTGGCATTCTCGGTGGGATTTCGACCGGGCAAGACCTTGTTGTGCGGTTTGCGGTGAAACCCACCTCTTCGATCCTCACGTCGCGCAAAACGATCAATCAGGCGGGCGAAAACACCGACCTGATCACAAAGGGGCGTCATGACCCCTGTGTCGGTATCCGCGCTGTGCCTGTGGGCGAGGCAATGATGGCTTGCGTCATCTTGGATCACCTGCTGCTGCATCGTGGTCAAGTTGGCGAAGGGTTGCGAGGTAGATTTGGGGCCAAATAAGACCCCAATCATGCCTTAGACATCTGAACCGCTAAAATGCCCGCCATGATGGTCAAAACGCCGTAAATGTCCCATTGGCTGACATGTTCGCCCAGCAACAGCGCCGCGATCGCGACGCCAAAAAACGGGTTGAGAAAGTGGAAGGCTGCGGATTTGACGGTTCCAATGCGCTCAACCAGTTTGAACCAAATCCAAGTGGCCATGAGCCCCGGAACGAAGGTTGTATAGAGCATCGCCCAGACCAATTTGGCGGACATGGTGAGCTCATATGTGTCAATCGCCGGGGATAGCACAGCAAGCACAATCGATCCGATCAGACTTTGCACACCAACCACCATCAAAACATTGCCTCCGGCATTCGTCGACCGCACAGCCAGCGTCGCAATCGCAAGCGCGACAGTGCCGACACTACACATGGCAATCCCCACAAGATCACTGCCACTCGACAAGCGCGTGCTCATGATGATCAACACCCCCATGAACCCCAACACGAGGCCAAAGATCGCCATAGGTTTAGGAGTTTCGCGCAGGATTAGGGTTGAAAGCAAAGCCACGACAAGCGGCATGGATGAGGCAAGAACCGCCGCAAGGGAGGCCTCAACCGTCCGCATCGCCAAAAAATACAGGCCCAGATAGGCAACGTTTTGGCACAGACCAAAGAGGACGATGCTTTTCCATTGTGTACGGGTAAAATTCCACGATTGACCAAGCAGTTTGGCCAGCGCCACCCCCGCCAAACCAGAAAGGGCAAACCGCACAGACAAGGCCGCAAGCGCTGGCGCATCTGCAACGATAATCCGAGCCGATGTGAAGGCCGAGGACCACATCAGCACGAAGGCCAACCCCATTACGATCGCTCTGATATCCATATCATGCCCCCAAACGAAGAAGGGCCGCGACTGTGCGCGACCCCTCCCAGAAATAACTCAATCGACCGATTAGCCGTTTACGCTGTCTTTCAACGCTTTGGCGATGGTCATTTTCACAACCTTGTCGGCGTCTTTCGGCATCTGGTCACCCGTTTGCGGGTTGCGGACCATGCGTGCAGGACGTTCACGGCAATAAATTTTGCCAACACCCGGAAGGGTCACAGCGCCACCGCCGGAAACTTCTTTGGTGATGAGCGCAGTGATTGCATCAAGAGCAGCCCCTGCAGATTTTTTGTCGGAGCCCATCTCTTCGGCGAGAGCAGCAACGAGTTGGGTCTTGGTCATCGGTTTCGACATGTCTGTATCTCCTCGTAGTCCCCCATGCAGTAGAGGGTTATTGCGCATTTCTAAGCGAATATTGAGGGGCCGCACAACGCCTAGTGTAACAGAGCGGTATGTTTTCGCGCATTTTGGGTGAAAAAACCTCCCTTAAAGGAAAGCGGTCTCCTCAAATGACCGCAATTTGCGGCTGTGAATGCGCTCGATCGGCATTTCACGGAGGATTTCCATCGAACGAATGCCGATCAAAAGATGCCTCGCAACCTGTGATTTGTAGAAATCAGAGGCCATACCGGGTAACTTTAGCTCACCATGAAGCGGCTTATCAGACACGCAAAGCAACGTGCCATAGGGCACCCGGAACCGGAATCCGTTGGCGGCAATGGTGGCAGATTCCATATCAAGGGCGATGGCCCGCGACTGACTGAGACGCTGAACCGGTCCGGATTGATCGCGCAATTCCCAGTTGCGGTTGTCAATCGTCGCCACCGTGCCGGTGCGCATGATCCGCTTTAACTCGTAGCCCTCCAATTTGGTCACCTGTTCGACAGCGGTTTCCAAAGAGGTCTGAATTTCCGCCAAGGCTGGGATCGGCACCCAGACCGGCAGGTCCGCATCCAGCACATGATCTTCACGCAGATAGGCGTGCGCCAAAACGAAATCACCCAGCCGCTGAGAATTGCGAAGACCGGCGCAATGTCCGACCATGATCCAGGCATGAGGCCGCAGCACCGCGATATGATCGGTTGCGGTTTTGGCATTCGACGGACCCACGCCGATATTGACCAAAGTGATCCCCGACCCATCCGCACGCTTCAAATGATAGGTCGGCATTTGCGGCGTTTTGGTCGTGGGCGGAATCTCCGTCTCGGCATCAAAAATCTCGACATTCCCGGTTGAGACGAAACTTGTGTAACCGCTGTTCGGATCGGCCAGGACCTGACGGGCATAGGCCTCAAATTCCGAGACATAGAATTGATAGTTGGTGAACAACACATGGTTCTGAAAATGGCTCGCATCCGTCGCAGTATAATGGGACAGACGGGCCAGTGAGTAATCAATCCGCTGCGCCGTAAAGGGCGCAAGCGCGGCCGAGCCGTCCTCATGCAGAAAGCCAAACCCGTTGACGATATCGTCATGGGTGGTGGTCAAATCCGGCACATCAAATACATCGCGCAGCGGGTAGGACATGACTCCCTCTTGCGGGACGGTCACGGATTCGTCGTTGGCGACAGCAAAATGCACCGGCATCGGCGTGTCAGAGATGCCAATTTCGACGCTTACACCATGATTGCGCACGATCTGTTTGATTTGTTGGGTGAGGTAATTGCGAAACAAATCCGGGCGCGTGATCGTTGTGGAATACATCCCCGGCTTGGCGACATGCCCAAACGACAAGCGGCTGTCCATTGCGGCATAGGAGGTCGTCACAACGCGGATTTCGGGATAACAGGCCCGGTAGCGCGCGGTGGGTGCCTGCCCGCTGGCCACTTGGGAGAACTTTTCCGCTAAAAACGATGTGGCCTCGAAATAGAGTTCTTCGAGGAAAGCGACCGCTGCCGCCGGATCGGTAAAATTGCGCGGCGCGATTAAGGGCGGTGTCTCAAGGGCGAGGCTTTTGCTTGTCGTATTCACTCTTATATCCTCTTACGGTAAGACGGTCCCTCATTACTCTTGGGGTCCGTTTTGTCGAATGCTGAGAAATCAGCCTTGCTGTCCAATTGAGACCAAGTGGGCGACGGGCGCAAGGCCCAGAGATGTGACCTGAGATCAGACACGAGAGGCCAACAATGACCCAACCGCACCTGTTTTCCTTCGGCCATGGCTATAGCGCCCAGGCTCTTGCGCGCCGTCTTTTGTCCCAAGGCTGGGCAATCACAGGTACAACCCGTAGCGCAGACAGAGCACAAGAATTTGACAGCGCAGGCGTGACCCCACTGGTGCTCGGACAAGACCCGATTTCGTCACAACTGTCCCAAGCCACACATCTTTTGGTATCCGCCGCGCCCGGCCCTGACGGTGACCCGATGTTGCACCATTATCGAGAAGCCTTGGTGGAAGCTGCACCACATTTGACGTGGGTTGGGTATCTGTCGACCACCGGCGTTTACGGTGATCACGGGGGGAATTGGGTGACAGAGGACACGGCCCTCACCCCCGCCACAAAACGCGGGATCGCTCGGGTCGAAGCCGAGGCCGCTTGGCAGTCTTTTGCGCGGGATTTGGGTCTTAATCTGTCGATTTTCCGCCTTGCTGGCATTTATGGCCCCGGACGTGGTCCGTTTGCCAAAGTCCGCTCCGGCACAGCGCGTCGGATCATCAAACAAGGCCAAATTTTTTCACGCATCCATGTGGAAGACATCGCTCAAGTGCTTGAGGCCGCGATTCATCGACCCGAACTTAGCGGAATTTACAATGTCTGCGATGATCTGCCCGTGCCACCAGAAGATGTGATCGGCTATGCAGCCGAACTTTTGGGTCTGCCTTTGCCACCACAAGAAGATTTTGAAACCGCCGACATGACGCCGATGGCCCGTAGCTTTTATGCCGAGAGCAAAAAAGTCAGCAATGAAAAGATGAAGCGAGATTTGGACGTGAAACTGATCTATCCCGATTACAAAACGGGTCTAAAGGCGCTTTTGGCGCAGGATCAGTGACTGTTTTGCCAGTTCCGGCGATGGTCGAACACCGTCACCGCATAAAGGATGACGCCTGCAAATGTAAGCACGGCACCGACATAGCCTGACGAGGGAAACCCATAGCCTTTGGCAATAAAGAGGGAGGCTGCGAAAGGCCCCAGAGCATTGGCAGCATTAAAAGCCGCGTGATGCAAAGACGCAGCAAGCGATTGCGCGTCGCGTGCCACATCCATCAATCGGGTCTGGAGCAGGATCGGATACCCGTTCGCGATGCCCAAGGCGAGCACCAGAACCGCCATCGCATAGGCCCGATCAGCGATCATCGGATAGATCAACAGCAACGCGATGTTGATGAACAAGGTGGCAAAGACCGAGACATTGAGCGCTCGATCTGCCGCCCACCCGGCCAAAAGCGCGCCAATTGTCATCCCTGCACCCATCAGAGCGAGATAGAGTGGAATGCTGCCCTCGGTGACATGGGTCACGTCGATAAGCGTTGAGGTCAGATAGGTATAAAAGGCAAAAAAGCCACCAAATCCAATGGCTCCGCTCAACAGCGTCAAAAGTACCTGGCGGTTCTTAAGTGCGTCCAGCTCACTCAACGCACTGGAGCCCGTGCCAATCTCAGTTTTCGGAGCAAAGATCAGGATCATCAGCGCCGTAATCGCAGCTAAAACCCCGACCAAAGCAAAGGCCCAACGCCAGCCCACCGTTTGCCCCAACACATTCGCGACGGGCACACCGACAACCGTCGCCACGGTCAGCCCTAACATAAGCCGTGCCACCGCCTTGCCGCGATTTTTCGACCCCGCCAAGGACGCCGCCATAAGAGCCGCAACACCGAAATAGGCCCCATGCGGTACACCGCTGAGAAACCGCGCGGCCAACATCATCGGATAATTGGCGGCAAGCGCAGACAAAATATGCGTCAGACAAAAGGCCACCATAAGACCGATGAGCAAAAGCCGCCGCTCAATCCGCGCTGCGGCCACAGCGATCAAAGGCGCGCCGACGACCACGCCCAATGCATAGGCCGAAATCAACCGGCTTGCCGTGGCTTCCGTTATGTCCAACCCCTCTGCCATGAAAGGCAAAAGGCTCATCGAAGCAAATTCGGTTGTTCCAATCGCAAACCCACCCATCGCGAGCGCAAAAAGGACGATCCCCGGGTGCGTAGCAGAGGGGGCGAAGGAGGCGGTTGCCATTGTGGTGAGTCCTGAACAGAGTGCGCATCACACTTCCCCTATTCAGCCCCGCGGTTCAACAAGAAGGGCGCGATGCTTTGCTCATAGCCGCCTTGCAAATCTGGCAAAGCCACCCCCTAGGCGCGTTTGCTCGACAGATCGGTCACACCAAGAGCGGACAGCACTTTGGCCTCAATGTCCGGCGTGTTGAGACCTGCCATGGCATACATCGCCTCAGGGCTTGCCTGATCAATGAATGTGTCCGGCAAGGTCATCGAGCGGAATTTGAGGCCGCGATCAAACAGACCCTCATTTGCCAGAAAATCGGCCACATGTGACCCAAATCCACCGACAGCGCCTTCTTCAATGGTGATCAGGGCCTCATGGTTTGCGACCAGATCACGGATCAAATCATGATCGAGAGGTTTGGCAAAGCGCGCGTCGGCCACGGTACAGGAAGCGCCTTTGGCGGCAAGGTTTTCAGCCGCTTTTAGGCTGGATTCGAGACGTGTTCCAAAGGACAAAAGCGCCACGCGCGTGCCCTCAACCACAACACGACCTTTGCCAATCTCAAGCGGCACACCGCGTTCAGGCATCTGCACGCCCACGCCTTCGCCACGCGGATAGCGAAAGGCGATGGGACCGTCATCATGCGCGGCAGCAGTGGCAACCATATGGACAAGCTCCGCCTCATCGGCGGCCGCCATCACCACCATGCCGGGCAGGTTGGCGAGAAACGCCACGTCAAAAGATCCCGCATGGGTTGCCCCATCGGCGCCAACAAGTCCCGCGCGATCAATCGCAAAGCGCACAGGCAGCCGCTGAATGGCTACATCGTGGACGACCTGATCATAGCCACGCTGAAGGAAGGTCGAATACATCGTGCAAAACGGCTTCATTCCGCCCGCAGCCAGACCGGCGCAAAACGTCACGCCATGCTGTTCGGCGATGCCCACATCAAAACAGCGAGTCGGGAATCGTTCGGCAAAGAGATTAAGCCCTGTGCCATCCGGCATGGCCGCCGTCACGGCGACGATTTTATCGTCGAACCCGGCCTCTTGGATCAGCGCTTTGGCAAACACAGAAGTGTAAGACGGCGCGTTGGATTTGGCCTTTTTCTGCTCTCCCGTGACCATGTCGAATTTGCCGGTGGCATGACCTTTGTCGGGGCGACCTTCGGCAGGGGCGTAGCCTTTGCCTTTCTGGGTGATCGCATGAATCAGGATCGGCCCGGTCGCACGCGCTTTCACGGTGCGCAACACCGACAGAAGCTGATCCAGATCGTGACCATCAATCGGCCCGACATAGGAAAATCCCAGTTCTTCAAACAAGGTGCCGCCGACAGTCATGCCCTTAAGCATTTCCTTGGCGCGTTTGGCCCCTTCCTGGAACGGATGCGGCAAAAGCGAGACAGCGCCTTTGGCTGCGGCCTTGAGTTCTTGGAACGGCGCCCCCGCATAGAGACGGGTCAGGTAGGACGACAGCGCGCCCGTGGGCGGCGCAATCGACATTTCATTGTCGTTGAGGATCACAATCAACCGTTTGCCCAAATGACCCGCGTTGTTCATTGCCTCAAAGGCCATACCAGCGGACATCGAGCCATCCCCAATCACCGCAATAGCATCGCCGATCCCGTTCTCGGGCGCACCGCCCAGATCGCGCGCCACGGCAAAGCCCAGAGCAGCGGAAATCGAGGTCGAACTATGCGCCGCACCAAAGGGATCATAGGGGCTTTCCGAGCGCTTGGTGAAGCCGGACAGGCCACCTTCGGTCCGCAAGGTGCGGATACGGTCACGGCGTCCGGTGAGGATTTTATGCGGGTAGCATTGGTGCGACACGTCCCAGATCAGACGATCTTTTGGCGCATCAAACACCGCATGCAGTGCCACGGTCAATTCGACCACACCCAGCCCAGCGCCCAGATGACCGCCCGTCACAGAGACGGCGGAAATGGTTTCCTGCCGCAACTCATGCGCCAGACGCTTTAGCTCCGGATCAGAGAGAGCCTTGAGATCGGCCGGAACATGAACACGGTCTAGGGTGGGTGTGGCTGGACGGTCAGACATAGCGTCTCGCTTTCTCAGGTTTCCCGCGAAATAACGAAGCGGGCAAGGTCTCGCAAGGGTTCGGCGCGGCTTCCATAGGGGCTCAATGCCGCACAGGCTTGTTCCACAAGGCGTTCAGCACGGGCTTTGGCCTCATCAAGACCGAGCAGAGACACGAATGTCGCCTTCCCGGCGTCGGCATCTTTGCCCACGGCTTTGCCGGTTTTGGCAACATCGCCCTCGACATCTAAAATGTCATCGTGGATTTGAAAGGCAAGTCCCAGCGCCTTAGCATAGGCACGCAGCGACGCAGGATCGGCCCCACCAAGGATGGCCCCGGCGCAAGCGGACCATTCAATCAACGCGCCGGTTTTATGGCCTGAAGCTCGGTGATCTGCGCCAGACCGAGCGGTGTCTTTGAGGTCTCAGCAGCGATGTCTTGGGCTTGGCCCAAAACCATGCCTTGAACCCCCGATGATTTGGCCAAAGAGGCGATCAATTCGACCCTAATCTGGCTTGAAACCACCATTTCAGGGCGGGTCAATAACTCGAACGCAAGGCTCTGAAGCGCATCTCCGACAAGCACAGCTGTCGCCTCATCCCACCGTTTATGCACCGTCGGCTGGCCCCGGCGCAGGTCGTCGTCGTCCATACAAGGCAGGTCATCATGCACAAGACTATAGGCGTGGAGCGCCTCAATCGCGGCGGCGGCCCAAACGGAGTGCTCAGGCGGCACGCCATGTAGGGTCGCACCCTCCATGACCAAAAACGCCCGCAACCGCTTGCCACCATTCAAGGCATAGCGCATCCCCTCCTCGACCGGCATGGACCCAAGCGGGGCCAAAGCCGTCTCAAGACAGGCCGCAACAGCCGCTTTGCAGCGTGCGAGATCGTCTTGCATCAGAGGCCTTCGGCTTTCGTGGTGCCCGCAGCGGTGCCATCAGGCCCAACAGTGATCTTTTCGACCTTTTCTTCGGCTTCTTTCAGCTTGGTCTCGCAATGCGCTTTCAAAGCAGCACCACGCTCATAGAGTTTGATGCTGTCTTCCAACGCAACATCACCATGCTCCAGCTTGCCCACAACTTGATCAAGTTCGGCCATAGCGGATTCAAAGGACATCTCGGATACTGGCGTTTCGCTCATTTGATGTGCTCCCGATTGCTTTGTGACCTGCATATAGGGAAACCGCCCCAATTGACCAGTTCCCGTTTGGCTTTTGGTCTCATTCCGGGGTCAGCATATAGCCCGATCCGCGCACGGTTTGCAAATAGCGCGGTTGACGTGGATCATCCTCGATCTTGCGTCTCAGGCGAGTGATTTGAACATCAACGGCGCGCTCCTGCGCCTGACCGCCATCGCGCCCAAGCCGTTCGACCAAATCATTGCGCGTCACGGGCTCGGCGGGGGCAGCGGCAAAAATCCGCATCAACTGGGATTCGGTCGCGGTCAGACGCACGATCTGATCCCCCTCCCAAAGCTCCCCGCGCTCCACATCGTAGCGGAATCGGCCCAAATGAATATATTTCGGCGCCGTTTCAATCTCTTCGATCTGAGGCATCCGACGCAGAACCGCATTGATCCGCAACAAAAGTTCCTTTGGCTCAAACGGTTTCGGCAGATAGTCATCGGCCCCCGCTTCAAGCCCGGCAATGCGGTCTTCGGTTTCGCCCTTTGCGGTCAAAAGCATGATCGGCGTGGCGATTTTACTGCGCAGATCGCGGGTCAGGCTGATCCCATCTTCGCCGGGCATCATCACGTCCAAAACGATCAAATCGAATTCAAGCCCCGCAAGCAATCGACGCGCATGAGCGGCATCGCGCGCGGCGGTCACGCAAAAGCCATGACGGATCAGAAACTTTTGCAAAAGCCCCCGGATTCGTTCGTCGTCATCGACGATCAAAAGGTGAATTTCACCACTCACCCTTTGTCCTCCTTCGTTGCCATCGCATTAAAATATGCGGCCTGATCTGGGTCCATCATTGCCTCAAGAACTCGACGAAAGCCAGCGACAGCTTCGTGTCCCGCCTCGCGGTAGGCCACCCGCATCCGGGCGCGTTGCGCTTCTGACAGTTCGGCTTCCAAAGCCTTACCGCTCTCCGACAGGTAGAGGTGGCGTTCACGTTTGTCCTGAACCCCCACCCGGCTTTCGACCAAACCGTCCTCAATCAAAGCGCGCAGCACACGGTTCAGAGATTGTTTGGTGACGCCAAGAATGCCAAGCAAGTTGTTCACATTGGTTCCGGGCGCGCGGCTGATAAAATGGATTGCCCGGTGATGAGCGCGGCCATAGCCGTATTTCTCCAAAATGCGGTCTGGGTCGGCGGTGAATCCACGGTAGGCAAAGAACATGGCTTCGATCCCCTTTCGAAGCTGCTCATCTGTGAGAAACAAAAGCGCTTGTCCGCCCTTTGTCCCGCCTGCCTTGCCATCCGCCATGTCATGCCCCGTTCACAAATTGCATATTTTGAGACCACTTTAAGTCAGTGTTGTTGACATTCCAAGTTTGAATTGATAGCGAAACCGGGATTTCGCGCAATAATAAGTCTTTTGAGCGACCTTATTGCGCAACTATCGTGAACTCAAGCGGCGGATAAAAGGGAGATACCTCATGGCGGGAAGCTACGAAGACCGGGACGGCAAAATCTGGATGGATGGCGGATTGGTCGATTGGCGAGACGCCAAGGTCCATATCCTGACCCATGCGATGCATTATGCCTCGTCCGTATTCGAGGGTGAGCGCTGCTATAATGGCAAGATCTTCAAATCCGTCGAACATTCCGAACGCCTTCTGCGCTCCGGCGCGCTGCTTGATATGCCGATCCCCTACACCGTCGAAGCGATTGAGGCGGCGAAATATGCTGTGCTTGAGGCCAATGGTTGGGACGACGCCTATGTCCGTGTGATCGCATGGCGCGGTGCCGGCGAAGACATGGGCGTGGCGTCGAACAAGAACCCCGTGCGCATGGCGGTCGCGGCTTGGGAATGGGGCGCGTATTACGGTGACGCGAAAATGAAGGGCGCAAAACTCGACATCGCAAAATGGAAACGCCCCTCGCCCGAAACCATCCCCACCGCCGCAAAAGCCGCAGGCCTTTACATGATCTGCACCATGTCCAAACACGCTGCCGAAGCCAAAGGCTGTTCTGACGCACTGTTTATGGATTATCGCGGCTATGTGGCCGAGGCGACTGGCGCGAACATCTTTTTCGTCAAAAACGGCGAAGTTCACACGCCAATCCCCGACGCAATCCTCAATGGTATCACCCGCCAGACCGTGATCGAGATGCTCAAACAAAAAGGCATCACTGTGCATGAGCGTCGCATCCTGCCCGAAGAACTCGAAGGGTTTGAACAATGCTGGCTGACCGGGACCGCAGCGGAGGTCACACCTGTCGGTCAGATCGGGGGCTACACATTCGAAGTGGGCGCTTTGACCCGCGACATCGCGGAAAGCTACGAAACGCTGGTCCGCAGCTAAATTTAACCAAGAAATAAGGCCTTTCTGCCAATCTGTCTCTGAACGGATTGGCGGGAGGCGCTTGTGCTCAAAAAAGACACCATTGTTATTCTTTTGATCACGGTGTTCATCGTGACTCCGGCCATTCTTGCGCTTGGGGCCTATTTTGTGACGAAAAACCCGTCACTGCGCCCTCTTGGCATCACGGTCGAACGCCTGTCAGAAGCGGGTCAGCTTGAAAACAAAGGCCTGATCATCGCAGTGATCGACATCGGGACTGAGGCCAAAGGCACCACCAGCAAACAGTCCTATAAGCAAGCGATCGAAACCACCTTTGATCGGCTTGAAACCGAAGCGAGTGTCAAATTTCGCTCTGTCCCTGGAAGTTCTCAAACAACGATCACCTATATTGTTGGCGAAAGTCGAATTGGGCCCTTCCCCGTCGAACGCGCAGCCGAGGGTGTTCTTGCCGCCGCGCAAGCGGAACGAATGATCGTCGCCCAGAGGCGCTCAGTGGCAAAGGAGCAAGAGCGGCGTGCGTCCATGACAAAAAGTGCATTTTGGCAAAAGATATTTGATTAAAATGTATCCGTTTTGCGCCGCCGATCGGCGCTCAGCCCAAGGGCGCGCTCCCGCAAAATAATCGCAATCCCGGCAGAGATCACGATACTCGCGCCGATCATCATCGGCACAGTCGGCACCTCGCCAAAAACCGTATAGCCAATAATCAAAGCAAAAAGCATTGACGCATAGTCAAATGGTGCCAAAAGAGATGCATCGGCGTAGCGGTAGCAGGAGGTCAAAAACACTTGCGCAACGCCACCAATCAAGCCGCCAAGAATAAGAAATATAAAGACGGTCGGGCTGGGCATCACCCACTCGGAAAAGGGAATGGTCAACAGGCCTGCTACGGTACAGGACATTGAGAACCAAAAGACAATCGACGTCGTCGACTCACTGCGCACCATATTGCGCACATGCAGCTGCACAATTGCCGCAAGACAGGCCCCACCAAGAGCAACCATTGCCCCCAATTGTTCAAGCGGGTCGGGCATACCTTGCATAACGGTAATGCGCGGCAAAAGGACGACAATGACCCCAACAAGCCCGGCCAGCACAGCGGAAAACCGGAACAACCGGACGTTTTCCCCCGCAAACATCGCGGCAAAAATCACCAAAAGCAGCGGTGAAGCGTAGCCAATGGCCGTTGCCTCGGGCAGAGGCAACAAGGCCAAAGCATAGAAATTTAAAAACATCGCGCTTGCGCCAATCATCCCGCGCCAGACATGCCCCATCGGAGATTTCACCCGAAGTCCCGCGGAGAATTCATGTCGCTGTGCAAGCCAGATAAAGATGATTGGCAACGCAAAAAACGACCTGAAAAACACCGCCTCGCCCGGCGGCACCTCATCACTCGCGGCTTTGATCAGCGCGGCCATGATGACAAAGCAAAACACCGAAGCGAGTTTGAGGGCTATGCCTCGAAAGGGGGTCATATGAACGATTCCGCGCGCTGATCAGACAGCTAAAGGATTTCACGCGGAGCCAAGCCGCGCAACGGCCCATTGCGCGGCATCGCGCACGGTGGCATCGGCATCTTCGCACAACAGACGCGCGATGGGTTCAAGATCAGCCGCACCCGAGTTGCCAATCGCGTAAAGCACATTGCGCACAAAGCGGTCGCGCCCAATCCGCTTGATCGGAGAGCCCGAAAACTTTGCACGGAACGCCGTATCGTCCAGCAGCGCCAGATCACGCAAAGGCGGCGCAATGAGATCATCCCGCGCCGCATAACGAAGCTCCTTCGCTGTGGCCGCGAACTTGTTCCACGGACAGGCAGCAAGACAATCGTCACAGCCATAAATCCGGTTGCCCATTTTTTCTCGCAGCTCAAGGTCAACCGGCCCGTGATGTTCAATCGTCAGATACGAAATGCACCGCCGTGCATCGAGTTGAAAGGGCGCAGGAAACGCTTGCGTCGGACAGGCATCCAAACAGGCACGACAAGACCCGCAATGGTCCTTTTCTGCTCGATCAGGGTCGAAATCATGGGTTGTGAAAATCGCACCGAGAAAGAACCAACTGCCCAAATCCCGCGCCAAAAGATTGGTGTGTTTGCCTTGCCATCCAAGCCCCGCCTTGGCGGCAAGAGGCTTTTCCATCACCGGAGCGGTGTCGACGAAAACCTTGATCTCCGTTCCCTCACCCGCCTGCTCTATCAGCCATCGCCCCAGCCGTTTAAGCCGCTTTTTGACCATATCGTGATAATCACGGTTGCGAGCATAGACGGAAATTGCGCCGGATTCGGGTCTATTCACAGCCTCCATCGGATCATCGTCAGGGGTGTAGACCTCGGCCAACATGATCACCGATTTTGCCTCAGGCCAAAGGGCGGTCGGGTCGCCACGCCACGCCATGCGCTCTTCCATCCAACCCATTTGGCCATGATGACCGGCATCAACAAAGGCTTTCAGCCGATCCATGGCATCGGGCAAATCAGGTCGGGCAAAACCCACCTTGGAAAACCCTTCCTCCAAAGCACGGGCGCGCACTGTTTCTTTGTCTAATCCAGCCAAATCGCGCCCCTTATGGGTCAGTTTTCCTCAGATTGAGCCTCAGAAATCAAGGTCTGCGTAATGGGACGGCGGCGGGAAACCGGAAACTTGATCCGCCAAAAGCGACCGAAAGGCAGGACGCGATTTGATCTTTGCGTACCAATCCTTAACCACCTCATGCCGGTTCCAATCGACATCGGAAATATAGTCCAACGACGACAAATGCGCCGCCGCCGCGAAGTCGGCAAGTGTCATCGCATCACCGGCAAGCCAACGCCGACGTTCCAACAACCACGCCATGTAATCCAGATGATATTTGACCGCCTTCGCCCCAGATTTCACATTGGCAGAGACCGGATAGCCGCCCTTCATCAACTTGCGATTGACCCGCTCGTACAAAAGATTCGCGGTCACCTCACTGTGAAACTTATCGTCGAACCATGCCACCAGCCGCCGCACTTCATAGCGACCATCAATGTCTTTGGGCATCAAGGGCGGCGCAGGATAGCGCTCTTCGAGATATTCGCAAATCGGTGTGCTTTCAGCGAGGTGCATATCGTCAATCCGCAACACCGGAACCTTGCCAGCGGGATTTCGACGCATGAAATCGGGATCGCGTTCCCAATAGCGCTCCTCGACCAGTTCAACCTCAAGCCTTTTCTCCGCCAAGCAGAGACGCACCTTGCGGCAAAACGGGGAAAGGGGGACGTGAAAAAGTCGGATCATATTCGCTACTCTTGTTTTTCTTCTACTTGCCGCGATTGTGCCGTCAGTTCAATGGTCGAAACAAGATGCACGACCATCACGGGATATTGTCGCGGCGCCATCGACGATCTGGGCGGCTCTCCGCCGAACAAACGGACCGGGATTTCCGGCATCCCGGTCTTTGGGTGCGGGTAAAACGGCGGCGAGTTGGGCCGCCTGTTGCGCCGTGAGGGCCTCTGGTCCGACGCCAAAATAATGCCGCGCCGCAGCCTCAGCCCCAAAGACACCCGCATCAAATTCAGCGACATTGAGGTAGACCTCAAGGATGCGCCTCTTGCTCCATGTCAGTTCAACAATTGGCGTGATGAGCGCTTCAAGCGCTTTACGGGACCAATTCCGCCCGTGCCACAAAAAGCTATTTTTGACCACTTGCTGCGTGATCGTCGAGGCCCCACGTTGCCCACCCGCGTCGATCGCCGCACGAATGGCAGTCAAGTCAAACCCCCAATGGGTACAAAAATTAGCGTCCTCGGCGGCCACAACAGAGCGCGCAAGCGCCGGGGATATGCGCTCGATGGGTGTCCATTGATAATCCACCGATCCGCCCTGACGACCGGATTCGGCCATCATATAGGGTGT
This sequence comes from Roseobacter sp. TSBP12, assembly GCF_009129705.1. Lineage (NCBI taxonomy): Bacteria > Pseudomonadati > Pseudomonadota > Alphaproteobacteria > Rhodobacterales > Roseobacteraceae > Roseobacter > Roseobacter sp. TSBP12. The sequence goes on from NZ_PYIB01000028.1 coordinate 118,546, forward strand.
CGTCGGAACAGGAAGGATGGAATAGGCCAGAATCCACAGCAAACCCAAGCCAACGCATAGCGCCACTATTCGCAACACCCGCCGCCGGATGCGCCGAAACAGACCGAGGCCGGTGTTGGTCGTTTTCTTGGTCGATTTTTTCTGTGTCTTGCGTGCCATGCGGACGAGGAACCACGCGGGCCGTATTCAGGTCAAGTGGTCGGATCGACAAAACGAAAAAAGCCCCCGAAATCGGGGGCTTTTCACTGAGTTCGGGTCACATTCACTCGGCCGGCATCGCGCCTCTTTCAATGGCCAGCGGCACCGGTAGGTGGATCAACATCTCTTTCGGGCAAATCTGAAGGAAATACCCTTTTTGTTCATCCCAATGGAGCAAGATGTCCTTGGCTTTCACCGATCCGGTTTCTGCGGCGTGGCGTTCAACCAAGCCTCTGAGCTGCGTTTCCCAATGATCGACAGTGACCGGACAGGTGACCAGCGTCTCCATATTGATCAGATCGAGCGCAAGCCCGTCCGGGTCATAGAGATAAGCCATGCCGCCGGTCATACCGGCGCCAAAGTTTGCGCCAATAGAGCCGAGAATCACGGCCAAACCACCGGTCATATATTCACACCCGTTGGAGCCGCAGCCTTCGATCACTGCCGTGGCACCAGAATTGCGCACAGCAAAACGTTCGCCCGCGCGCCCCGCCGCAAAGAGATAACCGTCGGTTGCGCCGTAAAGAACGGTGTTGCCAATGATCGTGTTCTCAGAAGCGACAAGCGGCGAATGCATCGGCGGACGAACCACGACCGTGCCTCCCGACAAACCCTTGCCGACATAGTCGTTGGCGTCACCCGACACCTCGATTTTCAGACCAGGTGCCGCAAAAGCACCAAGGGACTGACCGGCAGACCCGGTGAGTTTCACCGTCAAATGGTCTGGCTGAAGCGCATTGCGCATGCCGAATTTCGACACGATATGCGACGAGGTGCGTGTGCCGATGGTGCGGTGCGTGTTTTGCACCGCGTAAGACAGCTGCATCTTTTCGCCATCATTCAAGAAACGCGCCGCGTCAGAAACGATTTGCGCATCAAGCGTATCGGGCACCGCATTGCGCGGTTTGGAGCGATCGTAGACGATTTTGTCCGCGCCATCGACGGAGATCAAAAGCGGGTTCAGATCGAGATCGTCAAGATGCGCCGCCCCCCGTGAGACCTGCGTCAACAGATCCGCACGGCCGATCACCTCATCCAGAGAACGCGCGCCAAGAGACGCCAGCAATTCACGCACCTCCTGGGCATAGAAGGTGATGAGGTTCACAACCTTATCGGCATTGCCCGTGAACTTGGCGCGCAGCGCCTCGTCCTGGGTACAGACGCCCACCGGACAGGTGTTCGACTGACACTGGCGGACCATGATACAGCCCATCGCGATCAATGCGGCGGTGCCGATCCCATATTCCTCGGCGCCAAGCATCGCGGCCATGACAATGTCACGCCCCGTCCGCAAACCGCCATCGGTGCGTAGCGTCACACGTTCGCGCAGATTGTTCATCGCCAAGACCTGATGCGCCTCGGTGAGGCCCATTTCCCACGGCAGACCCGCGAATTTGATCGAGGTCGCAGGCGAGGCACCCGTACCACCGTTGTGACCGGAGATCAGAATGATGTCGGCTTTCGCTTTCGCCACACCGGCGGCAATCGTGCCAACGCCGGAGGAGGCCACAAGTTTGACCGTCACCTTACAGCGCGGGTTGACCTGTTTGAGGTCATAGATGAGCTGCGCGAGGTCTTCGATCGAGTAGATGTCGTGGTGCGGCGGCGGCGAGATCAGCGTCACGCCTTTGGTCGAATGGCGCAGTTTGGCGATCAGGTCGGTAACCTTCATACCGGGCAACTGACCGCCTTCACCGGGTTTCGCACCCTGAGCGACTTTGATCTCAAGCTCTTCGCAGGCCAACAGGTATTCGACCGTGACGCCAAAGCGCCCCGAAGCCACTTGTTTGATCTTTGCAGAGGCATTGTCCCCATTGGGTTCCGGCGTGAAATCATCCGGGGATTCGCCACCCTCACCTGAGTCGGATTTCGCGCGATCCGGTTCATCGCGATGGAAAGCGTGCGGTGTGCCTCAGGAGACAAAGCCCCCAAAGACATGCCCGGAGTCACAAAGCGTTTGCGGATCGAGGTGATCGACTCGACCTCTTCGATCGGAACGGGTTTGCCCAGCGGTTTGAAATCCAACAGATCGCGCAGGTGAATCGGCGGATTGGACTGCATTTTTGCGGAATATTGTTTCCACATTTCATAGGAGGCACGGTCACAGGCCGATTGCAGCATATGCATCGACTGCGCTTCCCACGCATGGGTCTCGCCCGATTTACGCGCTTTGTAAAAGCCACCGATCGGAAGCGTGTTGCCGCCCAGCCAGCCCTGTTTGTGAACCGCCAAAAGTTTCTTTTGGATACCGCCGATGCCGATGCCGGAAATCCGGCTGTGCATGCCTGGGAAAAACTCGGCGCACAGGGCACGAGACAGGCCCACGGCCTCAAAGTTCAAACCGCCGCGATAGGAGGAAATCACCGAAATCCCCATCTTGGCCATGATTTTCAACAGACCCGCGTCCACAGCGGCACGGTAACGCAAGACAGCCTCGGACAAGGTGCAATCCAACAAACCACGCTCAATACGGTCGGACAGGCTGTCCTCCGCCAGATAGGCGTTCACGATGGTCGCGCCGCAACCGATCAACACCGCAAAATAATGCGGGTCGATACATTCGGCGGAACGCACACCCAGCGAACAGAAGGTCCGCAGGCCCTTACGCGTCAACCAGCTATGCACAGCCGAGGTCGCAAGGATCATCGGCATGGCGACGTTTTTCTCGTCCTGTCCTTGATCCGTCAAAATGATGTGACCACCGCCGGAGCGCACGGCCTCTTCGGCCTCGGCACGAATCCGATCCAACCCATCGCGCAGCGCGTTCGGGCCGCCATCCACTGGGAAAGTACAGTCAATTTCCGTCATCGGCGCGTTGAAATGATCTTTCAGCGCATCGAATTGTGCGTTGCCAACGAACGGACTGTCCAAAACAAGAATCTCGGTCTGGGAGCTGTCTTCATCCAGGACGTTTTTCAAGTTTCCGAACCGGGTTTTGAGCGACATGACGCGGAACTCGCGCAAGCTGTCGATCGGCGGGTTGGTCACCTGAGAAAAGTTCTGTCGGAAGAAATGCGACAGCGGACGGTATTTGGTCGACAGCACTGCAGAGGGCGTGTCATCCCCCATCGACGCCAAAGCCTCTTTGCCATCTTCGGCCATCGGCGCGAGGATTTGTTCCAGTTCTTCAATCGTGTACCCGGCTGCAATCTGACGCTTTTTCAGCTCGGCACCGGTGTAGTAAGCGGTCTCGGTAATGCCAGACAGTTCGTCTTCGAGATCGTTGATCTTGCCAACCCAGTCGCCAAACGGACGGGCATTGGCCAAGCGATCCTTGATCTCAACATCGTGGTACAATTTGCCCTCGGCCATGTCGACGGCCAACAATTGCCCCGGCCCAAGCGCGCCTTTTTCAACCACAGTGGCCTCATCTGTCGGCACCATACCAACTTCAGACCCAGCGATCACAAGCCCATCCCCGGTCACGACATAGCGCATCGGACGCAACCCGTTGCGGTCCAGACCGGCGCAGACCCAGCGACCATCGGTCATCGCCAAAGCGGCCGGACCGTCCCACGGCTCCATCACGGAGTTCACATAGGAATACATGTCGCGCCACGCCTGCGGCAGTTCTTCGGCGTTTTTCGACCACGCTTCAGGCACCAACATGGTCTTCGCCATAGGCGCCGAGCGGCCCGCACGCACCAACACTTCGAACACCGCATCAAGTGCGGCGGAATCGGAGGCGCCCTGCGGGATGATCGGCTTGATGTCCTCGGCCATGTCGCCAAACGTCGTCGAGGCCATGCGGATTTCGTGCGACTTCATCCAGTTGGTGTTGCCCTTGATCGTGTTGATCTCGCCGTTATGCGCCAACATGCGGAACGGCTGGGCCAACCACCACTGCGGGAACGTGTTGGTGGAATAGCGTTGGTGATAAATCGCAAAGGCGGATTCAAAGCGCTCGTCCATCAGGTCCGGGTAAAACACCGCAACCTGTTCGGCCAACATCATGCCTTTGTAGATGATCGAGCGGCAGGACAGCGAACAGATGTAGAGGCTGCTAACACCTGCGGCTTGGGCGGCTTTTTCGATCCGACGGCGGATCACATAAAGCTCACGCTCAAATGTCTCTTCATCCACACCTTTGGTGTTGGAAATGAGGATTTGTTCGATCTCGGGCCGCGTCGCATTGGCCTTTTCGCCCAAACATTCGGTGTTCACTGGAACATGGCGCCAGCCGTAAATGTAATAGCCCATGCGGAGCACTTCGCTCTCCACGATGGTCCGGCAGGTTTCCTGAGCACCAAAATCCGTCCGCGGCAAAAACACTTGACCGACGGCCAAAAGTTCGCCATCGCGCGCTTCGTGGCCAGTGCGGCGGATTTGGTCACCAAAGAAGTGATGCGGGATCTGAACGTGAATGCCCGCGCCATCGCCGGTTTTCCCATCGGCGTCTACGGCGCCGCGGTGCCAGATCGCTTTGAGCGCGGTGATGCCGTTTTCCACAACCTTGCGGGATTTTGAGCCATCAATCGACACCACAAGACCCACGCCACAAGAGGAGTGTTCATCCTCTTCGCGGAACAGGGAATGCTCTGTCATCCATTGGCGCTTGGCGTCTTCGCGGGCGGCCCAGTCTTGGTCAAACTTCGTCATGTCGGATACCTTTCGGATAAAGGCGGGAGGGCGGACCCTCCTGAAAAAACTAGGATTATTCAGCAGCCACAGAGACGGATTGGTCGATATACTCGATCATCGCATCCGCCGCTTCGCGCCCATCACGGATCGCCCACACCACAAGGGAAGCGCCGCGTTGAATGTCACCACAGGCATAAACACCCGGAAGCGAGGTCACATGGGATTTAAAATCCGCCATGACGGTGCCCCAGCGCGTGACATCAAGACCCTCAACACCCCAAAGCGTGGGAAGATCTTCGGGTTCGAAACCAAGCGCTTTGATCACCAGATCGGCGTCTTCGACGTAATCCGCACCCTCAATCACCTCGGGCGATTGACGGCCGGACGCGTCGGGTTGACCGAGGCGCATTTTCTGAACCATGACGCCCGAAACCGGATCGCCCGCAAAACCTTTCGGCGCAGAGAGCCAGACGAATTCGACGCCTTCTTCTTCGGCGTTTTGGGTTTCGCGCTGTGAACCGGGCATGTTGGCGCGGTCACGACGATAGAGACATTTCACCGAAGTGGCCCCTTGGCGGATCGCAGTACGGACACAGTCCATCGCGGTATCACCGCCACCGATCACAACAACCTTTTTGTCCGCCGCATTCAATTCACCGCTTAGATAATCCTCAACCTCATCGCCAAAGGACACTTTGTTGGAGGCGGTGAGATAATCAAGTGCGCGCACGATGCCGGCGGAACCAGACCCAGGACCTTTGAGATCGCGGGATTTGTAGACGCCGGTTGCGATCAGCACGGCATCATGCTTGCCACGGATTGCATCAAAGGAAATGTCTTCCCCGACGTTGCAATTCAGCACGAATTCAACACCGCTGTCTTCGAGCTGTTTCACCCGACGCAGCACGATGTCTTTTTCAAGTTTGAAGCCAGGGATGCCGTACATCATCAAACCGCCAGCGCGATCAGAGCGTTCGTAGACCGTCACCTTAAGACCTGCCCGGCGCAAACGATCCGCGGCCGCAAGACCACCGGGGCCAGAGCCGATGATGCCGACGCTCTCCTCGCGCTCCACAGCGGGGGCGATCATTTCGACCCAACCGTTTTCCCAAGCTGTATCGGTGATGTATTTCTCAACCGAGCCGATGGTCACAGTGCCATGGCCGGATTGTTCGATCACACAATTGCCCTCGCACAACCGGTCCTGCGGACAAATGCGACCACAAATTTCCGGGAAGGTGTTGGTGGCCTGTGACAGCTCATAGGCCTCTTTCAACCGCCCCGTTGCGGTCAGGCGCAACCAATCCGGGATGTTGTTGTGAAGCGGGCAATGGCTTTGGCAGTACGGCACACCGCATTGCGAACAGCGCGACGCCTGTTCTTCGGCCTTGGCCTCCACGTACTCGCCGTAGATTTCAAGGAAATCGTCTTTACGATCCTCCGCGTCCCGCTTGGATGGCATATCCCTGCCTACGGTCACGAATTTGAGCATCGGCTCTTTCGCCATGACACCACATCTCCGAATAGGTTGGTTGTGAGTTTGTGCCTAAATACGCGCAGTCGGAAAAAAAGAAAAGTCAGAAGTGCTGTCTTATTTTCTTTTCTTTTGGCCCGATCGGTCAAATTCAAGCGGGGAAATGGTGTATTTAGGTAATATATACTGACTTACATTCGACCTTCTTATTGATAACAAATGGGTTTACGCTGCCTTAAATCTTTCCAAAGGCGCACCTCCCATGTCTCTCTTTTACCTCCTCATTCTTGCGATTGTTCAAGGCATTACCGAATTCTTGCCGATTTCATCCTCTGGCCACCTGATTCTCCTGCCCCACCTGCTCGGCGCACAGGACCAAGGTCAGGCGATTGATGTCGCGGTTCACGTTGGCACACTTGGGGCGGTGATCGTCTATTTTTGGCGCGATGTACGCGAAGGCCTTTTGGGCATTCCCAGACTTGCAACCGGGCGCATCGACACCCCCGGATCGAAACTCGCCTTTCTCCTGCTCATTGCAACCATCCCTGTCGTCCTTCTTGGCCTTGTCCTGAAAATCACCGGCCTGTCGGATCTGATGCGCTCCACCGCAGTGATCGGCTGGGCCATGCTGGTCTTTGGCATCGTGCTCTACTGGTTCGATCAAAAAGGCGCTGAAGAGAAAGTGGCGCGGGACTGGTCGATCAAAGACGCCGTGAAACTTGGCCTTTGGCAAGCGGTCGCCTTGATCCCCGGCACATCACGCTCCGGCATCACCATCACAGGCGCACGCGCCATGGGGTACAAACGCGAAGATGCCGCAAGAATTTCGATGCTGATGTCGATCCCAACGATCATAGCCTCCGGCATCTTGTTGGGCGCGGAAGTTGTCGGCCAAGCGGATTGGGCGATGATGAAAGACGCGGCCATTGGTGCAGTCTTTGCCTTTGGCGCCGCCATCCTCGCCCTGTCTCTGATGATGAAGCTTTTGAAATCCGTCAGCTTTACACCCTATGTGATCTATCGCGTGATCCTGGGTGTGGTGCTTTTGGTGGTCTCTTACAGCTCATGAAAACGCGCGCCCGAATGAGCGCGCGTTTCAAGCCTTGCGGTTCTGATCGCTCAGATATTCATGTTCTTTGCGCTTTCGCGGATCGCGTCATACTGACCCGACGGGCGATAAACCCACATGTAATCCGGCAAAACAGCCTGAAGCGCGGTTGGCGCCATGCCGAGATCAGCAAAGGTTTTTGCCCCCTCTGACACCACATTATCAACCCGCAGGTTGGCCACCTGATCGCGGGTCAAAATGCCATTGTGGAACAGGCCGCCCGTCATGGATTGCAGCAAGGACAGCACACCGCCCATGATATTGCCCACCCAGAACGGCAGGTTAAGGATCAAACGGTTGCGATGAAGCACGGCGAGCATGTCGCCCATCAGGCCTTTGAGCGTATCCACATCCGGGCCGCCAAGTTCGTAAACGCCAGCATCCGCCTGACCCAAAACCGCCTTCACTGCGGCTTGTGCCACATCGTCGACATAGACCGGCTGAAATTTCGTGTTGCCGCCAACCAAGGGCAAAACAACGCTTTTTTCTGCCATTTTGCCGAAGCGGTTAAAGAACGCATCCTCGGTGCCAAAAATCACCGAAGGGCGCAGGATCACGGCATTCGGGAAAGCCGCGAGCACTTTGGCCTCGCCTTCCGCCTTGGTGCGGGAATAGGCGCTTTTCGATTGCGCGTCGGCGCCAATGGCGGACAGGTGAACCAGATGTTCCACACCCTGCTCCGCGGCAATACGCGCAATGCGCCCGGCACCGTCGGCCTGAATCGCCGCAAAGGAATTTTTGCCGCGCTCGGTCAAAACACCCACACAGTTCACAACTGCATCCGCGCCCGCCATCGCCGCACGCACAGAGGCGTCATCGCGAATGTTACAAAAGATCGGTTCGACCTGACCCACTGCGCCGTAAGGTTTTACATAAAGCGACTCGTTGGGACGACGAACAGCGACACGCACACGCCAGCCCTCCTTTGCCATACGACGGGCGATGTACCGCCCGACAAAGCCAGCGCCGCCATAGATGGTGACCAGTTTCGTCATCTGCATCTCCAATGCCAATTACCGCTTTTCTTTAGCTTTTAGAGCGGAAATGAACAAGACGCTATTGCTGTTCCACAAATCCTTTAAAATCGTCGTTGACAGTGCCCTTCAGGCCTATTACATCGCGGCTCTACGACACCTGCCCAGGTGGCGGAATTGGTAGACGCGCTAGCTTCAGGTGCTAGTATTGGCAACGATGTGGAGGTTCGAGTCCTCTCCTGGGCACCACCACTTTCCGATGGGAAAGTGTCGATCTAACTCAAAATCAACTCGGTACTGGCCGGATCATCCAAACTTCTTTGGCCGGATCAAACCACTTTCCCGACATCAAAGAGTGCGATCTCTTGCCCCGGATAGGCAGAATGCGTATTGACAGGCGACAGCCAGATTTAGCGCAAAGGCCCCTCTCCATGGCGAATTTCCTTTATAAAAATGACCTCCCCGATGATCTCGATCTTGGTCCGATTGTCGCCATTGATTGTGAAACCATGGGGCTGAACCCACATCGGGATCGTTTGTGCCTTGTGCAAATGTCCGGCGGGGACGGCAATGCGCATTTGGTTCAGGTTGCGCGCGGCCAAACCGAGGCCCCCAACCTGTGCAAAATGTTGGCCGACCCCAATGTGTTAAAGCTGTTCCATTTCGGCCGTTTCGATATTGCCGCGATGTATCACGCCTTTGGCACCGTGACCGAACCGGTCTATTGCACCAAAATCGCCTCCAAGCTCGTTCGCACCTTCACTGATCGGCATGGGTTGAAAAACCTGCTAGAGCAGCTTTTGAAGGTCGATATTTCCAAATATCAGCAAATGAGCGATTGGGGGGCCGAAGACCTCACAAATGCTCAGCTCGACTATGCCGCCTCCGACGTCTTGTACCTGCACCAACTGCGTGACAAGCTCAACGTGATGCTGGAACGCGAAGGCCGGATGGAGATCGCTCAGGCCTGTTTCGACTTCTTGCCAACGCGGGCCAAATTGGATCTCGAAGGCTGGCCCGAGATCGACATTTTCACCCACTGATCTGCTCTTGCCCATCTGCCACTGAGGAGGTCGCCATGACCCAATCGGACGCCTTTATCGCCACCGCCCAGCGCGTGATCCGCCTCGAAGCCGAGGCGCTGACCCAATTGGCCGAGGGCATCGGTGCAAATTTTGCCGAAGCTGTCGGGCTTATCCTCGCCGCCAAAGGGCGTACGATTGTCACAGGCATGGGCAAATCCGGCCATATCGCCCGCAAAATTGCCGCCACTCTGGCCTCCACGGGCACGCCTTCGCATTTCGTCCATCCCGCCGAAGCCAGCCATGGCGATCTTGGCATGATCGGCAGCGACGATGTCTGTCTGGTTCTGTCCAACTCCGGCGAAACGCCTGAACTTGCCGATCTCATCACTTACACCCGCCGGTTCAAAATTCCGATGATCGGCGTCGCCTCGAACCCGGACAGCTCGCTGATCCGCGCCTGTGATGTGGCGCTGGTCCTGCCGAAAATGCCCGAAGCCTGTGGTCACGGCATCGTACCAACGACCTCGACCACAATGACACTGGCACTCGGCGACGCTATTGCCGTTGCTCTGATGGAGCAACATGCTTTCACTGCCGACAACTTCCGGGTCTTGCATCCCGGTGGCAAACTGGGTGCACGCCTGACCAAGGTCCGCGCGTTGATGCATGAAGACATGCCCTTGGTGACAGCCGAGACGCCAATGCGGGATACGCTTGCAGAGATTTCCGCAAAGGGTTTTGGCGTTGTCGGCGTGGTTGACGCCCAAGGCCATCTGACGGGCATCATCACAGACGGCGATTTGCGCCGCAACATCGACGGACTGCTTGATAAAACCGCAGGCGACATCATGACCGCCGCGCCGATGACCATTTCCCCCGACGCCTTGGCCGAAAAAGCCGTGGCGCGAATGGATGAGCGGGCGATCACCTGTCTTTTTGTGCGGGATCCTGCCGAAGATGGCCGTCCTTGCGGGATTTTGAAAATACAGGACTGTCTTCGCGCTGGCGTCGTGTAAGACAGCCCTATGGCGCGGTTTGACAACAGCTATTCTCGTTTCGTGGCGCTCGCAAAGATCGTCCTCCCCCTGGCCAGCCTTGTGGTATTGGCCACGCTGTTTTTGTTTGCACGCGGGCGCGAGTTCGAAATGTCCATTCCCTATGCGCAAGTCGATTTAGAAACACTGGCGCGCGAACAACGTGTGGATGGTCCGGCCTATGCGACAGTGACCAAAGATGGTGCGCAGTTGGAATTGTCTGCCGATCAAGTTCGCCCAGACCTGTCCACTCAGGACGTGGTAAATTCTTCCGCCATCCGTGGTGCCCTGCGCATTCCCGGCAATGGCTCCGTTACACTTCAGGCCAACGACGGCGTGATTGACGGGCCTGGCAAAATTGCTGAACTGTCAGGTCAGGTGCAAATCAAAACATCAACGGGCTACACGATCCACTCTGATCGGATCGCGACGATGCTTGATGTCTCCAACATCGAAAGCCCCGGCACGGTTACAGCCGACGGACCAACCGGGCATCTGACCGCCGGGGCCATGCAAATCTCACATGATGAGGGGACGGACACCTACCTTCTGGTTTTCAAGGACGGTGTAAAGCTGGTATATCAACCGTGAATTTAAAGGAAAAAACCGTGCGCATCATTCAAACCCTGTCCCTGAGCGTCGCGCTGATCATTGCATTGGCATTTCAAAGCCTGCCCGTGATGGCTCAAAGCGCGCAGATTGCGTTCGGCGGATTAAAGCACGACAGTTCGCAGCCCGTCGAAGTGACCTCCGACCAATTGAGCGTCGATCAAGCAACCGGAAAGGCACTTTTCGCCGGCAATGTCGTGATCGGCCAAGGCACGCTGCGACTGACGGCGCAAACAGTTGAGGTTGTTTATGCCAAAACCGGCGGCACAATCGCCCGGCTTTTGGCCTCTGGCGGTGTGACGATCACCAATGCGGGCGAAACGGCAGAAGCCGCACAGGCCGAATATGACCTCGAATCATCAACTGTTCTGCTCACGGGCAACGTGCTTTTGACCCAAGCGGGCAGCGCCCTTTCGGGCGAACGCATGCTGATTGATCTCAACACTGGCACCGGCCGCATGGACGGACGCGTGAAAACCATACTCCAGCCTGGGAATAAGTGATGTCCGACACAACCGGGCTAAAGGTCCGCAACCTGCGCAAAGGCTATCGCAAACGCACCGTGATCCGCGATGTGTCGCTTGATCTTGGCCGTGGGGAGGTCGTGGCACTACTGGGTCCCAACGGGTCAGGCAAAACCACCTGTTTCTATTCTATCGCAGGTCTTGTAATGCCGGAAGCTGGAGAGATCACGGTCGATGGCCGCAACATCACGCTTTTGCCGATGTACCGTCGCGCCAAAATGGGCATTGGATATTTGCCGCAAGAGGCCTCGATTTTTCGCGGTCTTTGTGTTGAGGACAATATCCTCGCGATCCTCGAAGTCTCCGAATCCGACCCCCTCGTGCGGCGCGAAAAACTTGAGGAACTGCTGTCCGAATTCTCGATCTCTCACCTGCGGCGCGCGCCCGCCTTGTCGCTCTCCGGGGGCGAGCGGCGCCGCGTCGAAATCGCGCGCTGTCTGGCCTCTGACCCCTCCTATGTGCTTTTGGATGAACCCTTTGCCGGCGTTGATCCTATCGCGGTGGCGGAAATTCGCGGACTTGTGTCCGATCTCAAGAATCGTGGCATTGGCGTGTTGATTACCGATCATAACGTTCAGGAAACGTTAGGAATTATTGATCGAGCCTATATTTTGCATGATGGTCAGGTGTTGATGTCCGGCACCACCGAAGACATCGTTGCGGATGAAACTGTACGCCGTGTTTACCTTGGCGACAATTTCCGGATCTGAACGCGGGTTTCGATTGACATTGACCTAGATTCTGCCGCCAAATGTAACCGATGCATGACGCGCGTTTCACAGTCTGCGCCACGGCAAATCAAAGCCTCAGGGCGCCAAAGCACCACCCCGACACACCGTCAGGGTCCTATGGCGAACGCATGCATTCAATTCCCGCTTTATACAAGAACCCAAGGCCCTGTCAGACGCCAGAGGAGGCGTCGAGCATATAGGTCCCAAAGAAAGAAGGAGGTATCAATGCGGTACCAAATCAGCGGAAAACAAATCGACATCGGCACAGCCCTTCAAACGCATGTGAAGACGGAGCTGGGCACCGTTCTTGATAAATACGCACAGCGTCCGACTGACGCGAATGTCGTGTTTTCAAAAACTGGGGCAGAATTCAATTGCGAGGCCGTGGTTCACCTGTCCAGCGGCCTGACCGCACAGGCCAGTGCGCATGCTCATGAAATCTACGCAGCCTTTGATGAATGCGCAGAAAAAATGGACAAACAACTGCGCCGTTATAAGCGCCGTTTGAAAGATCACCACAAGGATCGCTCCGAGCCGGTTGAACTCTTCGGCGCTTCCCAGTATATCCTCGCCGCGTCTGACCATGATGAGGATCAGGAACCTGAAAGCCTTCAGCCGATGATCATCGCTGAAATGGAGGCAAAGATTCCGACCCTGACGGTTGGCGAAGCAGTGATGCAAATGGAATTGGCTGGTGCTCCTGTTCTTGTGTTCCACAAGGATGGGAAAACCGGAGTAAACGTGGTCTACCGCCGTGCCGATGGCAACATTGGTTGGGTTGACCCTAACAACGCGACATAACAAAACTGACCCGCCTCGACGGGTCGGGGCGGGTACATTTCATATGGATATATCTAAGATCTTGAATCCGCAGGCCATCAAATTGGTCGGAAAGATGACGAGCAAGAAACGTCTCTTTCAGGATCTCGGGGAGATCGCTGCAAGTGCCTATGGCCTGTCGCTCAATGACACGGTGGATGCCTTGCAAGACCGCGAAAGCCTTGGCCCAACAGGTGTGGGGCATGGCGTTGCTTTGCCTCATGCGCGCATTGAGGGGTTGGACCGTGTGGTCGGGGCGTTTATGCGCCTCGAAAACCCGATGGATTTCGATGCCGTGGACCGGCAGCCCGTCGACCTGATTTTCGCCCTTTTTGCCCCGGCGGAATCCGGTGTGGATCACCTCAAAGCACTGGCGCTTGTGTCGCGTACAATGCGCGATGGGGACATCTGCGCCAAACTGCGCGCCAATGGCGAGGCCACGACCCTTCATGCCATTTTGACTGAAGGGCCAAAAACCAAAGCCGCTTAAAATCGGCCTGTGGCGTTTCAGACCTGCCACAGGTCATTTCGAAATTGGGCCCTCTCAACCAAATTTCAAAACGCGTTCAAGGGCCAAAACCATCCGCACGTCACCCCAAGTTTTGCGGCCCCTGTGTCGCGAAACACTTTAGGTTTGTGACCAAGGTTTAAAGCCAAACATCATGTAATCGCGCTGGTAGGCCGCCCGAACGGCGTCCTCGACCTCTTCGTCGTAGATATCTGCAAGCGTGTAGGGACTATCGTCCCGCTGTGCGGGAACGGCAATCGCAGACACTCCAACACTCGCCCCTAGGCGATCAAGATCCTCGGTCAGGCTTTCCTCTCGTATGATGACGTCAGGCAGAGAGAAATCCGCAAAACCTTTGATCACTTCGGATTGTGACGCCCATGTCCCATCCACCCGTATGGAGGTTTGGCCGTTGAGATTGCCTTTGACGAAGTCCGCGAATTTCAGAAACGCTTCGCGGTGCTGGTCGCGACCATAGGATGCGTCCGGCTGACCCACTGGGATGGGTAACTTATAAATGTCACGCAATACCTCGCGGATTTCTACGTAGGTCAGCGCACTGATATTCAAAATATATCGGCAAAACGTCCGATGTAGCCGCAAGGCCGGATGTGTAATCACCGTAAAGCTGCGATGCCCTTTGTTTTGCCGCTTCCACTGACGGAGCGTCTTTTGGGTAAACTCTTGGGTCAAAGCCGCTGGGTCGATCCTATCCAGACCGGCCAGCCACGCCTGCACCGCTTGCTCCGGGCCACTGCGCACCGGCATATAAAGCAAAGGTACCGATTGACCGGCCAGATAGGTCGGCACCCCAGGACCGCGACGCGGTTCGAAATTTGGCGTGTTGGACAGGTTGAAGTGGTCGACGCTGGACAGGTTGGCCACCATCTCCGCGTAGTTCACAACCTTATCCTCAAGACGCGACGGGTTTTGAACCTTGGTCTTTTGCGTGGTCTTGCCCCGCTCCTCACTCACACCAAGGAAACGTGCCAACCCGTTGAGGACTTCAATGTCCTGAATGTCGTCATAATTGATATAAAACGCAGTCTGGCCAGAGGTTTGCAGCGCGCGCTGAAGCGAAAGCTGAAACCCCTTGAGTTCATCCAAAAGCCCTGAGAATTCACGTTTATCAAAAACTATCTTGGCCGATTTAGCATCCTTCAAATCGCCAAGCCGCCATTGTCCGGTCTTGTCCGCGATCTTGCGCGACACATAGCTGTCCAGCGGGTTGCGGGTGAGGATGATCTTGGCGCATTTCGAATCCTTCAGGACATGTGCCAGAATGCGCGGGTCGTGATCGTGGAAAAACCGAAATCCAGCCAACCCCTTGGTTGCATCCCGCATTTTATGCAGCAAAAGCGTCGGGTCCGCTTCGCGCATGATCAGGCTTACGCCCAGCATTTCTTTCTGTTTCGACTTGCCGATAAAGGCCGGATTGAACGCCTCGCCCCAACATGTCAGCCCAGGATAGGAATTGACGTTTTCTTCGAGAAAATTTGACCCGGTTCGCATTTCTGCGAAAATTACGAAATAGTCGTACTGATGAGACATGCGCTACTTTACCAAATAGGGCCGTTTGCTATCGCGGGGGCGGGCATCGGGCGCGTTGCCCATGGGAAAATCGCCCATGAGGTGGGGCTTCATCCCCTGATTTTTCAGATTTTGCAGGAACTGGCCAAAGCCTGTCAAATCCCGCATCTTGGGGGCTTCGGTCAACCGGCGGACATTGCGCGGACCGATCTCATCAATGATCGCCTGCAAAGGCTCCATACGGCTTTCGATAAAATCCGCCATGGTCCAAATCCGCACGCGCGCTTTGACATGTTGGGACCGCAGGATGGCGATATGCTCCGCCTCGATCCGTTGTAACCGCGCGGCCTCCCGACGAATATCAGAGAAATTGCGATTTGAACGGAACAGGGTCACAGCCCAAGCCCCGGTGATCACCGAAATCTGAGCGTTTGGATCGGTGGCGATGAGCCAGTTGATCTCCTGATTGTCGCGAGGTCCGAACATAAAACACTGCCGCTCGCCCCGGGTGTTCCAGATCAGCGAGGTGAGAAAGCCGCAGGGGTTATAATCCCTCAAGGCCGCATGGTTCGAAAGCGCGCCAGAGAACACCTTTTGATCGCCGGCGAACTCAACACCGTCAGGATCAAAAAGATGACCATGCACCCGCGCACCGACCGCACGCGCCAGCCATTCATCAAACTCCTCGAACAGATCAGAGAAGCCCTCAAACACGGAATAGGGCGCACTGGTTTTGTCTTGACCCTGACCATGCCCCGGCATCCGGCTTTGCATATATAGCCCCTCGCGCCCCATCGTCCGACGCTCCACAGCCTTTGAAAAGATGCGGTCTATTTTGCCCGGATTGGGCTCGGCCCCCTTCATCGGGTTGCTGTCAGAGTTCAAAAACGTTGTGTACAAACGATCCGCCCGGGGCCAGATTTTGCGCGCCACAAAGCAATCCGAGCGCCGCAGAAGTTGCAGGTGATCATCATAAAAAATATGCGGTTTGCCCTGATAGTCGAACTTCGACAGAGTCAAAGACCGGCTCTCGATATTGTTGGAATAGAGCCGCACCAAGGTTTGGTAATAGCTTTCATCCGGGATCCAGACCTTTTTGAAATAGCTGTCATAGGCCTTGCGATCCGGGTCTTCGAGAATGGCGGAGAGGGTTTGACGCGTCAGGCACCACCATTGCGAGCCAAGATGCGGAACCAAACCGTCCGGAATTTTGCGTTTATACCGGATTTTGCGTTGAAGCGTGACGTAGCGGTCAAACAACCACCGCCGCTTTTTCCACGAAAACGGGAACCGGAGCGTAAAGCGTTCGGCGTCCAGCCCGCCCACAGTCCAAGGCACATCCTCGGTTGTGACGCTTTCGATAAAATTCGTCATCGGCCGCGCCGCAAGATATTGTTTCAAATCCTCTACGGGCCGCAGCGGCAAACAGGAGCCGGACGACAGGTAGACATGGCGCACATTGCGAAACCGGTCGAGCATCAGCTCTGAGGCGGCTTGTGAGGCGGCGACGAGCGACCAGGTTCCCCAATCGCACGCATGGCGTTTACTAAAAATCACCGTGTCGAGATCAGAGAGACTATCGACAAAGGGTTGATAGACATCCTTTTTCACCCGGCGATCCACATGGATCACAACCGGGCAGCCATGGCTTGCCCAATGACGCGCAACCTGTTCGGCGCGATCAAGGGCGGTATGAACAAGCATTACAAACCCGACCGTCATGCCCAGTTGCCCTTGGACATAAGACCGAGAATCTCAAGTTGCCGCCAATTGATGTATTTTTCAGACCAGTTACACCACAAGTCAGGATCATCTTTGATCCGACTCATGTAGGCAAGATATTCGCGACTTCCGGCATAATGCTGACGGCGCTTCAATTCCTCTTCGGTCTTTTGCACGAATGTATTGAGAAACTTGGCGTGTAACAGCACGCCAGAGGCCATTTCACCGCCATTGCTGTCGTAGACTTTATTCAGGCGTTTCGGCAAAAGCATATGAGTCGAATGCAGATACACATAGCTGCGATCCCATTTGACCAATGGAATTTTGTTCAAAGATGGCGCGTTGAACGGGTCGTTGTGAAAAAAAAGCCGCGCGCGCGGGCCGCCCTGAATCCACAGGTTTTCATACTCCCAGTTGGTTGAAAGCATGTAGTTTCCGCTGTCAAACCATTCGGCAATCTCAAACGGATTTTGGCCCTCAATATAGGGCTGCGCATCGACCGGTCCTTTGGGGTACATGTCAATCAACATGGCCGAAAAACTGCGCAGGCCGGAATTATCGAGCCAATCGGTCAAGGCCGGGATCGGACGGGTGTCGCAAAAGGGAAAGGCGAAAAACTCGTCCACATCAACGGTCAGCGTCCAATGTCCGTGGCAATATTTGCGCGCGAGCGCATTCATCCAATGCACGCCAAACAGCGATTTTCGATAACTTGCCGTGGTGTGCCAGATCGACACATCCTCTTGGCCGATGAGAAATTCCCGCGAGCCATCGTCACTGTCATTGTCGACAAAAAGAAAATGGGACACGCCCATGTCCCTGTAATATTTCATAAAATACGGCAACCGGATGCGTTCATTGCGCAGCGTACAGACCAGAAGGACGTCATTTTTTTTGATCCGGTCGGTGTGATTTTGCAGACAAGTCAACTCTCGGCTTTTCCGATATGCTCGGATAAGCCGATGCTTGCGCCGAAGTCTCAGGCGATATTGCCGTAGCCGACTCACTTCAGCCCTTTTCCATTTCGCTCAGGGTTTCTCTTTTACCTCAGCTATCACACAAACTTTAAGACCCGCCTCACCCACCCACATTTTAAAGGTGCTTTGGATTGTTTTCTTATGTTTCTGTAATGCGTCTTTTCCTATTTTAAATAGGGGTTTATTCAGTTTTCGTAAACAACACATTGTAAATTTTGAAACAATTATTGGCGCACCCTCTGACCTAACGCCATGCGCCACGTGTCAAAATTCCATCCTCTTCAAGGCCCTGCCATCCATGATACCGGACACCATCCTCAGACCAAAGAGTGGGGTCTCTTGCAACGGCCGCATAATAGTCATCATATTTATGGGGGTTTAAGTGATACTCACGGAGCAGGTTGTCTTGCCGCGCCTTTTCCATCATGTCCGGTAGAAACTTGCTATGAAGCAAAGCCCCTGTCGGCAAATCCAGACGTGCGTCAAATCCACAGTTTAGTTCACGTGGCAGAACCACATGAGTTGAACTCACATAAGCAAATCGCCCATGCCATTTGACCAAGGGGGTCTTATGCAGATGTGGAGCGATGTTCGGCTGATCTTTAAAAAAGACCCGCGCACGTGGCCCCCCTCGTATGGAAATATCATTGTATTTCGCTTGCATTTCCCAAGTATAGTTATGCGCATCATAATAAGGCAAAACATCCCAAACTGGCTGCCCCTCCTTATAACTGACCGCGCTGATGGGACCGTCTCCATACAAATCCAACATCATCGCGGAAAACACCCGACAGCGTCGAGTGTCGAGCCAGGCGGTCAGATCATGTAGGGTTCGCGTTTCATTGAAGGGGATTATCAACGCCTCATCAGCGTCCAAAGTAAGGCACCAATGATCGTGACCGTAACGCATCAAAAGACTGTTGATCCAATCCATTCCGAACCGCGCGTCACGGTAGCTTTGATCTGTTCTCCATAATGAAACATCCGGTTGACGGAGCAGATAGTCTGATGTTCCATCAGTGCTGCCATTATCAATGATCAGAAAATGCAAAATGCCCAAGGCACGGTGGTGATCGAGAAAATAGGGAAGCCGCAGCCTCTCATTGCGCACAGTCGCAAAGGCAAGGATATCACCCTTGCGGATTTTGGCCGTGCGCAGTTGCACGGCTTCCAATTCGCGGCGTTTGATCCATGCCCGAGCAAGAAGATACCGGCGCTTGTGTCGTAGCCGGTATTTCCTCCAAAGATCGTAAACTGGCATTCAAACTCCCCACTGAAAAATCCACATTGTGGATCATTTTTCGTAGTGGCCAGTTTGATGCCATTTCCACGCATGATCAATCATCGTGGCAAGATTCGAGCGCTCAGGGGCCCATCCAAGCTCCTTGATCGCACGCGCCGAGCCAGAGACAAGTTTGGTACAATCGCCAGGACGGCGATCCCCCTCGACGATGGGCACATCTTTGTTGGTCACAGCGCGGGAATGATCCACGACGTCACGCACCGAAAATCCCACACCAGTGCCCAGATTGAACACCCGGCTGCCTTTGCCGTTTTCAAGCCATTTGAGACCCAAAACATGGGCATCGACCAGATCACAGACATGGACATAATCGCGGATACAGGTGCCATCCGGCGTGTCATAATCCGTGCCGAAAATCGTCAAAGCGGCGCGTTTGCCCGCGATCGCATCCAACATCAGCGGGATGAGATGGGTTTCCGGCTGATGGAACTCGCCCACCTCGCCGTCGGGATCACAGCCAGCCACGTTGAAGTAGCGGAAAATCACATGGTTAAGGTCGTAGGCCGCGCCAAAGTTTTCCAGAATGTCTTCGATCGCGCGCTTGGACGCCCCGTAGGAGTTGATCGGGAGCTGTACAGAGTCCTCATCCAACACCACGTTGTCCTGATCGCCATAGGTGGCACAGGTGGAGGAAAACACAAAATGCGGACACCCCGCCGCCACCGCCGCTTCGACCAACGTCAAAGAGCCGATGACGTTGTTACGCCAGTATTTCCCCGGATCTGACATGCTTTCGCCAACCTGGGAAAAAGCGGCGAAATGCATCACGGCGACGGGTTTATATTTGGCAAAGACCTCGTCAAGGCGGGCACGATCCAAAAGATCACCCTTCTCAAATGGGCCAAATTTCACCGCATCTTCCCAACCCGTCGACAGGTTGTCAAAAGTCACAGGCTGATAGCCCGCGGCCCGCAGCGCCTTACACGCATGCGAGCCGATATAGCCGCTCCGCCGGTTACAATAACGGATTTGGTCATGGATGGACCTTACTGTGCAGCAGTGCGCATGGAGGACAGGGTATCAAGATACTCCTGAAGCTCATCACGCAACTCAGGGCGCGACAGGCCGAAAGAAATCGTCGCCTGAAGGAAGCCCGCCTTGGACCCGCAATCAAACCGCTGACCCGCGAAGCGATAGCCGTACACGCCGCGATCCGTGTCGATCTCGTCGGCAATCGCATCGGTCAGCTGAATTTCACCGCCGGCGCCCGCTTTCATCTGGTTGAGGTTTTTCATCACATTGGGCGAAAGAATATAACGACCGATCACCGCAAGGTTGGACGGTTCTGTGCCGGGCGCAGGTTTTTCGACCATGCCTTTGGCCGAAACATAGGCCCCCATGTCCTCTTTGATGTCGAGCACACCGTAGGAGGACACTTTGTCATCGGGGACTTCCATGGCCGCAACCATAGAGCCGCCAATTTCTTCATAGGCTTCGACCATCTGTTGCAAACACGGCTTATCCGCCGCAATCACGTCATCCGGCAGAATCACAGCAAAGGGTTCTTTCGGGTCCAAAAGACGGCGCGCGCACCATACAGCGTGACCAAGGCCCAGCGCTTTGTGCTGGCGGATATAGGCAATCGCACCACTGTCCATATTGGTCATTTTCAGGGTTTCCAGAAGCCCATCTTTGCCCTTTTTGCGCAGCTCTTGTTCAAGGACGGGAGAATGATCAAAGTAGTCCTCAAGCGCGCCCTTTCCGCGCGAGGTGACAAAGATGAACTCCTTAATTCCGGCCGCCCGCGCTTCATCAATGGCGTATTGAATCAAGGGACGATCGACAAGCGTCATGATTTCCTTCGGAATGGATTTGGTCGCAGGTAAAAACCGCGTCCCCAAACCCGCCACGGGAAAGATCGCTTTCGTCACTTTACGTGTCATCTTTACTCCTCTGGGCTCGCACCATTGAGCCCTTAAATTGAACTTTGCCAAAGCGACCTTAATGTTTTCCGGTCATAAGGTCAGCACTGGTCTTTAGCTTTCGCAGTTTATTGCCACAGTTTTACTACTGTGCCTTGTTAGCACACAGATACAGATCAAAAAACGATCATATGGCGCATAAATTCCCCTAAGACGCGCCCATCTCAGACAGCATTGCCTCAAGACGCGGAACGTCTTCGGGGTTGTTCAACTCCCAAAATTGCCGCCCACGAGATTCGACCTCGACACACAGAACGGGCCGCTCTTGTTCCAAGAAGCGGAGTTGCTCCAAACCTTCGAGGCTTTCCAAGGGGCCCGTCGGCCATTTGGGATAAGCTGCCAATGCGGAGGGGCGATAGGCGTAGACGCCAACATGGTGAAACACCGGCGTTTCTTCGTCATCCGCGTAGGTTTTAGAGGTATAGGGAATCACCTCTTTTGAAAAATAGAGACCCTTGTGATCACTCCCAAACACGGCCGTCGTTCCGCCCACGCGTCCCGCCCGCCGGTCCTCAAGAAACCCGTTCAAAGCCCGGCCATCACAGCGCAACACCGGAGTGGCAACCTCCGCTGTCGGGTGCGCCCGCAAACCCGCCACGAGGTCTTCGACAAACCAGGCGGGGGTCAGCGGCGCATCGCCCTGAAGATTGACCACAATGTCATAACCGCCACCGAGATTTTCCAAGGCCTCGGCACAGCGTTCAGTGCCATTGGCGCAGGCCTCTGAGGTCATCACAACCTCCGCCCCAAAGGCTTCGGCGGCCGTGCGAATGCGGTCATCATCCGTTGCAACAACAACCCGGTCCACACCGGACACCGCAATTGCGGCATCCCAACTGCGCCGGATGAGGGATTTCGCCTCCCCCGTGGCCCCGGTCAACTCAACAAGCGGTTTGCCCGGATAGCGCGTTGACGCGTACCGGGCGGGAATCACAATCAGAACGGACATCAGGCGTCTTTCAGCTCAACACCGGGAGCATAGGCAATGAAGAACGGATTGGCGTAATCTTCTTTGCCATAGGTCAGAGGCGTGTGATCATCAAAGCGCACCACATCGCCACCGGCCCCAAGCAAAACCGCATGTCCGGCAGCCGTATCCCATTCCATCGTACGTCCAACGCGCGGATAAAGATCGGCCTCTCCCGTTGCCACAAGACAGAATTTAAGCGACGAACCCGCAGATTTGCTGTCTTTCGCTTTGTATTTGGCAAGGTAATCTTCGGTTGCCTGATCACGGTGCGATTTCGAGGCCACGATCATCAAGGCGTCATTGTCCGGCGTCGACACGGACATCTTTTTCATTTCACCCGGCGCCGAGGCTTCAAACGGGCCAATTTCCTCATAGGACTGCCCGCTTGCATCGGTGATAAACAGGCGATCCTTGGCAGGCGCGTAAACCACACCGCGCAGCGGCACACCCTTCTCGACATAAGCAATGTTCACGGTGAAATCGCCACGACGCTGTACAAATTCTTTAGTGCCATCAAGCGGGTCAACGATAAGGAACGTATCCGATTTCAACTGATGCGAGGCAGATTGTTCTTCGGTGATCAGGGTCACATCGGGGAAAGCGGCCCGCAACCCTGCGGAAATCAATGCATCCGCAGCTTCGTCGGCTTCGGTCACCGGGCTTTCGTCCGATTTTGTTTTCACTTCAAAATCATCGGCATTGTAAATCTCAAGAATCTTCTCACCAGCTTCGATTGCCAGACTGCGCATGAGGGGGATAAGTTTTTCGAAATCCAAGGGTTTGCTCCTGATTTATGTCACATGTGTTTTCATTGAAAGAAAACCTCAACAACCTTATGCTATGTCGGCATGGGAACAACAAGAAATCCCGAAGAAACAGGCGCGATTAACCTACAGGACACATGAACGATGTTTCATTACGCAAAAAGCCGAAGCGGGTTCTCAGCCGCGCTGACGATCCTGAGGCTTATTTTCGTGAACACCGTGCGTCATGTCCGAAAATCACACGGAAACCCGCTTCTGGGTCTGATTTCGAATATGACACAGGCGATGATTCTCGTGTTTGTTTTTACCTTTATGTACAGCATTCTCGGTATCCGTGGCGTCGCGATCAGAGGAGATTTTATGCTATTCATCATGTCCGGGATTTTCCTGTTTCTGACGCATAACAAAGCCATTGGCGCGGTTGCCGGTGCGGAAAATTCCACCTCGCCGATGATGCAACACGCGCCGATGAACACCGCCATTTCCATCGCCTCCGCCGCTCTCAGCACCCTTTACATCCAGGTCCTATCAGTCGCGGTGATCCTCATCGTCTATTCCTTGGGCTGGGGAGAGGTGCATTTTCAGGATGCCGCTGGCGCTTTTGGGATGTTGCTTATGGCCTGGGCCTCCGGATCCGCCATCGGCACTGTGGTTTTGGCTGCCAAACCATGGGCCCCGCGCATGGTGGGCATCGTGCAAACAGTCTACACCCGCGCCAATATGTTTACCTCCGGCAAGATGTTCGTCGCCAATCAAACACCGGGCTACATGCTTGCCTTTTTTTCGTGGAACCCGCTGTTTCACACCATTGACCAGGCCCGCGGCTTTACCTTCGTCAATTACAACCCGCATTACAGTTCGGTCCTTTACCCAGCTGTCTTTTCAATGATCTTTGTCACCATCGGGCTGCTTGCCGAATTTTTCACCCGCAAACGCGTGTCGCTGAGCTGGGGCGCGCGGTGATCGCGGTCACGTCACAACGCGCAATGTCAGATTGAGACGACCCCCATCACGCAAAAGCGTGCTGGTGCCAGTCTTGATCCGATCAATGCCGTGATACAACAGGCGCGCTTCACCGTTCATGACCACCACATCGCCGGACTGCAACCAAACGCTTTCCGTTTTGCCACCACGGGTCGCCTGACCAACCCGAAACAGCGCCTCATCCCCCAGGGAAATCGACACAACAGGTTGGCCAAAATCCATCTCATCGCGATCCTGATGCATCCCCATTTTCGCACCTTCGCCGTAAAAATTGACCAAACAGCACTCAGGCGACCGCTCTGTGCCCGCAACCTGCTCCCAAATGGTGAGAACCCGTTTCGGAATGGGCGGCCAGTTTTGCCCATTCGGATGCCGATCGGCATAGCGATACCCCGCTTTATCCGAGACCCAGCCAAACCGCCCCGCAGAGGTCGTACGCACAGACATCGGCTTTCCATAAGGCGTCATCGGCGAAAAGAGCGGCGCGCGCCGCGTCACCTCGCGCAGATCTTCAATGATTGCCTTTTGATCCTCTGCCGCAATAAGCCCCTTATAAATGCGCATCCCACGCAGACTTAATGCCTTTGGTCGATCCATTTTCCCCCTCCTTTGTCATTTTCCTCTGAAATGACTCCATTTTTCCTGTCCCTGAGCGCCTTGCACAACTTGCAGGGGGCCAAACGCCTCCTTATATACGCCGAGAAGCAATGATCGGTTCGGATATTCTGATCGGTCAAGATCACTGGGATCAACGGCGGGTGCCAAAATGGGCCCCTCGTTTTAACATCGCCTAAGAGAGGATTTTGAGCATGGCCAAAGTCATCGGTATCGACCTCGGGACCACCAACTCCTGCGTTGCCATCATGGATGGTTCGCAACCCCGGGTTATTGAAAATGCTGAAGGTGCACGTACCACGCCTTCGATCGTCGGCTTTACCGACAATGAACGCCTCGTTGGTCAAGCGGCCAAACGTCAGGCTGTGACCAACCCTGAGAACACAGTGTTCGCCGTCAAACGTTTGATCGGTCGTCGCGTCGGTGACGCCGAAGTGGAAAAGGACAAGAGCCTCGTTCCCTACAGCATCGTCGATGGCGGCAATGGTGACGCTTGGGTTGAAGTGCGTGGCGACAAATATTCGCCTTCGCAAATCTCCGCCTTTATTCTCGGCAAGATGAAAGAAACCGCCGAGTCCTATCTCGGCGAAGAAGTGACCCAGGCCGTCATCACGGTTCCGGCTTACTTTAACGACGCCCAACGCCAAGCCACCAAAGACGCCGGTAAGATTGCTGGCCTCGAAGTGCTGCGGATCATCAACGAGCCGACAGCTGCGGCTTTGGCCTATGGCCTCGACAAATCCGAAACCAAGACCATCGCAGTCTATGACCTTGGCGGCGGGACATTCGACGTGACCATCCTCGAACTCGGTGATGGCGTGTTTGAAGTGCAGGCCACCAACGGCGACACATTCCTTGGTGGTGAAGATTTCGACATGCGCATCGTGAACTACCTCGCGGGTGAGTTCAAAAAAGAGCATGGCGTCGATCTGACCAAAGACAAAATGGCCCTTCAGCGCCTCAAAGAAGCTGCTGAAAAAGCCAAGATCGAACTGTCGTCCTCCAGCCAGACCGAGATCAACCAGCCGTTCATTTCCATGGACCCGTCCTCCGGCACGCCGCTTCACCTCGTGGTCAAACTGACCCGTGCGAAGCTGGAAAGCCTTGTGAACGACCTGATCAAAAACTCGATCAAACCGTGCCAAGCTGCGCTCAAAGACGCTGGCCTGTCCACCTCTGACATCGACGAAGTCGTGTTGGTTGGCGGGATGACCCGTATGCCGAAAGTCATCGAAGAGGTGACCAAATTCTTCGGCAAAGAGCCGCACAAAGGTGTGAACCCGGACGAAGTAGTTGCCATGGGCGCCGCCATTCAGGCCGGCGTATTGCAAGGTGACGTGAAAGACGTGTTGCTGCTTGATGTGACCCCGCTGTCCATCGGCATCGAAACGCTGGGTGGCGTGTTCACCCGTCTGATCGACCGCAACACCACGATCCCGACGAAGAAGTCGCAAATCTTCTCCACCGCCGAGGACAACCAGTCCGCCGTGACACTTCGCGTGTTCCAAGGTGAGCGCGAAATGGCCGCCGACAACAAAATGCTGGGCCAATTCAACCTCGAAGGCATCCCGCCCGCACCGCGCGGCATGCCGCAAATCGAAGTGACCTTTGACATCAACGCCGACGGTATCGTCGAAGTGGGTGCCAAAGACAAAGGCACCGGCAAAGAGCAAAAGATCACGATCCAAGCCTCTGGTGGCCTCTCCGATGAGGACATCGAGAAAATGGTCAAAGACGCCGAGGCAAATGCCGACGCCGATAAGGCCCGCAAAGCATTGGTCGAAGCGAAAAACCAAGCCGAAAGCCTCATTCACTCGACTGAAAAGGCGATCGAAGAGCACAACGACAAGGTTGATCCGACCACCGTTGAAGCCATCGAACTTGCGATTGCTGCGCTCAAAGATCAGCTTGAAACCGAAGACCCGGATAAAATCCGTTCGGGCATTCAAAACGTGACTGACGCTGCCATGAAGCTCGGTGAGGCCATTTATAAGGCTGAACAGAGCAAAGCGGGCCAAGGCGACGATGTCGATATGGATGACGGTCCGTCGTCTGTTGATGATGACATCGTTGATGCCGATTTCGAAGATCTCGGCGGCGACAAGCGCTCCTAACGCGTATCAGGGACCGATTGGCCGGTTCGAACCATCGAACCGGCCTCTCCCGTTTTAGGGCGTTCCCGAAAGGACCAAATCCATGGCAAAACGCGATTTCTATGAGGTGCTTGGCGTCAACAAAGGCGCGGATGCTGGGGAATTGAAAAAAGCCTATCGCAAAAAAGCGATGGAATTTCACCCCGACCGCAACAAAGACAACCCCGAGGCAGAGGCCAAGTTCAAAGAAGCGAACGAAGCCTACGACACGCTCAAAGACCCCGATAAAAAGGCCGCCTATGACCGGTTTGGTCATGCCGCTTTTGAACAGGGTGGCATGGGCGGTGGCGGGCGTGCTGGCGGTGGCTTTGGTGGCGGTCATGGCGATTTCTCGTCGGCCTTCTCCGACGTGTTCGATGACCTGTTTGGCGATTTCATGGGCGGTCAACGCGGCGGTCAGCGGTCGCGTGCGCAACGCGGTGCAGACCTACGCTACGACATGCGTATCACCTTAGAGGAGGCCTATAAGGGCGCGCAAAAGACCATCACTGTCCCGACCTCCGTTGCCTGCACGGGCTGCAGCGGCACAGGCGCTGCGAACGGTGCCGAACCGCAAACCTGTCCGTCTTGTTCGGGCATGGGCAAGGTCCGCGCGCAACAGGGCTTTTTCACCGTTGAACGCACCTGTCCGGCCTGTGGTGGTCTGGGGCAGACGATCAAAGACCCCTGCCCCGATTGTCGTGGTGCTGGGCGCATTGAAAAAGAGCGCTCTCTGTCTGTGAACATTCCCGCAGGTGTCGAAACAGGCACGCGCATTCGCCTAGCTGGCGAAGGCGAGGCAGGGCTTCGTGGCGGTCCCACGGGTGATCTCTACATTTTCATCGAGGTGCGGTCGCACAATCTGTTTGAGCGCGACGGCGTGCATTTGCATTGCTCTGTCCCCGTATCTATGGCCACGGCGGCGCTTGGTGGTGACATTGAAGTTCCGACCATTGATGGCGGGCGTTCTCGCGTGAAAATCCCCGCAGGGAGCCAATCTGGTCGCCAAATGCGCCTACGCGCCAAAGGCATGCCTGCGCTGCGGGGAGGTGGTCAGGGTGACATGTTCATCGAGCTTTCGGTGGAAACGCCCGTCAATTTGACCTCGAAACAAAAAGAGTTGCTTCAGGAGTTTGAAAAGCTCGGTGAAGACCACAACAACCCGGAAAGTTCTAGCTTTTTCAAAAAGGTAAAGACTTTTTGGGATGGAATGAAAAGCTAAAACCTTTGGCTGGCGGCGTATATATCTATGCCGCCGGTTAAAAGCCGTTAACTACTTTTTTAGCGAATCGTGGGATGGATTCACTCCATGACCACAACACCGCACCCCTCCGCGTTTCGCGAAATGCCCGACTGGCTCTTCGATCTCGAAGAAGCCCGTCCCGTTGTCCTCCCCTCGCGTCCGCCAAGCTACCTGCGCAATCATAAAAAGCACCTTCAGGATCGCTTCTTTGATGGCGGCGCGCAGGCGATGCCGGATTATGAGCTTTTGGAACTCATCCTTTACCGCGCTCTTCCGCGTGCGGATGTAAAACCGATTGCGGCAACGCTGATCGAGAGTTTCGGCGATTTCAACCGCGTTATCTCCGCACCCATTTCCCGACTTTTGGAGATTGAGGGCGTCGATCTTGCCGTCGCCCAAGAGCTGAAAATCGTCGAGGCGGCGGCGCATCGTCTTGCCCGCGCCCGTGTCATGCAACGCCCGGTGATTTCAAGCTGGGATGCGGTTTTGGACTATTGCCACACCACCATGGCACATCGGGAAACCGAACAGTTTCGCGTGCTGTATCTGGATCGGAAAAACATCCTCATCGCCGATGAAGAACAGGCACGCGGTACGGTGGATCATGTGCCGGTCTACCCGCGTGAGGTGGTTAAAAGGGCGCTTGAACTCAATGCCTCTGCCCTCATTCTCGTCCACAACCATCCCTCTGGCGACCCGACGCCATCAGACGCAGACATCACCATGACCAACCAAATCCGCGATGCCGCAGAGGCGCTCGATATTCAGCTCCACGATCACCTGATCATTGGAAAATCGACTGAGCTGAGTTTTCGTGGGTCAGGCTATCTCTGATTTATTATAATTCTCTGAGCCAAATTTCCACCCGACGATTAAGTGACCGACCCCAAGCAACGTCATCGCAGGCAAGCGGCATGACTTCGCCATAGCCTTGGACGCTCAATCGTAGCCGATCTGGTTCAAAGGCTTCGCCAAGCGCACGACGCACGGCCAACAGCACAGCATTGGCGCGCCGCTCCGAGAGTGCGCGGTTGACTGGCGCGGCACCTTCGCCGTCGGAAAATCCCGCGAACATCAATTCTTTGCCGTCATAGACCCCCGCCTCAATCAGTTCCGCAAGCAAATGCACGTTGGACCGCGATTGCGCATCGAGACCGATGGCACCCCCTTCAAAGCGAAACCCCAAAGTCAGCCGTTTGGCCCCTTGCAGGGCCGCGGTCACATCTTGGAGATCATCGAGCGAGATTTCGTCTCCGGCATGGGTGATTGCATTGGCAAATCGGCGGCCCTGATCGCGGAACGACAGGTGGTCCACCCCTTGATCCACAAAAGCCGTGCGAGCAACGACAACCTGCGCTGCGGGCGATACAGCAAATTCAAGAAACTCTCGCGCCAATTTCGGCAAACGCCGCGCGGGTGTGTAGAGAAAGACGGGACGGGTCAGCGGATAGTCTTCGGTTTTGATGTCCGGCGCGATGGCTTGCGCTTCAAATCCACAAGCCCCCGTCAGCCCAAGCGGTTTAACCGACCCACCTGCCGACATCCGCCCCAATCCGATGGCATATGGGTCATGCTCAACCGCAGCACTCAAAGCGGCGTAGCTGTCATGTACGGTCAACTCATCTGTCGCAGATGCCCCTTTGGCAAGAATCATCCGGCGAAATTCACTGCCCTCTCGCAAATCGTCACGCATCACATGGCGCGACACGGGAGCATCAGCGCCACCAACTTCGCTCCAATTTGTGACCGACCCGGTATAAATATTGGACAGATCGGTGAGCGACAGCCCCTCAAGCAAGTTTGAACGCGACACGACAGGCACCAAAGCATCCAAACCAATCACGCGCGCGCGCAGGGGATCGGACAGATCGCCAACACCCGCCTCCTGCGCCAACGACCGCTCCATGGGAGACACTTTGCGCAACGACACAACAACATCGGTATTCTCGGAAACGAGATCCGCGAAACCTTCACCGCTTGAGGTCGGTGCGATCAGAAATTCGCCAACGACCAGTTTGCTCTCAGCGTCCAAAAGCAAAAGCGCCGTTTGACCATCGACCCCCGGCTCTTCCTCGACCACATAGCCATTGCGCAAGGCGAAAGCCGTAATCAAAGCAGGGACCAGGTCCGACATACCGGTGGGATCGCCAGACAGACGAATTTGGGCATAATACCCATCAAGTTCGGGACAGCCCGGCCCCTCACATTGCACGCCTGTACCGTCGACTGTCAGAACACCCAAATCCGTATCGACGCGGTAGAATTCCCCATCGAAACTCAGAAACGTGCCTGAGATTGAAATTGTCCCATCGCGTGACAGAAGGTTTACGTCTTGGGCTTGCGCCATGAGAGGCAAGAACAAGGAAAGGGTCAATGCGACGATTTTCGCCGCACTTTGACTGGACATGAGCGCTTAGCCTCGCATGAAAACCGGGGGCAATCAGTTGCTGGCGATTTTCAACTCTGGGACGATATTTTTCAACTGGATAAAGTCGCCAATCGCATGGCAATCCGGCATATCGACAAAAAAGCTCTGGCCTTTCGTAGGGGCGAAGGGCGCAATCTCAAATATCTTACCACCAATTTGGCGACCACAGGTGGCTTCTGTCACTTCAACTTCGACCACCAATGCGACATGGGTCTCGGTTTCCGCCCAATCAACAGGAAAAGAATAGATCTGAGAATGCGCGGCATGTGGCGCAACTTCGGAGCCTAATTCAATCATATAGCCGGAATGAGACGTTCTGGCGCGTGTGGGTTCCGAGGGCGCTTCGCTCCAAATATGACCCACAGCGCCAAACTCGGCTCCGTTTTCAAAAGCGTGCAACTGGAAATGAGCCTCGCCAATCCATTGCAAAACGACGCGGGAATAGGTGTCGATGGTGAAGACGTCCAAGCTGGTTTCAACCTGCGCACCGGATGCAAGCGTCGCCTCAAAGCGCGCAGATTTTTCTAAGGCGGGCACAGTCAGAAAGAGCTCGCCACTGGCATCCAGAAGGGCGGAAAACTGTAGAGCTGCATGAGTGAAGGTGACGGTTTGATCCGCCGCACAGGGCGCGGCCATAGTGAGTCCGACCATCGCATCCGCCATTGAAACGGCCTTTAAGCTGACGGGGCAAATGATGTCGTCCGAGGCCTGCAAAGCATCAGAGATCGCAGCAGGAGACAGGTGATTTTGCTCCAGGGCAGCCACGCGCAGCAGAGGGGATTCTTGTATAAGGGTTGGAGGTTTGACGACGAGCGCCGCGGGAGGAAGCGGTACACCCGACGCCAAAGACAGCGCTTGCCCAAGATTTTCATCGGTGGGATCAATGCGTGCCGCAATGGCGCCGCCTTGCATGACATATCCAATCGCAAAAGCGGCGAGCAGCGTGCCTACAGCAGTTAAAATTTTACCCTTAGGGAGCATTACATCCTCCACCAAACCCTTGACCATTTATTAAGGATGTAGCGGAGAAATCTGATTTTTCTGAGGTCCCATTGCGGCAAGAAAAAGCCCGCCTCCGGTGATCGAAAGCGGGCTAACCATTGTCAGTGAGTGATTTAAACAGCGCCGTGGCAGTGTTTGAATTTTTTCCCGGAGCCACAGGGGCAGAGATCATTGCGGCCTGGATTGCCCCAGGTTGTCACATCCGCCTCATCAAAACCGGGCGCAGCATCAAGGCTTAAATCAGCGTCTTGATCCGGGGCAACCGGTTGAGCACCCGCCGTCGCGGCCGCCTGCTGTTCCATAAGCTGTTGCAACATCGCGTTGCGCTCTTCGTCGGTCATCGGGCGCACACGCGACAGTTTTTGGGTCACTTCCGTGCGCAAGCTGTCGAGCATGGTTTCGAAAAGCTGGAAGCTTTCGTTTTTATACTCGTTGAGCGGATCACGTTGTGCATAGCCGCGGAAGCCAACAACAGAACGCAGATGTTCGAGCGTCATAAGATGCTCGCGCCATTTGGCGTCGATGGTGTTCAGCAGGAATTGCTTTTCGATCTGGCGCATTTGGTCGTCGCCAAAGGCCGCCGCTTTTTCCGCCATCATCGCATCGGACTGTTCAGCAATGCGATCAATGATTGCCTCATCATCGACGCCCTCTTCGTCCGCCCAATCTTGCACCGGGAGGCCCATGTTGAGAGTCTCAGCAATAGATTCCTGCAGTTTTGGAACATCCCATTGATCGGGATAGGATTTCGGTGGAATAGCCTCCGCGACCAGTTCTTCGATCACCTCGTGGCGCATATCCGCCACGATTTCATTCACGTCTGCGGCTTCCATGATGCCACGGCGCTGGGAAAACACCACCTTGCGCTGATCGTTCATTACGTCGTCGAATTTCAAAAGCTGTTTGCGGATGTCAAAGTTACGGCCTTCGACCTTCGCCTGTGCTTTGGCGAGGGATTTGTTGACCCAAGGGTGCACAATCGCCTCACCCTCTTTCATCCCCAAGGACGACAGCATTTTATCGAGACGATCAGAGCCGAAAATCCGCATCAGGTCATCTTCGAGAGACAAGAAAAACAGCGAGCGACCCGGATCGCCCTGACGGCCAGAACGGCCCCGCAACTGGTTGTCGATACGGCGGCTCTCGTGACGCTCAGTGGCCAAAACATAAAGCCCGCCCGCCTCAAGAACACGTTGCTCTTCGGCGGCGTGTTCTGCTTCAATCTGAGCGCGGATGGTGTCGGGATGAGCCTCTGGATTGGCGGCAAGCGCCTCCATCACCTTCATCTCAACGTTACCGCCGAGTTTGATGTCGGTCCCACGCCCGGCCATATTGGTCGCGATGGTCACCGCGCCGTATTTGCCAGCGTCCCCCACGATCTGTGCTTCTTGCTCGTGATGACGGGCGTTGAGCACATTGTGGACAATACCTTCTTTGGTCAAAAGTTTTGACAAATCCTCAGACTTATCAATCGAGGTGGTGCCAACAAGAACCGGCTGACCTTTTTCATGCGCTTCGCGGATGGACTCGACCACGGCGGCCAGTTTTTCCGCCTCCGTACGATAGACCCGATCATGCTCATCAAGACGTTGAATCGGACGGTTGGTCGGCACTTCGACCACCCCAAGTTTGTAAATCTCCATGAACTCTTCGGCCTCGGTGGCCGCTGTCCCGGTCATGCCGGACAGTTTTTCATAAAGACGGAAATAGTTTTGGAACGTCACCGATGCCATGGTGATGTTCTCGGGCTTGATTTCGACGCCCTCTTTGGCCTCGATCGCCTGATGGAGACCCTCCGACAGACGACGGCCCGACATCATACGCCCGGTGAATTCGTCGATCAACGCGACCTCACCGTTGCGCACAATGTAGTGAACGCCGTTCTGAAACAGCTTATGCGCCCGCAAACCTTGGTTCACATGGTGCACAATGGTGGTGCTTTCGGGATCGTAAAGCGTCTGACCCTCGGCCAAAAGACCCGCCTGATGCAGGCGCTGTTCGAGGAATTCGTTGCCCTCTTCGGTAAAGGTCACCTGACGAGTTTTCTCATCCAGCTCGAAATGCGCGTCGGTCAATTCCGGGATCAATTTGTCGATGGTCAGGTACAGCTCAGACCGGTCATCAGAGGGGCCGGAAATGATCAAAGGTGTGCGCGCCTCGTCGATCAGGATCGAGTCGACCTCATCGACGATGGCAAAATGATGCCCGCGCTGAACCATTTCACCCAGTTCGGATTTCATATTGTCGCGCAGGTAATCAAACCCAAGCTCGTTGTTCGTGGCATAGGTCACGTCACAGGCATAGGCCGCGCGTTTCTCGTTTTCGGGTTGCTGGCTATAGATTGAGGCGCAGGTCATCCCCAGCGCTTCAAACACATTCGCCATCCATTCAGAATCGCGTTTGGCCAAGTATTCGTTGACGGTCACGACGTGAACACCCTGACCGGACAGCGCATTGAGATAACAGGGGAAGGTCGCCACAAGCGTCTTACCTTCGCCGGTTTTCATCTCGGCAATGTTGCCTTCGTGGAGGAAAATCCCGCCCATCAACTGCGTGTCAAAAGCGCGCAGACCAAGCGCGCGCCGCGCCGCTTCGCGACAGTTGGCAAAGGCCTCCGGCAAGAGCGCATCAAGCTTTCGCCTTCGGCCACCCGCTTTCTAAATTCTTCGGTTTTTGCGATCAAACCGGCGTCATCGAGCTTTTCAAACTCTGGTTCCAGCCCGTTGATTTTAGCCACGAGAGGGCGGGTCGCCTTGATCTTGCGATCGTTAGGAGTCCCAAAAACCTTTTTCGCGAGTGTACCGATGCCCAGCATATTCTCTCCGCTCGATGCGTCCTGACAGGATCGTGTGAGAGGAGGGATTGCCCCAGTGCCATTCACCCCATAGAAACAGGCGGAAGGCTCCTCTTCAGTGACCTAAGGCGATGTAAGGGGCCACATCAACAGTGTCAACGTCGCGCCCCGATATGGGGACGACAGGAAGGATTTTCTCGATGAAATACCGCATTTCTGGTGCCACAGCTCTCATTTCCGCCGCGTTTTTTGCCATGAGCCCGCTTCATGCCGAAGATGTGACAGCTCAGACTGTGGTCGCTACAATCAATGGCGCGGAGATCACAGTTGGTCATCTCATCGCCGCACGCCAAAGTCTTCCGCCGCAATATCAAAGCCTGACCGACGAACAGCTTTACGATGGAATCCTCAATCAGATCGTCCAGCAGGAGATTCTCAAACAATCCGCAGGCGAGATTGGTGAGGCGCTGAAATACCAGATCGAGAATGAAGAACGCGTCGTGATTGCCGGCTCCATGCTTGAAACCATCGCGAAAGAGGCGGTGAATGACGCCTCCCTCAAAGCCGCCTATGACGCCAAATTCGCCGAATTTGAGCCAGGTCGCGAATATCACGCCGCGCATATTTTGGTAGAGACCGAAGATGAGGCAAAAGCGCTTGAGGCCGATCTGGAGGCTGGTGCAGATTTTGCCGATCTCGCCCGCGAAAAATCGACGGGTCCGTCGGGTCCGAACGGTGGTGATCTGGGCTGGTTCGGCCTCGGCATGATGGTGCCTGAATTTGAACAGGTCGTCGTGGACATGGAAGAAGGCACTGTCTCCGCGCCGGTTCAGACCCAATTTGGCTGGCATGTGATCAAACTGATGGAAACGCGCCTGTCAGAGGTCCCGCCGCTGGCCGACGTGCAGGATGAATTGGCCGCAGAAATCCAAGACAAAGCCATTCAGGACAAAATCGCCTCCCTCGAATCGGATGGCGCAGTTGAGCGCGTTGACGGCATTGATCCCTCCGTGTTGCGGATGGATGATCTGCTCGCCAACTAAGATCGTTTTGTAGCAAGGACGCCGACCATGGCCAAAATCGAACATGTTTCCCCGCTCGCGCCCAAATCGGGCTTTCCCGAGTTGCCTGTCATCGAAGGGGTGCGTTTTGCCGCCTTGGAGGCGGGCGTGCGCTACTCTGGCCGCGTTGACGTGATGCTGGCGGAACTGTGCGAAGGAACAGCCATGGCCGGCGTTTTCACCCGTTCCTCGACACGCTCCGCTGCCGTGCTGGACTGTCAGGACAAGATTGGCCTCGATGGTTCGGGCAAAGCCGCCATTTTGGTCAACTCCGGCAATTCCAATGCCTTTACCGGCAAAAACGGCATGGATGCGGTGCAAAAGATCACCAAAGCGGTGGCAGACACCATGGGCATTGACCAAACCCGCGTCTTTACCTCCTCCACCGGTGTCATCGGCGAGCCCCTGAAATGGGAGCGGATCACCGCCAAAATCGCCGATCTCGACGCCGCGTTGGATGCGGCGGGCATCAGCATGGCCGCCCGCGCGATCATGACCACGGACACCTTTGCCAAAGGCGCCACACGGACGGTTCAGCTTGATGGTGCGACCGTCAAAATCGCCGGAATCGCCAAAGGCTCCGGCATGATTGCACCCGACATGGCGACGATGCTGTCCTATATCTTCACCGACGCAAACATCTCGCGCGATGTGCTGCAACAATGTATCTGGCTCGACAATGCCAAGACATTTAACTGCGTCACGGTGGACGGCGACACCTCCACCTCCGACACGGTGCTTCTGGCCGCGACAGGTAAGGCGGATATGGCACCTATCACCGATTTCGCCGATCCGCGTGTTCATGCCTTCCGCGAAGGGCTTCATGCGGTGATGAAAGACCTCGCCATTCAAATCGCCCGTGACGGCGAAGGTGCAACCAAACTGATTGAGGTTCAGGTCACCGGCGCAAATGCCAATGGCCCGGCGCACCGTGTCGCGATGGCGATTGCCAATTCGCCTTTGGTCAAAACCGCTGTGGCCGGCCAAGATCCGAACTGGGGTCGTATTGTCATGGCTGTTGGTAAATCCGGCGAACGGGCCGAGCGGGATCGCCTCAAGATTTGGTTTGGCGACATCCTTGTGGCCGAGGATGGCTGGGTCTCCCCCTTCTATTCCGAAGAGGCGGGCGCGGCCTACATGAAGAACGACGAAATCGTGATCCGTGTCGACCTCGGCCTCGACAATGGCACGGCCACCGTATGGTCCTGCGATTTGACCCACGGCTACATCACCATCAACGCAGATTATCGCTCGTGAAACTGGTTTTCGTTTCGGCAGTTGCCTTGATCGACGTCGAGGGGCGCGTGCTTTTGGCACAGCGCCCCGAAGGCAAATCCATGGCGGGTCTTTGGGAGTTCCCCGGTGGTAAAGTTGAGCCCGGTGAAACACCCGAAGCCGCGCTTGTACGTGAGTTGCATGAGGAACTTGGTATTGAGACGTGGAACTCCTGCCTCGCTCCATTGACCTTTGCGTCGCATAGCTACGACGACTTTCACCTGATGATGCCGCTGTTTGCCTGTCGCAAATGGAACGGTATTCCCCATCCGCGTGAGGGGCAGGTATTAAAATGGGTCAAGGTCTCTGAATTGCGTGACTACCCAATGCCCCCGGCAGACATCCCACTGATTCCCATGCTTCGCGACCTTTTGTGAAATGCTGCAAAGCAGAAACGGAATATTCTGTGGTTATTGCCTTCATTTGCACAACATTTGTGCTCAAATGACAGATTTGTCTTAAATTTGTGAATGATTTTTAAATATTTATAGGCTAATTTGTTTCTAACGTCATTTCAGTTGGGGGCAAACAAGATGATGCGTTCTATCTCTGTCGGGAAATACATTTCCGTCCAAGGTCTGTTTGTTGGTGAAACCGCCGATGGCAACATCCAGGTTCGTGTTGGTGACAAAACCTTCGAGGGCAAACCTGTTTCCGTCAAAAAAGTCGCCTGATTAGAAATCAGCGTGCAGAATGAAGAAAAGGCGAGCCGTTTGGCTCGCCTTTTTATTTT
This sequence comes from Roseobacter sp. TSBP12, assembly GCF_009129705.1. NCBI lineage: Bacteria > Pseudomonadati > Pseudomonadota > Alphaproteobacteria > Rhodobacterales > Roseobacteraceae > Roseobacter > Roseobacter sp. TSBP12. The sequence goes on from NZ_PYIB01000028.1 coordinate 155,586, forward strand.
GATATATTGGTCGAAGTTACTCGAGATTCCGCTGAACTTCTTCACGTTCAAAAATCTCGATGACATCGTTCGGACGGATGTCTTCGTAATTCTCAAAAGCCATACCACATTCTTGACCGGACTGGACCTCTTTGACCTCATCCTTGAAGCGCTTGAGCGTCTTGAGCGTCCCTTCGTGCATGACAACATCATCACGCAGCAAACGCACACCCGCAGAGCGACGTGCAACGCCTTCGGTGACAAGGCACCCTGCAACTTTACCGACACCAGATACCTTAAAGACCTCTTTGATCTGGGCGTAACCAATAAAGTTCTCGCGAATCTCAGCAGAAAGAAGGCCAGAAGCCGCCGCTTTCACGTCATCCACAAGATCGTAAATCACCGAGTAATACCGGATTTCCACGCCTTTTTGGTTTGCAGAGTTGCGTGCCGGAGCGTTCGCACGGACGTTAAAACCAATGACTGGAGCACCAGATGCCTCAGCAAGGCCGATGTCGGATTCGGTGATCGCACCCACGCCGTAGTGGAGAACGCGCACACGCACCTCGTCGTTGCCGATTTTTTCCATCGCCTGAACGATTGCTTCGGCCGAGCCCTGCACATCCGCTTTGACCAAGATAGGCAACTCGGACACGGTTTCATCGGCTTTCGCTTTCGCCAAAAGCTGATCCAACGTTGTCGCAGCACCCGCCGCAGCACGTTTGTTTTTGGCTGCATGTTCGCGATATTCTGCGATTTCACGCGCCTGTGCTTCGGTGTCGACCACGTTCAAAACGTCACCGGCCTCGGGCGTGCCATTGAGACCAAGCACCTCAACAGGAACAGACGGACCAGCCTCATCCACACGCTCGCCTTTGTCGTTTACAAGCGCGCGGACTTTACCCCATTGCTCGCCCACAACAAAAATGTCGCCACGTTTCAGAGTACCCTTTTGCACAAGCACCGTCGCCACCGGACCACGGCCCACATCAAGCTGAGCCTCAATCACGGCACCTTCGGCGGCACGATCAGGGTTGGCTTTCAGTTCAAGGATCTCTGCCTGAAGCGCGATGGCTTCGAGGAGTTGATCAAGCCCTTTGCCCGTTTTCGCGGAAACTTCCACGTCCTGCACGTCGCCGGACATGGCTTCTACAACAACTTCGTGCTGCAAAAGCGCGGTCCGTACCCGGTTCGGATCGGCATCCGGTTTGTCGCATTTGTTGATCGCCACAATCATCGGAACGCCTGCCGCTTTGGCATGGGCGATCGCTTCGATCGTTTGCGGCATGACCGAGTCGTCAGCCGCCACAACAAGAATGACGATATCCGTCACCTGCGCACCACGGGCACGCATCGAGGTAAAGGCCGCGTGACCCGGCGTATCCAGGAAGCTGAGAACAGCGCCCGAATCGGTGGTCACCTGATAGGCGCCGATGTGTTGGGTGATGCCACCCGCCTCACCAGAAGTCACATTCGCATGGCGGATCGCATCAAGCAGGGAGGTTTTCCCGTGGTCAACGTGACCCATGATGGTGACAACCGGCGGACGCGGTTTGAGATCTTCGGGTTTTTCTTCAACCTGTTGGATCACATCCTCAACGTCAGCATCAGACACGCGCAAAATGCGGTGGCCAAATTCTTCGACGATCAATTCAGCCGTATCGGCATCAATAGATTGGTTCTGTGTGACCATCATACCCATGTTCATGAGCGCTTTGACCACATCAGCCACACGTTCGGCCATACGGTTGGCAAGCTCGGACACCACAATGGCTTCCGGGACACGCACATCACGCACAACCTTTTCACGTTGCTCGTTGCCCATAGCCTTCTGACGCATACGCTCTTGTTTGCGCTTCATCGACGCCATGGAGCGATGGCGATTGCCTTCGCCGCCCGTCAACGCTTGGTTCACGGTCAGTTTGCCAGAGCGACGGTTGTCCGCCACTTTGTTGCGGTTGTTGCGATCTGTCTCTTCACGCTCACGCGCGCGCGGCGCTGGCGTGACAGGGCGTCCGCCACGGTCCATTTGCTTTTGCAAAGCAACCTGAGCCGCAGCCGGGTCATCATCAACCTTGGGCGCAGCCACAGCCGCCGGCTTTTTCGCCTGAACCTCGCGCTTCTTGGCGTCTTCCGCCTCTTTCTTGGCCCGAGCTTCTTCTTCTTCCTTGGCTTTGAGCGCGGCTTCACGCTCCGCTTCTTCGCGTGCCTTTTCTTCAATCTCACGGCGGCGGCGCTCGCGCTCTTCTTCGCGCGCCTTCTCTTCTTCCGCACGGTTTTTAGCATCCTGAACTTCGGCAGATTTTGCCGCAGCCAGTGCCTTCATCCGGCGTTCCATTTCCGCATCGGAAATGCCCGCAGGACGTTTTGATGGGTCCCCATAGTGGGCTTTTCCGGCACCCGACGCAGACGGTTTCGCGGACCCGGCTTTGGGCACCACGACTCGTTTACGCTTGGTCTCGACCACAACACTCTTCGTGCGCCCGTGGGAAAAGCTCTGTTTCACCGATCCGGGGCCGCCCCGAAGGCCGAGGGGTTTCTTGCCGTCTGTATCGCTCATTTCGTCGTCTTACCCTTCCCGGCGGAGCCTCTCCACCGATTGTCTCGCGCACGCCCATCAGGCGTGTGGCTTCCTCTACAACACGTTTGCTGAGTCCGCCACCTGCGAGCGCGCCATGTATCACACTTTCGCGTCCAAAAGCCAAACCCAATTCGGAACTCGTCAGATGACCGAACCAACGGCCTCCCTCTGGTGTCCAAAGTTTGCCTTTGCCACGTTCTGATCCGTCAGAGGCCTGAAGCAAAATTTTTGCCCGCCCATCTGCCAACCAGCCCTTAACTTTTTCGAACCCACACACGGCATCTCCGGCTTTACGGGCCAAGGAGATTAAATGCACAACGCGGTCCGTCAAACCCACCTCAAGCAGGTCAACAAACCCGTCAGGATCGTCAAATCCATTCGCGCCGCCTTGGAAAAGAGACGCTTTTTGAGCGCCTCTTCCAAAACATCGCGCTCTGCCGAGACATAAATCCCGCGACCGGGAAGTTTCTCTGACAGATCCGGAACGAGAAGCCCGTCCGGGCTAACAACAAACCGGATGAGACCACGCTTCGGCTGCGCTTCGCGCGTCACAATGCAACTGCGCTCGCTCTCATCCCGGTTTTTCGTTTGCCCACCTCGGGTCATATAGCACCTCGTCGCAAAGCCTCAAATCAGGCTTCGCTTTCCTCTTCGACTTCACCGTCCTCATCGGACACAAGATCGGACGGATCCACCCAGCCAAGCTGAATACGCGCCGTCATCACCAGTTTTTGTGCTTCTTCCAGGGACATGTCGAACTTTTCAAGGACACCGTCGTCCTTGACGCGCTCGCCATTGACTGTGGTCCAACCACCGGCCAATTCCCAATCGGCACAGGTCGCGAAATCTTCGACGGATTTCACACCATCTTCGGCCAATGCTTCAATCATTTGGGGTGTCAGGCCTTCGAATTCAATAAGGCTGTCTTCGACACCCAATTCGCGGGCATGCTCAAGCGCCTTACGATTGGCAGCCTCCAACACGTCACGGGCACGGGCCTGAAGTTCAGACGCCGTATCCGTGTCCACACCGTCGATGACCAAAAGCTCATCCACATCAACATAGGCCACTTCTTCAAGGTTGGTGAACCCTTCGGAGACCAGAAGCTGGGCAAAGAACTCGTCAAGATCGAGGTTGTCCATGAACAGTTTCGTGCGTTCGGCAAACTCAGCCTGACGACGCTGAGATTCCTCAGCTTCGGTCAGAATGTCGATGTCCAAGCCGGTCAACTGCGACGCAAGACGCACGTTTTGACCACGGCGACCAATGGCCAGCGACAACTGCTCATCCGGCACAACAACTTCGATTTTGCCAGCGTCTTCGTCGAGCACAACTTTCGTCACCTCGGCGGGCTGAAGCGCGTTGACCAAGAAAGTCGGCGCATCTTCGTTCCACGGGATGATGTCGATTTTCTCGCCCTGAAGCTCGTTCACCACGGCCTGAACACGCGAACCGCGCATACCGACACAGGCACCGACCGGGTCAATCGAGCTGTCATAGGAAATCACAGCGATCTTGGCGCGCGAACCCGGATCACGGGCCACAGCTTTGATCTCGATGATGCCGTCATAGATTTCCGGCACTTCCATTTTGAACAGTTCGGACATGAATTCCGGCGCGGTGCGGGACAGGAACACCTGCGGCCCGCGCGCTTCGCGGCGCACATCTTTGATGAAACACCGGATGCGGTCATTCGGGCGATAGGTTTCGCGGCCGATTTTCTCGTTGCGGCGCAGGATGGCTTCGCCACGACCGACATCGACAATCACGTTGCCATATTCTTCGCGTTTCACAACACCGTTGATGATGGTGCCGACGCGGTCTTTGAATTCGTCAAACTGACGATCCCGCTCCGCTTCGCGCACCTTTTGCAAGATGACCTGCTTGGCAGATTGCGCTGCGATCCGGCCAAGCTCCACGGGGGGAACCTCTTCCTTGATCTCGTCGCCGATTTGCGGGTCGGCCATGTATTGTTTGGCCTGCGTGACGGTCATCTCGGATTGGTAATTCTCAAGCTCGTCTTCCTCAACCACAGTGCGCACACGGGTAAAGGTGGCACGGCCGGTTTTACGGTCAATGGACACGCGAATGTCCATTTCGGAGCCATAACGCGACTTTGCAGCGCGTGCGAGGCTTTCCTCCATCGCTTCAACCACCAATTCGGGGTCGATCATTTTCTCGCGGGCCACGGCCTCGGCGGTTTGCAACAGCTCAAGCTGGTTTGCAGAGGTGATTGCCATATCTCAGTCCTCTCTCAATCCTCTGAAGACCCGTCGTCGGTCTGGATTTCGTCAAAATTTGTTTCGTCAATTGCGCCGGACGCTTTGCGTTGGCGCAACATTTCGCGGATCAGCTCATCGGTCAGCACGAGTTTTGCGTCTGACAGCCAATCAAAATTCAAACCGATGGTGAGCGTCTCACCATTTTCTTCGATCGTCAGGAGAACTTCATCACCCTCAACACCGGCGATCTCTCCTTTGAACCGACGGCGGCCGTCGATCATCTCAGTCGTCTCAATTTTGGCCTCATAGCCTTCAAAAGATGTAAAATCTTTCAGGCGGGTCAAAGGTCGGTCAATGCCGGGACTGGACACTTCAAGCGTGTATTCATCCTCAATTGGGTCTTCGACATCAAGAATAGCAGAAACCGCGGTCGAAATCTGCGCACATTCGTCAACTTCGATCCCACCATCGGGGCGTTCGGCCATAATTTGAAGCGTCTTCGATTTGGTTGACGACATCAAACGCACGCGCACAAGTTCAAATCCCATCCCCTCGATAACCGGGGTGATGATTTCCGCCAAACGGCGGTCAATGGCTGTCTTGGCAATAAGTTCGGACATGTCCGGGCTGCCTCTCAGATACGGGTTCACGGGCCACCCATCGACCAACGCGGTTTCAGGGCACAAAAAAACGGGCGCGCGGCCCGTCGATCTTTCCCGGTGGAGCTTTGGGACCTCCCAACGCGCCGCTGTTGGCAAGTCCTATACGCCGCCACAGGGCGCTCTGCAAGCCTTATCGCACCTCCTGCCCGATCCGGTCCATTGTCGACACAAGCGCCTGCGTGATTCCGGGCTCAGACATCGCATGACCTGCCTGCCCCACCATCATCAACCGCGCCTTGGGCCAAACCTTATGCAACGCATAGGCGGTATGTGGTGGGCAAATCATATCGAATCGCCCCTGAACAATGGTGCCAGGCACATTGGCCATTTTGCCAATATCCTCCAAAAGCTGTCCATCGCGCTCAAAGAATGCCTTGTGGGTGAAATAATGGTTCTCCAGCCGTGCAAAGGTCCGGGCGTAATCCGGCGCAGGCTCACCCGCTGCGCCATTCGATCCGATCGACGCCAACGCATTCTCCCAACGCGACCAGATCCGACCAAAACGCAATTCTTCTTGATAAGTGCCGCTAAACAAACGCCGATGATAGGCCGCGATCAAATCGTCGTGTTCCTCATCCGGGATGGCATCGCAAAACTCCGCCCAAAGCTCCGGCCAAAACTGACCCGCACCGCCCGCGTAGAACCAATCCAACTCACTTTGCCGCGCCAAAAACACGCCGCGCAAAACAAGATGCAGCACTCGTTCCGGATGACTTTGAGTATAGGCCACGCCCAATGTCGCCCCCCAACTTCCGCCAAACACAGTCCAACGCTCAATGCCCAATTCGACCCTAATCCGCTCAACATCAGCGACCAAATGCCATGTCGTATTGGCGTCGACGGAGGCGAAGGGCCGCGATTTGCCGCAACCGCGTTGATCAAACAAAATGATGCGAAAAATGGACGGATCGAAATAGCGCCGCATATAAGGGCTACAGCCCCCACCTGGACCACCATGAAACACCACCACAGGAATACCCTTCGGATTGCCGCTTTGCTCGACGTAAATCCGGTGCCCGTCCCCAACCTCCAACATCCGGTGGTCATAGACCGCGATTTGGGGGTAGAGGTAGCTATATGCGCTCTTTTGGCCTGAGACCTTATCCATGGGGTTCCTATATAGAGCGATCAATCGGTATAGAAACCGATTTCTAAGTTGAACACGAAGGAGAGGATCATGCAAATGCATCAGTCCACCATTGACCCGCAAGAGGTCGCCAAATTCGAGGCCATGGCCGCAGAATGGTGGGACCCGAATGGTAAGTTTAAACCATTGCATATGCTGAACCCGTGTCGGCTTGATTACATCACCTCGCAAATCGCCGCTGAGTTCGGGCGTGACCTGTCCGCCGAGCGCCCCTTTGAGGGGCTACGCCTGCTGGACATCGGTTGTGGTGGCGGGCTTTTATCCGAACCGATGGCACGTTTGGGCGCGACGGTTGTAGGTGCCGATGCGGCGGCGGGGAACCTTCCCGTTGCGCAGCTTCACGCGGAAAAATCCGGGTTGGTGATCGACTATCGCCACACCGCCGCCGAATCACTCGCCGAGGCGGGGGAACAGTTTGACGTGGTCTTGAATATGGAAGTGGTCGAACATGTCTCCGATCCACTGGGCTACATGACCGCCTGTCAGATGTTGCTCAAACCCGGTGGGCTGATGATTGCCTCAACGATCAATCGCAATCCCAAAAGCTATATGATGGCCATCGTTGGCGCCGAAGTGATCATGCGCTGGTTGCCGAAGGGCACGCATGAGTGGAAAAAATTCATCACGCCAGACGAGTTGTACGCGCTGATTGAAAAGGCCGGGCTGTCTCCGGTGGATCGCAAAGGCTTTGTCTTCAATCCGGTGCTTTGGACCTGGTCTCTGTCTGCCCGTGATCTGTCGGTGAACTATGTCACGGCATCGACCAAGCCAAGTTAAGGTCTAGTTCTCTTCCTCAAGACGAATGCGCATTTCCCGCAAGACGGGAAGTGCGGCCTTGACCCGTTCGGTGCCAATCGCCTCGACAATATCAGACAGGATCGGCGCAATCGCCGCCAAAGCTGCGTCTCGTGCCGCGCGGCCTGATGGGGAAATTGACACGAATTTGCGGCGCGCGTCGTCCCAATCCGGGCGAATGTGAACATGTCCCGCCCATTCGAGTTTGTTCAATGTGTTGGTCATCGCACCGCGGGTGACGTGAAACGCCCGCGCAAGCTGCGCCGGAGACCTTTCGTCATTGGCACGGGCAAGATGGTTGAGCACCGAAAAGTGACTGATTTCCATGCCTTTGGGCATCGCTTTGGTCAGCCGGTTTCGGGCCAACTGATCCGCCATGAAAATCTCGGAAAACAGCGCCACAGACAGCGAGTCATTGTTGGATGGGCCACTCATTGCGGAACCTCAAAGTCACGGTCATGGGACAGGGAAGGAATGCGCGATCTGGCATGAGCAACATCGCCCATATCAATGTCAATTACATCCCATCCCGGTTCAACACCGCCATCATAAAGCACCTCTCCCCAGGGCGAAACGGCAAGAGAATGACCATAGGTGCGGCGCGTTGACCCTGTGGTTTCGACGTGTTGCCCCGTTTGCGCCGGAGCAAAAACAAAACACCCGGTCTCAATCGCCCGCGCTCTGAGCAAGCTCTCCCAATGCGCGGCCCCGGTCACGGCAGAGAAGGCCGCAGGCACGGTGAGGATGTCGGCTCCTGCCTGTGCCAAAGAACGAAACAAATGCGGAAAACGCAGATCATAACAAATCGCCATACCGATCTGGCCCAGCGCCGTTTTCGCCAAAACTGCCCGATTGCCAGGACGATACCCGGCGGATTCGCGATAGGTCTCCGTCTCGCTGACATCGACGTCAAACATGTGGATTTTATCATAGCGCGCGGCGATTTCGCCCTCAGGGGTGATCAGGAAAGACCGATTGGCAAATCGCCCATCTGGATCATCGGTCTTTAAGGCCAGTGAGCCGATCAAGAGCCAAATCCCACAGGATTTTGCCGTTTCCTGCAACCCTGCCAATGTTGGGTCTTCAGACTCAGCGCGCAAAACCTCTCTTTGATGTGTACGCGAACTTGAAACGCAATTGGTGACTTCTGGCGTCAAAACAATCTGTGCCCCCGCCTCTGCCGCTTCGGTCACATAGCGTTGCGTAATCGCAAGATTGGCAAGCGGATCGTCAGAGGAATTAAGCGTAATAAGGCCGACGCGGGTCATGGCTCAATCCGCCAAAAGCGGGTCGAGTTTACCAGCACGTTCAAGGGCGTAAAGCTCATCACAACCGCCGACATGGGTGTCGCCAATGAAAATCTGCGGCACGGTGTGGCGACCATGGGCTTTTTGCATCATCTCGGCGCGACGATTGGGTTCGGCCATCACGTTGATGTCGGTGTAGGTGACCCCTTTGCTGTCAAGCAGGCGCTTGGCCGCGATACAATAAGGGCAAATCGGAGTGGTGTAGAGCGTGACAGGTTGCATGGGAAATCCTTTGATCTTTCGGCGACTATAAGGATTTAGCCCTCTCTGGCAACGCGGGCCAGTACCGCGATCGAAACATGCGACGCACCAGCCTCAAGGCAGGCGCGCGTGCATTGCGCCAAAGTCGCACCAGTGGTCATCACATCGTCGATCAAAAGCACATGCCGACCGGCAATCACCTTGGCGCGCTTCGGTGTGACTTTGATCACGCCTGAAACCGTTTCATGGCGTTGATCTGCGGTCATCCCATCCAATTTTCGAGTCGCAACAGGTCGGCGTAATAGGTCAGGACAATAGTCCAATCCATGGAGCTTCGCCACCTGAGCGGCAAGCAACGCGGATTGATTGTACCGCCGCTGAACGATACGCAGCCAGTGGAGAGGCACCGGGGCAACAAGCGTATCCTCACATATCAAAGGCTCTGCCGCCCGCGCCAACCACGCCCCCGCAGAGCGCGCAAGATCGGTGCGGTCGCCATGCTTGAACCTCAAAACCATCGCTCGGCCATTGCCCGCATATAGCATCGCAGCCCGGCCTCGATCCCACAGGCGCGGATTAGCGCGACAGTCATCACAGAGATCGCCCTCCTGCGCCTCACCAATCAAAGGGCGCCCACAGGCGTCACAAGGTGGATCGACAATAAACGGTGTTTGCGACCAACATTTTGGGCACAACCCGCGCGCCACCTCGATCATTTCGTCGCAGGTGAGACATTGTGCCGGGTAGATCAGCTTGGCCAGTGTTTGCATTTCCCTGTCAACTTCCTACATTGCCCGCAGGTTTGAAACATGACCGTAAAGAAAGCACATCCATGTCCGACCCCGTTCCTTTGATCCATCGGGACCACCTGTCTCGATACCGCACCCGTGCTTTGCGCATGGGGGGCGATTTCTTTTTGCATGAAGAGGCCCGCGCTGAGATCGAAGATCGGTTAAGCATGGTTAATAAAGCGTTTACATCGCCGGCGATTGTCACCGGATTTCCCGAGTTGTGGTCAAAATGGTTCCCCGAGGCGCGTGTTGTTGCCGATGACGATGTGCTCGACCTGAAACAAGGCGCGCATGATTTGGTGATCCATGCCATGTCCCTGCACTGGGCCAATGATCCCGTCGGCCAACTCATCCAATGCAATCGCGCGCTCAAACCCGATGGCTTGATGATCGCGGCCTTTTTCGGCGACCAAACGCTGCATGAACTGCGCGCCTGTTTGGGACAGGCGGAAGCGGCGCTTTTGGGTGGCCTATCGCCGCGCGTGTTGCCGATGGGAGAACTGCGCGACCTCGGTGCGCTGTTGCAACGCGCCTCTTTTGCCCTGCCTGTCGCGGACAAAAGCCCGCACACCGTGACCTACCCCAGTTTAAAAAGACTCGTCACCGATCTGCGCGCCATGGGAGAAAGCAATGCGCTCGGCGCACGGCACATGACTCCAAGCCCAAAGGCGCTTTTCGATCTGACCGAGCATCTCTATCAGGCTCATTTTGCGCAAGACGACCGGCTTGTGGCGACATTTGATTTGGTGTTTCTGACAGGCTGGGCCCCGGATGAAAGCCAGCCGAAACCGTTGATGCCCGGTTCCGCCAAACATCGCCTTGCCGACGCGCTTCAGGCGCAGGAATTTAAACTTCCCACAGACGCGGCCCCTTGACCCGCAGCCCGACCACCCTAAGCCTATAAAAAACAAAAATCAGGACAGACACATGGGACTTATGAAGCCAAGCCGGATGAACACAAATGCGGCAGACGCCACCTGTCCAATACACGCACAAACAGACCACCCCAAAGTGCCAAAACAAAAGATCGGGGTTTTGCTGTCAAATTTGGGAACGCCTGACGCGACAGACTATTGGTCAATGCGTCGGTATTTAAATGAATTTCTCTCGGATCAGCGGGTGATCGACTATCCAAAATGGAAATGGCAACCGATCCTGCAAGGCATCGTTTTGACCTTTAGGCCATCGAAATCCGGTGCGGCGTATCGGTCTATTTGGAACAATGAGGCCGATGAAAGTCCGCTGATGACCATCACCAAAGAGCAAACGGCGGCGATCAAAGCAGCGCTTGCGGAGGAGTTTGGCGGTGAAGTGATGGTTGATTTCTGTATGCGTTACGGCAACCCATCCACCAAATCAAAGGTGCAAAAACTCGTCTCCGAAGGCTGTAGCAAAATCCTGTTTTTCCCGCTCTACCCGCAATACGCCGGGGCAACGGTTGCCACCGCCAATGACGAATTTTTCCGCGCTTTGATGGAAGAAAACTGGCAACCCGCCGCGCGGACCGTACCGCCCTATTTCGATGATCCCGCCTATATTGAAGCCCTCGCCCAGTCCGTTGAGCGCGCCTATGCGGCGGTGGCGAAAAAGCCCGACATCCTGATTTGTTCCTATCACGGCCTGCCAGAACGCTACCTGAAAGAGGGGGGCGATCCCTATCATTGTCAGTGCCAGAAAACGACGCGGCTGCTTAAGGAACGCCTCGGTTGGAATGACACGCAGATCATGACGACGTTTCAATCGAAATTCGGTCCCGAAGACTGGCTTCAACCCTATACCGTGGAAGAGGTGGCGCGTCAGGCCGAAGCCGGGAACAAAAGCATCGCCGTTTGTGCCCCTGCGTTTTCCGCCGATTGCATTGAGACGCTTGAGGAAATCAACGAAGAGATCAAAGAAAGCTTTGACCACGCAGGCGGCGAGGATTTCCTCTACATCCCCTGCCTCAACGCCGAGCCTTTGCACATCAAGGCCCTTGTCGATCAAATCCGTAAGAATCTGAGTGGGTGGGTATAGGCGGACTCATAGAGTCTTGCCTTTAGCCCTTTGTTCAAAATGAAAAGGGCAGCTCAATGAGCTGCCCTTTAAAATGAGTAACTGTCGAGTGACGATTAGTCAGCAGCAACAGCAGCGGCAACGAGTGCCAAGATCAGCAACGGTACAACGTAACCGCCAGCGGACGAAGAAGATGTTTCTTCCACGACAACAGGAGCTTCGATAACCGGAGCAGAGTAGCCACCAGCAAAAGCAGCAGAGCCAGCCAAAGCAAAAACGGCAGCAGCAGCGAATTTTTTCATTTTCATTCCTCCATGATCCCTGCATTGGCAGGTCAGGTTTGTTACACAGTATTCGTAATGCAGATAAACCGAAGAGAAATCAATTTATCCTTTAACGTAGGTCTCATTTCGAACAGAGAATCGTCAAATTAGCAACACTTGCGTTCCCACTTTTGTCAAAGAATACAACTCAGCGATATGCTCATTGTACAAACCGATGCAGCCATTGGAGGATCTCCGGCCGATTTTTCGCGTATCGTGGGTTCCGTGGATTCGGTAATATTGCCAAGACAGATAAAGCGCATGCGTGCCGAGCGGATTGTTTGGACCCGGCCCAACAAATTCCGGCCATTCAGGATTGCGGACTTTCATTGCTGGCGTCGGAGACCAACTTGGCCCCTCGACTTTGCGAATGATTGATGTGCGGCCCCGACGCGTCAGGTCTTCGGTTAAGGGAACCGATGTTGGATAGAGCTTGTAGACCGACTGATCTTCGCTCCAAAAATGCAGCGCCCGCGATGTGGTATCAACAAGGATCGCCCCATTGCTGAGATTGCTGAAATAGGGTTCCCAGTTCAGCGAGCGGAAACTTGAAATATTGCGGCGCACAACGGTTGAAATGTCGCCTTCGATCTCTGTCGTGTTGTCGGTCTGTGCCAAAGCTGGCAATGCCAAAACCGCTGTAGAGCCTGCAACAAATGCGCGGCGTGAGACCTTGAGGGCCGGAAGTTTACTCATTGAACGAAGCCAGTCATGTAATGTGAACGCGTGTACCTTGCCTTTATATGGCGCGATTGCCTCAGTCGCAAATCAAACAATCATTCATAGCAAAAAGTTGCGAACAGGATTTGATCCCGGCAATCAAAGGGTCTAGGTCATCAAGACAAAGTTTTTGGAGTGTCTGAATGTCTCGCATTATTGCTGTCCTTATGATGGCCCTTGTTGGTCTCTCCGCCTGCGACGCGCCGACCGAACGACTTGGGCCCGATGGCAAGCCCTTGCCCCGGCTGTATCGAATCCACGCTCGGGATGAAGCAAAGATTCAATACCACATCCTTGATTCGATCAACGCGCTGCGCGCCGCCGCCGGGACCTCCCCCGTTCAACTCAACGCCAATCTAAACGCTGCCGCCGCGACCCATTCGCGTGACATGCATGTCCAAAACCGTCCCTGGCATTTCGGCTCTGACGGCTCCTCGCCGCTCGATCGGGTCAACCGTTCCGGCTACACCGGCTTGATGCTTGGTGAAAATATTTCAGAAACCTACGAAACCGAACTTGAAACCCTGTCCGCCTGGATGGAGCAATCCGACACCCGCGATATCATTCTTGATCCGCGCGCAACGGATATCGGCTTTGCCTGGTATCAAGAAGAGAATGGAAAACTGTGGTGGACCCTCCTGATCGGAGCCAATCCATCTCAGTTTTCAGGCCTGTAATTATCTGAAATTACGGAAAAATATCTACCTGAGTGCCATCTTGCACCATCATGTAGATTTTCTCAATATTGCGATCGGAAACCGAGATACAGCCCGCGGTCCAGTCGCGGCCCTTGCCCCGGTTTTCGCCGGCCCGTCCATGAATAAAAATATCCCCCCCCGGACGCCGCCCCATCGACGCGGCGTATGCTTCATCTCTTTGGTTCGGATACGAAATCCCCAAAGACAGATGGTAAGCTGAATTCGGGTTGCGCCGATCTATGATATAGCTGCCTTCCGGGGTCTTACTGTCGCCTTCGAATTGCTTGGGTCCAACCGGATTTCCGCCAATTCCGATCCGATACTTTTTGAGCACCTTTGCCCCATGCATGAGGTACATTTTGCGGCGCCCCTTGTAGATCACAATCCGGGTGACTTCAGGCCCGGAATAGGTCCTGAGTTCGCGCGCCAAAACGCCGAATGGCAGCACAATGGCTGCCACAGTTGATGCTAAAAAAGTCCGCCGATCCATTGGGTCTACTCGTATAGTGTTTTGTGCTGGATACACTGATTTGGGTGATCAGGCCAATGATTTGATTGCTCTAAACCCGCAAGAATCGCGCCGCGATTTCGACGTGAGTCGACCACCGAAACTGATCAATCACCTCAATCCAGTCCAAAACAAAGCCCGCATCGGTCAGTGTTTTTGCGTCTCGCGCGAATGTGATCGGGTTACATGACACGAAACCAACGGTTTTCAGCGCGCTTTTGGCGATCTCATCACACTGCGCGGCAGCCCCCGGTCGTGGTGGATCAATGATCGCCGCGTCAAACCGATTGAGTTCGTCGGCTCGAATCGGCTGTCGGAACAAGTCACGGGTCTCAACAGTTACGCGTTTGAGGCCCTCGGCCTGTCGCCACCCTTTGCTCAACGCGTCAAGCATCTCACTCACGCCTTCCACGGCATGAACCTCAGCTGTCTCCGCGCAAGGTAAGGAAAACGTCCCACAGCCTGCAAAAAGGTCAATGACGCGGCGCGCATCGCCAACGACCCGACGCATCGCCCGAACAAGCGCGGCCTCACCTGCTGCGGTCGCCTGAAGAAAGGCGCCGGCGGGTGGCACGACCCGCGCTTTGCCAAAACGCAGATAGGCCGGCGCTTCGCCCGCTACATCTTCGCCATTCCAAGACAGTCGTGAAAACCTTTGTTCACGTACGACTTGGCCTAGATCAATCCTCAGATCCATATCGAGCGGCTTGCCATTCTCCACGGACACATCAAGACCTGTTTCCGTTGCGATCACCGCGAGGTTCATTTCGCCGCGACGCGAGGCCCCGAGTTGAACCAACCGTTCAAGCGCGCCATAGGCGGACATGATCTCAGGGGTCATCAGAATACAGTCAGGCACCGGAACCAAGCTGTCAGACGCACGGCCATAAAGGCCAACCATGACACTCTTTTTTGTTCGTCGCCCATGAAACACTGCACGCCTGCGGCTGCAGGAGGGCGACGTATGGATCGTCTCCAACCCAGCCGAAATACCATGATTTTTGAGGGCGGTTGCCACGATTTCGCGCTTCCAGTCGGCAACGAATTCGTCTGAGGCATGTTGAAGCGCGCAACCGCCGCACGCCTTGTAATGACGGCAGGCGGGTGTAACCCGAGCGGGAGATGAGGTGATGATCCGACCATGGATCACCCGGTCGTTTTCAACATCACCCTCCACAACCTCACCCGGAAGCGCATGTGGCACAAACACGCCGTCCTTGGTGATTCCGTCACCTTTATGTCCAAGCCGGACAACTTCGAACTGAGTCATATCACGTATCCTTTGCCCGCTTTATCAAGGCATGCCGATCCAGCGTAAATCCACTTTCAATCCACGCCTGTTCCGCTGCTTTCAAGGCGGCACCAAGCGCAGGACCCGTCAGTTCTGGTATCAAATCTGATGCCACCAGCGGGAAAATCGCTGTAGCTCCTTTGGCGATTTCAACCGCCGCGTCCTGAGAAACCGGCTGTTCAAAAAATGCCGCCCTAAGACATGACACGGCGCGCGCAATATCCGCATTTTCACGATAGGCGATCTCTGCAAGCCCACTCGGTCCCACCGCACACTCTCGATAGGTCGCATATCGGCGGCATTGCGCCCTGGACAACCGCAAAAGACCAGCCACATCAAAATCGCCCAGCGCCGCAAGACGCAGGATCGGGTCTGGATGTGTTTCAAAAGAGGTCAAAAGGAAGAACGCTTTGGTTGACGCCCCCGGCAGAAGGGTGTTCAAAACCCCAGATTGGTCCATTGCGCCAATGGCCTGATCCGGCGACGGGGCAGACAACAGCTTGATGATCTCCGCCCCAACACGCTCCCGCGACAGTGTTGTCAATCCATCAAGATGTGTTGCACAAGCCGCCAAGCCATCAGGGTCTAATCCGGCAGAATGATCACCATACCACGCATAAAACCGAAAGAACCGGAGAATGCGGAGATAGTCCTCTTTGATCCGAAGATCAGGATTATCAATAAAGCGGACACGCCCAGCGCGCAGATCGGGTAACCCGCCAAGCGGGTCAATAATCGTTCCTGTCGCGTCGGCATATATCGCATTCATCGTAAAATCACGTCGCCGCGCGTCATCTTCCATGTGAGTCGAAAATGCGACGACAGCGCGACGTCCATCCGTCTCCACATCTTTGCGAAAGGTTGTGATTTCAAACGGTTCGCCCTCCGCGATCACCGTGACCGTACCGTGCTCAATCCCGGTTGGAATAACTTTTAATCCGGCCTTTTGTGCCAAGTTTAAGATGAGTTCGGGTCGCACTGGTGTCGAAATATCCAAATCACTGACAGGAACACCAAATAGGCTGTTCCTGACACACCCCCCAACAAAATATGCTGGCTCTCCAATATCGGAGAACAGCGCCATCACTTGGTGTGCTCCCGCACTTTTGAGCCAAGACGCTGTAAGTTTGGTCACAATTGCACCCGATCCGCCAGTCCGCGTAAAATGCGCGCCGTGGCACCCCAGATATAGTAAGGGCCGTAAGGCACGGTGAAAAACGACCGCTTTTGTCCGCGCCATAGGCGCGACTGCACATTGAAATTATCTACGTTAAGAATGTGGTTCATGGGAACAGTGAAAATTTCCGAGACTTCGCCCGGCTCGGCGATGGGCACAAAATCATCTTTAATCCAGCCTAAAACTGGATATATCTGAAACCGCGTCACGGTTTCATGGGTGGGCAAAGTTCCAATAACATCAACAATCTGACGCGGCAGTCCGATCTCTTCTTCAGATTCGCGAAGGGCTGCGTCAATCGGGTCCAAATCTGTCGGGTCCACCCGGCCACCTGGGAATGCAATCTGACCCGGATGATGTTTAAGTGCGGATGAGCGTTTGGTCAGCACAAGCCTCGGCCCCTTGGGATGATCCATGATGGGGATCAACACACCGGCCGCCCGCAAATCACCCGTCACAGCGCCCGAAAAATCCGGATTCAGATCAAAATCTGACGACGGCGCGCCAGACATGTGGAGCGCCGCCTCAAGTGTGGTGCGATCAATCGGTGGTTCCATCCGGCTTCACCTCCGCATCGAAGCCAACTGTTTTTGGATCGAGAATGTAATGCTCGCCACAGAATTGGCAGTCGGCAGTCACCGTCCCCTCCTTCGTTGTCATATGCCGGATGTCCTTCGCGGAGTACATCGACAGGCTGTTGCGCACGCGATCCTCGGAGCAGTTACAGCCAAAAGCGACGGGCTGCGGGTCAAAAACCCGGGGCTGCTCTTCGTGAAACAGGCGGACAAGAAGATCGGTGGGCTGAACGCGCGGACCGATAAGTTCCATCTCCTCAACGGTACTCAAAAGAATATTGGCGCGGTTCCAGTCCTCCAAATCATCCTCGGCCAGAATGTCGGCGGGCTTCAAAAGGCTTTGCTCTTCTGCGCCCTCCAAAGGTGCGGCGAAGGGTGACGCTTTCGGCATTTTTTGCAGCATGATGCCGCCCGCACGCCAAGATTCGGTTTCGCCCGATAGGCGCGATTTGCCAAAAGAGGTCGAAAACTGCGTCGGCAGTTGCTCGGACTGGGCAAAATAAGTTTCCGCGCATGACGACAAAGACCCACCGGCGATCGGCGTGATGCCTTGATAGGGCGTGGTACCGCTGCCTTGGTCAATCAGGATGGCAAAATAGCCTTTGCCAATTTGCGAAAACGGATCAACACCGGGCTGAAGGCGCTCGGCATCATAGGAGGCATAGGCCCGAATGCGCCCCGGCGCGCCATCCTTTTCGGGCGCGTAATAGTCGGTGGCGATCAACCGAGCCGGACCATCCCCGCGCACTTGCAGAGAGAGTTTCCAACGCAATTTGATGGTCTGACCAATCATTGCGGTCAGCAATGCAATCTCAGCGACCAGCGCTTCTATTTCAGGCGGATAATTGTGTTGCGACAAAACGCGGTCCAAAACCCCGTCAAGACGCGCGACACGACCCCGGATGTCGGATGCATCCAGTTGAAACGGGAGAACTGTGTCATCCCATGCGATTTTCGATCCGATCATTTGTGCTTTCCTTGAGGTTCGGCGCTGACATATCGTGTTCATATAGGTGGAACAACCGCCGAAGGAAGGTGGAACACGATGCGGCGCTACGGAGAATCGAAAGTTTTTGGGCAAACCTACCGTGCACGACCAGGTGTTTACGCTCTATTGTCCCGCAATGAGCGCGTATTGTTGACGTACCAAGGCGGGATTCACCACGAGTTTCAATTTCCCGGCGGCGGCATTGATCCGGGGGAAAGCCCCATTGCAGCACTTCATCGCGAGGTCTTTGAAGAAACCGGCTGGCGCATCGCCTCCCCAACCTTCATCAGGTCTTTTCGACGTTTCGTATATATGCCCGAATATGACATGTGGGCAGAAAAAATTTGTCGGATTTATCGGGCTTTTCCGGTCAGACAGCTTTCTGAGCCGCCCGAACCAGATCACTCTGCGCACTGGGTTTCGACCGAAGAAGCCTCGCTCCTGCTTGGGAATCCAGGTGAGCGAGATGTACTAAACACTATTCTTTAGCAGCCCGTCCGGGATATTCGAGCAAGATGGCAGAGATGTCGTCAGGGAAATCCTGATCGTTGTTGAAATCGTTCAAATCCCAAAGGAACGTGTCAAAGAACGCGTTGCCCGTTTCAGTGGCAACTTTTTTGCACATTTCGACCAACCCCTCTTCACCGAGCATACCATCGCCACCATCGGGACATTCCGTGACCCCATCGGAAAACAGCAAAATCCTGTCGCCGGGAGACAATTTCATGTGAACATCCTCGTAAGCGGCGAAAGGGATCAGGCCGACGGGCAATCCGCCATCGCCAAAAAAGGAAATCTCGCCATTGGCGCGCTGAACAATTGGGTATGGGTGACCGCATTGCGTCATAACGAATTCGCCACTGAGACGATCAAAATGCCCAAGAATCATTGTGAAATAGAGGTCGGTCTCCATTTCCTCCAACATCAAACGGTTCAGTGCCATAGCCGCCTCAGAAGGGCTTGCGGCAATATATCCGCCGATTTCATCGGATCGAATTGCGAGATTTTGCTCTGATGTAGACCCCGTAAGGTAGGCCGCAAGCCGTGCTGTCATCAAAGCTGATGCAATCCCATGGCCCGAAACATCGATCGAAAAAACGCCAAATTGCCGGTCATTGATCGGGAAGAATCCAACAAGATCGCCACCAACATGGCCGCTGGGACGTAAAAGCAGCGAAATTTGAGCCGTCTCAAAATCGTGGAATCGTTCCCGCACGAGTGATTGCTGCAACTTGCGCGCTTCGACAAGGTCACGGTCGAGGGAATCATAAAGGTCAGATATTTCTTTTAATGTGGAACTGACCAGCCGGTTCTTTTCGGTCAGTTCTCGCTCCATCCGCAAAATACGCTCCCCGGCACGAATACGCGCAAGCAATTCATCGCCCGCCACGGGTTTGGTCAGAAAATCGTCAGCCCCAACATCCAACCCCTGTGCAACCTCAGTCTTATCGGATTTCGAAGTCAATAGGATGAAATACCCATAGTTCGCCCGATCAAGTTGCCGAAATAATTGACAAAATTCTAGCCCACTCATCCCTGGCATCATCCAGTCGGAGACAATCAAATCAATGCTTTCGCTTTGACAAATGTTCATCGCCTCTTCGCCGGACCCCGCCTCAAACACAGTGTAGCCCCAGCGCCCGAGATAAGACGATAGAATCCGCCTCTGAGCTCGGGAATCATCAACAATCAACACATTGTTGACCACACCCCGTTCTGGCACGGCTTGAAGATAGGCTTGTTTTTCTTGTGCGATGGCCAAAATCAAAATCCTTAAAAGCGCGCTCTGATCGGACAATGCACCCCACGGTTTAATGCGGCCTTAAATCTAAAATTTTCTGGAATAATTGAGGCGCGCTTACTTAAAGCTAAGATTCTTCATCTCTTATGCATCAGGAAAAGGAGAGCGTCATGATTGATTGGAGGCGAGTGGACGAACTGCGTGATGAAGTCGGTGCCGAAGATTTTCGCGAAGTCGTCGATCTCTTTCTCGATGAGGTGGATGAGGTGATTGAGCGGATGAAACATCACCCAACCCACTCCAGTGTTGAGAAAGATTTGCATTTTCTCAAAGGCAGTTCGCTTAATCTTGGGTTTGCAGCGTTTTCAAGCCTCTGTGCCGCCGGAGAACGCGCCGCGCGCAATGGAGAGGCCGAATCCGTCGATCTCGGCCAAATTTTTGATGCCTATGCACAATCGCGTACCACCTTTGTGGCGAAAGTTGTCCCATAAATACGGGAGATCAAAGAACGAATTCAGCCAAAGCCTGATCGTTGGTGATGTCACGGTAGACAAGGCCAGCATCATCCATCTTTTGAAAGAGATGCGCAAAGCTATTTGAGTCCGTCGTCTCAATTCCGATCAAAACAGATCCAAAATTTCGAGCCGACTTTTTAAGATACTCAAATCGCGCGATGTCATCCTTTGGGCCAAGCATGTCCAAAAAATCACGCAACGCGCCGGGGCGCTGCGGCATACGCAGAATGAAATATTTCTTGAGGTTACGGAACCGCTGAGCCCGTTCTTTGACCTCTGGCAAACGTTCAAAATCAAAATTGCCGCCGGATGTGACACACAAAACGCGCTTGCCCCGAATCTGCTCTCGGATGTCCCAAAGAGCATCAATCGAGAGCGCCCCTGCGGGCTCAAGCACGATCCCTTCCACGTTCAGCATTTCGATCATCGTCGAACAAATCCGATCTTCTGGACAGGACAAAACGTGATCTTTCGGCACGTCTTTGAGCACCTCGAACGGGATTTCGCCAATTCGTGCAACAGCGGCACCATCGACAAAGCTGTCTACATTTTTCAGCGTCACCAATTCGCCCGCCTCCAGAGCTGCGGCCAAAGATTGTCCGCCTGACGGCTCAACAAAATAGACCTCAACCTGTGGCGCAACCTCTGTAAGATATGACAGGACTCCCGACGAAAGGCCGCCGCCTCCAACCGGCAGCACAACAACATCCGGTGTCATTTGCGCCATAAATTCCACCGCAACGGTGGCTTGTCCCTCAATCACATCCGCATCGTTGAAAGGCGAAAGAAAATGCCCGCCCTCCTCCTCACAATAGGTGCGTGCGGCGTCTAGAGTGTCGTCAAAATAGTCTCCAACCAAGCGAATTTCGACCATATCCGCACCAAATACGCGGGTTTTATCAATTTTCTGCTGCGGCGTCGTCACAGGCATAAAAATGACCCCACGCACACCAAATTCACGGCACGCAAAGGCGACACCTTGGGCGTGATTGCCCGCAGACGCACAAACGAAAAGCTCTATGCTTGGGTCTTTTTCCCGCGCTTTGACCATCGCATTCCAGGCCCCGCGCAACTTATAGGAACGCACGGGTGTGAGGTCTTCGCGCTTAAGCCAAACGTCACCGCCATAGGCCACCGAAAGATGATCATTGCGCAAACACGGCGTCGGCTCAAACAGGCGCCGCACTCGGGCTTCGGCCTGACATGCCTTGTCAGAAAAGTTGGTCCAATCAATCATCGAACCGACCTCGCATGGAAATCTCGTATATTGAGGACAAAAGACTGACGTTCACCATCAAAACGATCCAACCCGTGACCAGTTCGTAGATCAACCCAAACAAGCCGCTGCCAAAACGCATACCAATAATTTGCAGCGCGACCAAACTCACGATCGACAGGATGGCGGCCTGCAAAATTGTGGCGCTGTGCGGCTTGGTAGCGCTCCAAGCCTCCGCAAATCGCATTTTCCCACCCAATGCGATCGCGGGCAGAACTGGGGACACCCGCAAAAATCCATAGATTGCTGGCAAGCCGATCACGACCATGAGGAACAGGCCACCAAGCACCATAGCACCCTGTGATCCCAAAATAGACACCAAGAAAGCGGCCAAAATACCAACGAAAAGTCCAATCAACAGGCCGATCAGTAAGGACAGACCAAAGTACCCCCAAACGCGCGAACCGCTCCACGACGGAAACGCGGATGTCGGGCGCTTGCCCTCAAGCACATAGCGGTGCCATTCAACCGCGACCCAACAGGAGCCGATTGCCATCACAACATTGGACAGAAGAATGAGGAAAAGGGATGAGCCGCCCATCATGGGTGCGTCACTTTCCGCCATGCCTTCCATATCTAACGACCCGAAAGCTAAGATCTGGCAAACCAAAATGGCAATCCAAATCAAACCAGAAACGGCCAATGCTTCGTCGAGATTGCGGAACACACGCAAAATAGCGTGTTGGAACAATTGAAATCCGGTCATGATCGCCCTTTGAGACTGTGTTTGGGGATGGTTTAGGACTTTTCGGGCAGAAGCTAAAGCATTCTGACAGTGAACTGAGTGCGAAACCTTGCTCTTGGGCGAAAAACCCGATACTCGCCCGTGCGATATCCGAAAAAGGAAAGTCTCATGTCTGCGCCCAAAAAAGTCGTTCTTGCCTATTCCGGCGGCCTTGATACGTCGATCATTCTGAAATGGCTCCAGACCGAATATGGCTGTGAGGTTGTCACCTTTACCGCTGATCTCGGTCAGGGCGAGGAACTGGAACCCGCGCGTCAAAAGGCCGAGATGCTCGGCATCAAGCCGGAAAACATCTATATTGAAGATGTCCGCGAAGAATTTGTGCGCGATTTCGTATTTCCGATGTTCCGCGCCAATGCGGTCTATGAGGGTCTCTATCTGCTCGGCACCTCCATCGCGCGTCCGCTGATCTCCAAACGCCTTGTTGAGATTGCTGAGATGACTGGCGCCGATGCGGTCGCGCATGGGGCAACCGGCAAGGGCAACGATCAGGTGAGGTTCGAACTTTCGGCCTACGCGCTCAACCCCGACATCAAAGTGATCGCGCCATGGCGGGAATGGGATTTGACCTCGCGCACCAAGCTTTTGGAATTTGCCGAACAGAACCAAATCCCGATCGCCAAAGACAAACGCGGCGAAGCGCCGTTCTCGGTCGACGCCAACCTATTGCACACCTCGTCTGAGGGACGCGTTTTGGAAGACCCGGCACAGGAAGCGCCCGATTACGTCTACCTGCGCACCGTGAAACCGGAAGATGCGCCCAATGAGCCGGAATTCATCGAAGTCACCTTTGAAAAAGGCGATGCGGTTGCGATCAATGGCGTGGCGATGAGCCCGGCAACGGTTTTGACAGAGCTGAACGAATATGGCCGCAAACACGGCATCGGTCGTTTGGATTTCGTTGAAAACCGCTTCGTTGGGATGAAATCGCGCGGCGTGTATGAAACGCCGGGTGGCACGATCCTTTTGGAGGCACACCGTGGCATTGAGCAAATCACCCTCGATTCTGGCTCCGGCCACCTCAAAGACAGCCTGATGCCGCGTTATGCCGAGCTGATTTACAACGGATTCTGGTTCAGCCCCGAGCGTGAAATGCTTCAGGCTGCCATCGACAAATCTCAGGAACATGTGTCCGGGACTGTCCGCCTGAAACTCTACAAAGGCTCCGCAGTTACCGTGGGTCGTTGGTCGGACGCGTCGCTTTACTCAGAAGCGCATGTGACCTTTGAAGACGACGCTGGTGCCTATGACCAAAAAGACGCTCAGGGCTTTATTCAGCTCAACGCCTTGCGTCTCAAACTTTTGGCCGCGCGGAACCGTCGTTTGAAAGACTAAGACGCCTA
Source organism: Roseobacter sp. TSBP12 (assembly GCF_009129705.1). NCBI lineage: Bacteria > Pseudomonadati > Pseudomonadota > Alphaproteobacteria > Rhodobacterales > Roseobacteraceae > Roseobacter > Roseobacter sp. TSBP12. Next base: position 179,163 of record NZ_PYIB01000028.1, read on the forward strand.
AAATCTAAAGAGAAAGGGCGCTTTCAAGCGCCCTTTTTCATTTTAAGATTACGCAGCCCGAAAAGACTTTACCTCATCCGCGGTCGGGATCGCATCCGCGGTCCCGTGGCGCGTGACTTTCAGGCTGCCGCCTGCACCGCCCATTCCATCGCCGCCTTGATGGGCATGCCAAGGTCAAGCCCGGCCGCGACATAGCCGATGTAGGTATCTCCTGCGGCCGTCGTATCCACAGGATGCACCGCGGGTGAGGAGACTTCGATCACCTCGCCGGTTTCATTCGACCGCCACATCGCCCCCTTGGCCCCAAGGGTGACCATGACCTGTGGGGCTGGAATTTTATCGAGGGTCACGCCCATTTCGGAACAGAGCTGCGCCGCTTCAACCGAATTCATCACCAGCATGGACACATCGGGCACAAGATCGGTGACCGCTTTGATCGAAAAAGGTGCCGCAGAATAGATCACCCGCATGCCTTTAACGATGGCAAAGGTCGCGGCAAAGGCCTGAAGATTGGTTTCGTTTTGGATCAAAAGCGTGTCAGACGCAGCCGCCTGATCAATCGCATTGACGACGAACTCGCTGTCCTGCTGCATATTTGCGCCGGATTCCAAAACGATGGTGTTTTCGCCCTCAGCATCAACATAGATCACGGCATGCCCCGTGTCCTGTTCCACCATGCGCAAAAATTTGCAATCCACCCCGTAGGATTGGACTTTATCACGCACCCATGCATCCCGTTTACCAATGGCGCCGATATGAAACACCGACGCGCCCGCTTTGGCGGCGGCAACGGATTGATTCATTCCTTTGCCGCCAAGCCCAAGGGTATGCCCTGTCGCGCTGAGTGTTTCTCCCGGAGCAGGAAGGTGTGGCAGTGTATAAAAATGGTCGATGTTCACCGAACCCAAATTAAAAATCGCCATCCGCTTCCCTTCCGAAAGCCATTACCGGGTCTGACCCACCTTGCAGGCCGCAAGGATCGCCATATTCAGAATATCACTTACAGTAGAAACAGTTGAGCAAATCTGAATAGGTCTATCAACCCCCGTCAAAATCGGGCCAATAACAGTCGCTCCGGCCATTTCCTGCATCAGCTTCACCGAAATGGACGCAGAGTGTCTCGCTGGGACCACCAAGATGTTGGCGGGTCCAGACAAACGACAAAACGGATAGGCCGCCATCGCATCAGGATTGAGCGCCACATCGACCGTCATTTCACCATCATATTCGAAATCCACACCGCGCTTATCAAGCACTTTCGGCGCGATGTGCATTTTGTTGGCGCGCTCAGAGATCGGATACCCAAAGGTCGAGAAAGAGGCAAAGGCCACACGCGGTTCGATCCCCATCGCACGCGCCACCTGAGCGGCAGCAACAGCAATATCGGCAAGATCGTTCTCATCGGGCCATTCGTGCACCAAGGTGTCCGCAATAAAGATGATCCGACCTTTGTGCAGCACAGCGGTTACCCCGACAGCCCCATCTTCGGCCTTTGCATCAAACACCGAGTTGATCCGGTCCAACACATGCGCGGATTTGCGTGTCGCGCCGGTCACAAGACCATCGGCATGACCATGCGCCAACATCAGCGCCGAAAACGCGTGACGATCACGGGCGGCAAGACGGTGAATGTCTTTTTGGTCAAACCCGGAGCGTTGTAGGCGATAGTAGAGAAAGGATTTGTACTCTTCCAGATGCGGCGTGTTGGCCGCGTTCACGATCTCAAGCTCGGTCATAGCCTCGCCAAGACCCTCTTCTTGAAGCCTAACGCGCACATCGTCGTCACGCCCCACCACGAGCGCACGACCAAATCCACCACGCTGATAGGCAACAGCGGCGCGCAAAACGCGCGGATCATCGCCCTCGGCAAAAATCATTGTCGCTTGCGCCTGTTTCGCTCGCGCATAGAGCCCCTGAAGGATCTGCGCTGTCGGGTCCATGCGCGCTTTCAGCTCCTGCACATAGCCTTCCATATCCACAATCGGACGACGTGCCACGCCGGTGTCCATCCCGGCCTGTGCCACTGCGGGCGGGATAGTGTAAATCAAACGTGGATCAAACGGCGTTGGGATGATGTAATCACGACCGAAAGACAGCTTTTGCCCATAGGCCAGAGCCACCTCATCCGGCACATCCTCACGCGCCAGTTCAGCCAGCGCACGCGCACAGGCGATTTTCATTTCGTCATTGATCGCACGGGCATGAATGTCCAAAGCCCCGCGAAACAGGTAGGGAAAGCCCAAAACGTTGTTGACCTGATTGGGGTAATCCGAGCGTCCGGTGGCCACAATCGCGTCTTCGCGCACAGCGTGGGCTTCTTCGGGTGTGATCTCGGGATCCGGGTTTGCCATGGCGAAAATCACTGGGTTCGGCGCCATATCCGCTACCATATCCTGAGTCACAGCGCCTTTAGCCGACACCCCAAGGAACACGTCCGCACCCTTCATCGCCTCTTTCAATGTGCGTGCGTCGGTCTTGGCGGCATGGGCAGATTTCCATTGGTTCATGCCTTCGGTACGGCCTTGGTAAATCACACCTTTGGTGTCGCACATGATGCAATTGTCATGCTTTGCACCCATCGACTTAATGAGTTCCAAACACGCAATCCCAGCCGCACCGGCCCCATTGAGCACGATTTTACAGTCTTCGATCTTTTTGCCCGACAAATAGAGCGCATTGATCAGGCCCGCTGCACAGATCACCGCCGTCCCGTGTTGGTCGTCGTGGAAGACCGGGATGTCCATCTCTTCTTTGAGCCGCTGCTCGATGATGAAACATTCCGGTGCCTTGATGTCCTCAAGGTTGATCCCGCCAAAGCTCGGCCCCATCAGGCGGACAGCCTGGATGATCTGTTCGGGGTCTTCGGTGTCGAGTTCGATGTCGATCGAGTTCACATCCGCAAAGCGTTTGAACAATACCGCCTTACCCTCCATCACCGGCTTGGAGGCCAGTGCACCCAGATTGCCAAGACCCAAAACCGCCGTCCCGTTGGAAATGACCGCCACAAGGTTGCCCTTGTTGGTGTAATCATAGGCCGTTTCGGGGTGGGCCGCGATGGCTTCGCAGGGCACAGCCACGCCGGGAGAATAGGCCAGCGACAAATCACGCTGGGTGTTCATCGGAACACTTGGCGTGATGTCGAATTTGCCGGGGCGCGGCTCCATATGAAATACGAGCGCTTCTTCGCGGGTTTGTTTGATCTTGGACATGCGGGTGGGCCTCCTCCTCGTCAGGCCTGCATCCTTATCCAGACTGAGCCCCGGCCTCAACAAAAAGAACGCGTTCTGGGCCTTTACGCCACATATAGTGCGAGTAAGTTGGGGCAACCCAAACCGGAGAGACAAGCCTGTGTCCAACGAAACGCCCGCCGCCACCCCGATGATGGCGCAATATCTCGAGATCAAATCGCGTCATCGCGATGCATTACTGTTTTACCGCATGGGTGATTTCTATGAGATGTTTTTTGATGATGCGATTGCCGCCTCGCAGGCGCTCGACATTGCACTCACCAAGCGCGGCAAACATGCGGGTGACGACATCCCGATGTGCGGCGTGCCCTTTCATGCGGCTGAGACCTATCTTTTGAACCTGATCCGCAAGGGGTTCAAAGTGGCCGTCTGTGAACAGCTCGAAAATCCGGCCGACGCGAAAAAACGTGGTGCGAAAGCTGTGGTCAAACGTGATGTGGTGCGTCTTGTCACGCCTGGAACCTTGACCGAAGACAGCTTGCTTGATGCGCGGCGTCACAATTACCTCGCCGCCTTCGCGGAGGTGCGCAATGAGGGCGCTTTGGCCTGGATCGACATTTCCACCGGGGCGTTTCATGTCATGCCTTGCCCGTTGGTCGGCCTTGGCCCGGAATTGGCGCGGCTGAACCCCTCTGAGATCGTAATCTCCGAGGCAAATGACGTGAATTGGGCTGAATTGGTCTCTGATTTTCATCCCAACATGACTCCGCTTTCGCGCGCCTCCTTTGACAGTACCTCGGCACAAAAGCGCCTGACGGAGCTGTTTCGGGTCTCATCTTTGGATGCATTTGGGGCGTTCTCTTTGGCCGAATTGTCGGCGATGGGCGCGATCATCGACTATCTCGACATCACCCAAAAAGGCAAATTGCCGCTTGTGCGACCGCCCGTGCGTGAATCCCTGCGGGGCAACATGCAGATTGACGCCGCAACCCGGCGCAACCTTGAGATCACACACTCCCTCTCTGGCGCCCGCGATGGGTCGCTTTTGTCCGCAATGGATCGCACCGTGACCGCCGCCGGTGGGCGTCTTTTGGAACGTCGCCTCTCAAGCCCGTCTCGCGATGTCGACATCATCACGGCGCGCTTGATGCCATCAGCTTTGCCATTGAAAATCCGAAACTCTCAGAGCCATTGCGCGACGCCCTACGGCGGGTGCCCGACATGGAACGCGCCCTGTCGCGGATCGGTCTAGAGCGTGGCAGTCCCCGCGATTTAGCCGCCATTCGCAATGGCCTATCGCAGGCGGAGACCATCGCCAACGCTCTTTCAAATGCGACACTTCCGAGCCTAGTCCAGCAGAAATCAGCCTTTCTTGTCGGCCATGCTGAACTGATCGACCTTCTCGACAGAGCGCTTGTCGCTGAACCGCCGCTTCTCGCGCGCGATGGTGGTTTTATCGCGCCCGGCTATGACACTGAACTCGATGAATGCCGTACCTTGCGCGACCAAGGCAGAGGTGTGATTGCCTCGCTCCAATCCAAATACGCCGAGGCGGCGGGTGTCTCGTCCCTAAAAATCAAGCACAACAATGTGCTGGGTTATTTCATCGAGACAACATCGACCCATGCAGAAAAAATGCTGTCTGCACCGCTGAATGAAATCTTCATCCACCGCCAAACAACCGCCAACCAAGTGCGGTTCACCACCTTGGAACTCAGCGAGCTTGAGACCAAAATTCACAATGCCGGCGGGCGGGCGCTTGAGATTGAAAAACGCCTGTTTGACACCTTGTGCATGGCCATTCTGGAGCGCGCGCCGGCGATCAACGATGCCTCCTCCGCTCTGGCGGAAATGGACCTGATCAGTTCGCTCGCAGATTTGGCGATTTCAGAGGATTGGACCCGTCCTAAGGTGGATCAGGGCCGAAGCTTCGAGATTATTGGTGGGCGTCATCCCGTTGTGGAACGGGCGTTGCGCAAACAAGGCGGTAGCAAGTTTGTTGCCAATGATTGTGATCTCTCAGACGGTCACGATGGCGCAGCAATCTGGCTTTTGACCGGGCCGAACATGGCGGGTAAATCGACGTTTTTACGTCAAAACGCACTCATCGCGCTCATCGCACAGGCCGGGTCCTTTGTTCCCGCCAAGGACGCACATATCGGTATTGTCTCGCAATTGTTTTCACGCGTTGGTGCCTCGGACGATCTCGCCCGAGGTCGCTCGACCTTTATGGTGGAGATGGTCGAAACCGCTGCTATCCTTAACCAAGCCGATGACCGTGCTCTGGTCATTCTTGATGAAATTGGGCGCGGAACGGCGACCTATGACGGGCTGTCGATTGCCTGGGCCACGCTAGAACATCTCCACGACGTGAACACCTGTCGCGCACTTTTCGCAACCCATTACCACGAGATGACCAGCCTTTCCGACAAACTCAAAGGTGCAGAAAATGCCACCGTTTCAGCTAAGGAATGGGACGGTGAAGTGATTTTCCTTCACGAGGTGATCAAGGGCAAGGCGGATAGGTCTTATGGCGTTCAGGTCGCCCGGCTTGCGGGCCTGCCCACGGCTGTGGTTGAACGCGCCAAAGCTGTGCTTGAGGCGCTTGAAAAAGGCCAATCCCAACACGCGGCCAATCCGAAAGCGATCATTGACGATCTGCCGCTGTTCTCGGCCATGCCTGCCCCGGCCCCTGCGCCGAAGGCAAAAGAAAGCGCAGTGGAAAAGGCGCTTTTGGATATTCTTCCAGACGAGCTCACACCTCGTGAGGCGCTTCAAGTGCTGTATGATTTAAAGGCGAAACTCGACTGAGTTTCACAAAGAAAAGGCCCCCACCATTGTGAGGGCCTTTTGTCTTTCGGGTTGCCTTGGCTTAGGCCGGATTGGACGACACGCCAACCTGAGCCGGGCGCAACAGGCGATCGTGGATCATAAAGCCCACATTCATCACCTGAATGATGTCGCCTGCTTTGGTGCCCGGCACCGGAGCCTCGAACATCGCTTCATGTTCCTGCGGATCAAACGCATCACCAACTTCAGGCGCGATGATGACAATCCCGTGCTTTTTGAACACGCTGACCAGTTCACGCATGGTCAATTCGATGCCTTCGATCAAAGCCGCCTGGGCTTCACGCTGATCTTCGGCAATTGCATCAATCGCGCGTTTCATATTGTCGAAAATCGGCAACATATCTCGCGCCAGTTTCGATCCGCCGTAATTCTCCGCCTCGCGCCGATCCCGGTCCGCCCGTTTGCGCGAATTCTCTGCATCGGCCACGGCTCGGATAAACCGGTCTTTGAACTCATCCCGTTCCGCACGCAGCTTTTCCAGCTCGTCGATCTCCTCTTCGGCCTCAGCCTCAAGAAACTCTTCAAGCTCAGCATCCAGTTCGGTTTCGATCTCTTCAGCCATGTCTTTTTTTGGATCCGTCATGTTCCACCTTTTCACGCCTTGCCGGACAATATGCGACCGACAAGTTGCGCCGTGTAATCCACAATCGGAACAATCCGCCCATAATTGAGACGAGTCGGTCCGATCACTCCCACAGCACCAATTATCTTTCGTTCAGCGTTCATATAAGGAGAAACCACCAAAGAGGAACCCGAAAGAGAGAAAAGTTTGTTTTCTGAGCCAATGAAAATACGCACGCCTTCGCCATCCTCAGTCAGTTCGAGAAATTCGGCAATGTCGCGTTTCTTTTCCAAGTCATCAAACAGACTGCGAATGCGATCCAATTCCTCGGCTTCCGCACTATCCCCCAATAGATTCGAACGCCCCCGCACAATGAGTCGCTCATACACGGCTCCCTCGCCCCCCCAAAAGGCGCTGCCGTTTTCGATCAGATCGGCGGCGAGGCTATCCAACTCTTGTCGGCGCAGTTTGATTTCCCGCTCTACCGTTGTACGCAACTCGCCAAGGGTTTTACCTTCGATCAGAGAATTCAGAAAATTCGTCGCTTCACGTAGCGAGGATGGCGTTTGTCCAATTGGCGGGGTGAAAATTCGGTTTTCTACATGCCCATCAGCAAAGACCAAAACCACAAGCGCACGATCTGGGGCCAAATTGACAAATTCTACATGTTTTACCGGCGCTTCATGCTTGGGCGCCAAAACAAGGCTTGCCCCCTGTGTCAGTCCCGATAGTGCGGAGCCAACCCGATCCAACATCCCGCCAACATGCGATTGATCCTCGCGCACGGTCTCTTCCATTTTCGCGCGCACATCGTCGGTCACGGTGCCCAATTCAAGCAACCCATCCACAAACAGACGCAGGCCGAGTTGCGTTGGCACACGTCCAGCCGACACATGCGGACTGTCCAACAGGCCCAGATACTCAAGATCCTGCATCACATTGCGCACCGTCGCGGCCGAGACTTTTTCGCTCATCGTCCGCGTCAAGGTACGCGAGCCAACCGGATCGCCATTTTCGAGATAGCCCTCCACAACGCGGCGGAACACCTCGCGGGATCGGTCGTTCATTTCTGTGATTAAATTCGCACGGTCGTTCATATGGCAAAGGGCTCCAACGGTATCGTCATTAAAAGACATGCATTGCCGGGGTCAATGACACTTGCACCTTTCACACCCACTTCGTTATGTCTCAGCCAACAAAAATTGGAAGGAATGACCATGCGACCCTCCGGACGGAAATTAAACGAGATGCGCCCGATCTCGATCGACATCAATGTGACAAAACATGCCGAGGGCTCCTGCCTGATCCGCTGTGGTGATACGCATGTTTTGTGCACCGCGACCATCGAGGAGCGCGTGCCTCCATTTATGCGTAACTCTGGCCAGGGCTGGGTCACCGCAGAATATGGCATGTTGCCGCGTTCGACGTCTTCGCGGATGCGTCGTGAAGCGACCCAAGGCAAACAAGGCGGTCGTACCGTAGAAATTCAACGTTTGATCGGTCGCGCCCTGCGCGCCGGTGTGGATCGCGTTGCTCTTGGCGAACGTCAGATCACCATCGACTGCGATGTCATTCAGGCCGATGGCGGCACCCGTTGCGCTTCGATCACCGGCGGCTGGGTCGCTCTGCGCATTGCCACCAACAAATTGTTGAAATCCGGCGCGCTGATCTCCGATCCGCTGCTGTCCAACGTCGCCGCCGTGTCCTGTGGCATATACGCGGGTCAGGCCGTGCTTGATCTCGACTACCCCGAGGATTCCGAAGCTGGCGTTGATGGCAACTTCATCATGCTCGCCAATGGCCAGATGATCGAAACCCAGATGAGCGCCGAGGGGGCTACTTATTCGCGCACTCAAATGAATGAACTCCTTGATCTTGCTGAAAAAGGTGTCGCTGAACTCGTTGCCGTACAAAACGCCGCGGTGGCCTGATGCGTATGTTTGATGGCGACACGCTGGTCCTCGCCTCCCATAACAAGGGCAAGCTTCGCGAAATCGCGGAGCTTTTGACGCCTTTTGGGATCAAAGTCATCTCCGCTGGGGACCTCGGGTTCGAAGAACCGGACGAGACCGAAGACAGCTTTGTCGGAAACGCCCGGATCAAAGCTCATTTTGCCGCCAAAGAAAGTGGGCTACCTGCGCTTTCCGATGACAGCGGCATCATGGTCGATGCCTTGGGTGGTGCCCCCGGTGTCTACACCGCCGATTGGGCCGAAACACCCAATGGCCGCGATTTTCCGATGGCGATGAAGAAAGTCTGGGACAAGCTTGAGGCTATAAATGCCCCTGAGCCCCGCACCGCACGCTTCTGCTGTACGCTTTGCCTCGCTTGGCCTGATGGCCATGACGAGATTTTCGAGGGTACAGTTGAAGGCCGCCTTGTTTGGCCTATGCGTGGAGATTTGGGATTTGGGTTTGACCCGATTTTCTTGCCTGATGGCGAAACAGAAACATTTGGTGAAATGGACCCTGCCAAAAAGCAGGGCATGAGCCATCGTGCCGACGCCTTTCGTAAACTGGTCTCCGGACCCTTCAAGGACCTCTCTAAATGAGCACTCGCAAACTCATCTCTTCCGGCTCTGCTTTTGAATCCACCATGGGCTATTCCCGTGCTGTCGCCCAAGGCGATTGGTGTTTCGTGTCCGGCACAACCGGCTATGATTACGCTACAATGACTATGCCCGACAGCATTGCCGATCAGGCGCGCAATTGCTTTAAAACCATCTCGAATGCACTGGAACAGGCTGGATTTTCCCTCTCGGACACTGTGCGTGTACAATACACTGTCAGTGACAAAGCCTTGGTCGATGAACTCATCCCGGCACTTGGCGAATTCCTCTCCGACATTCGCCCTGCGGCCACAATGGTGATTGCCGATCTCATCAAACCTGAGATGAAAGTCGAAATCGAAATCACGGCTTTCAAGGGCTGATGATGGAAGACTGGCAAAACGGCGGATTTGGTCTCTATTTTCACTGGCCGTTTTGTCAGGCAAAATGCCCATACTGCGATTTCAACTCCCATGTCGCGGCGACAATTGACCAAAAGGCATGGGAACGCGCCTACCTTTCAGAAATAGACCGGATTGCAGCACTCACACCGGGGCGCTTGGTCAACACGATTTTTTTTGGCGGCGGCACCCCATCATTGATGGAACCGGAGCTTGTTGATGCGATTTTAAGCCGGGTTAGAGCCTCTTGGACGCTCGCGAATGATGTCGAAATTACGCTTGAAGCCAACCCAACCTCCGTGGAAGCGGGTCGTTTTCGTGGCTATCGTGCCGCAGGGGTTAATCGTCTCTCCATGGGCATTCAATCGCTTCGTGACGACGATCTGCGCCGTCTTGGCCGGCTTCACTCCGTCTCAGAAGCCCAAAAGGCCTTTGATATTGCTCGATCCGCCTTTGATCGGGTCAGCTTCGATCTGATTTACGCGCGCCAGGGTCAAACTCAAGAGGACTGGCGTTTGGAATTGCGCGAAGCCCTCTCTATGGCCGTCGATCACCTGTCCCTCTATCAACTGACCATCGAACAAGGCACCGCCTTTGGCGATCGCTACAATCGTGGCCAATTGCGTGATCTGCCCTCGGATGACGCTGCCGCTGATATGTACTTCCTCACCCAAGAGGAATGCGATGCCGCCGGAATGCCGAGTTATGAAGTCTCTAATCACGCTCGAAAAGGGTCTGAGAGCCGGCACAACCTGATTTACTGGCGCTATGGTGATTATGCAGGCATCGGCCCAGGTGCACACTCCCGCCTCACCCTTGATGGACAAAAATACGCAATCGACACGCCTCTCTCACCGACGCTTTGGCTCGCGTCTGTTGACGCAAAAGGCCACGGCGACCAGGAACGCAATGCCCTACCAGGCTATGATCAAGCCCTCGAATACCTTATGATGGGACTTAGAATTTCAGAAGGGGTTGATTTATCCCGGCTTTCCGCTCTTTTTGGATATAATTACTCTATAAAAAACAAATACTTATTAGATGACGGATTTCTAAAATCAGAAAACGGGCGCCTTTCCGTCACCGGAAAAGGCCGCCCGCTGTTAAATGCCATCATTCGGGATTTGATCCCGGACGCTTAAGCGCCCTTAGATAAAATTTTGCAAAGCGTATCCAGATCATCCAAAGTTGCGTAGGAGATCGAAAGCCTGCCGCTCTCTGACCCGTCTTTATGATCAATCTCCACCTTCATGCCCACCGTAGCTGACAAATCAGCCTCCAAAGCACGGGTATCGGCGTCCTTTTCAGAGGCACGGAAGGATTTTACCGCCTTCGGCTGAGTTGGACTCTTTTCCGCCTTAACCAGTTTTTCAGCGTCTCGTACAGAAAGGCCGCCTTTGACAATCCGTTTCGCAAGCTCGGTCGGATTTTCGGCCGTCACCAGAGCGCGGGCGTGGCCAGCAGAAAGGTGACCATCGACAACCAAATCCTGAACATCCGTCGGCAAATGAAGCAAGCGCATCAGGTTCGCAATATGGCTCCGGCTTTTGCCCAGTGCATCAGAGAGCTTCTCCTGTGTGTGGCCAAACCGCTCCATCAATTGCTTATAGCCTGCCGCCTCTTCAATCGCATTCAGGTCAGCGCGCTGAATGTTCTCGATAATCGCAACTTCAAGAACCTCAGTGTCTGTGTAAGCGCGTAAAATGACAGGAAGTTCATGCAATCTGGCCAATTGAGACGCACGCCAACGACGCTCCCCAGCCACAATCTCATAGTCACCGGCGTTTCTTGGGCTTTCGCGTACGATCAAAGGTTGAATCACGCCTTTTTCGCGAATGGAATTGGCCAAATCGTCCAATGCGCCTTGTTCAAAGGTCCGCCGTGGCTGATCTGGATTCGGCACGATTTTCTCAATCGGCACCATCATATCAGGCCGGCGAGGTTCTTTTGTATCTGATGCGCCACCAATTTCTGGCGCGACGTCCGCCATCAATGCTGACAAACCGCGCCCGAGACCGCGGCTTTTTGGCTTCGTCGGATTTTCCATCTCTTATTTACCCCTCTTTGCAGCGACTTCCGTCGCCAAAGCCCTGTAGGCCAAGCTACCCTTGGAATTCGAATCGTATTGAAGAACAGGTAAAGCAAAAGATGGTGCTTCACTGACGCGTACATTGCGCGGAATCACCGTTTGAAACACCAATTCTCCCAAATTTTCGCGCGCATCCAACTCCACCTGACGAGACAGATTGTTTCGTTGATCATACATCGTCAACACAACCCCCTCGATTCTCAAATTTGGATTTGCAGTCTGGCGCACCTCTCGCACAGATAGCATCAACTGAGATAAGCCTTCGAGCGCAAAAAACTCGCTTTGAAGCGGTACCAAAACGGAATCAGCGGCTACCATTGCATTCACCGTCAACAGGCTGAGCGATGGAGGACAGTCAATTAAAATAAAATCAAACAGATAGCCATCAATTGCCGGCTGACGTAGCGCGTCATGCAACAGAAAGCTCCGCTTTTCGCTTGAAACCATTTCAATGTCGGCAGAGCTCAAATCTACGGTCGCAGGCGAAATCCAGAGACCTTCGATGTCAGTAGTTTGAATAACATCGTGTAAATCCACATCCCCAAGAACAAGGTCATAGGTCGTGAAGCTGCGACTCTCTATGTCGATTCCCAAGCCAGTTGAGGCATTTCCTTGCGGATCAAGATCTACAACAAGGACACGAAACCCGTTTTCAACCAGCGCAGCTGCCAAATTTATAGCTGTCGTTGTCTTCCCGACACCGCCCTTTTGGTTCGCGACTGCAATAATCTTAGGACCTGGCGGCCGAGTGGGATCAGACACGTCTTATATCTCCAATAAGAAGGGTGACGGCATCTTGGCCCGTCGTGCTTGGATATTCTTCGTAGGTGAAGCGCCAAGTTTCAAGAGATTCTGCAATCTCATCTGACACATTGGCCCCTTTTTGGAAAATGGCCTGCCCAGACTCAGAAAGATGGCGCTCGGCATAGTTTAAAAGCAGTGGCAAAGCTGCAAGCGCACGCGCAGAAATGACATCTGCATTGAGGGGCGGAATATCTTCGATACGTTTTGCTATTACAGTGACAGGAACACTCAAATCTCGCGCCACAGTTCGAAGGAATTCCGCCTTCCTTTGGTCGGACTCAACCAAAGTAAACTCCATTTCTGGCGCATGTTCAGAAGCCAAAACAGCAGAAACCAGCCTGGGAACCCTCCCCCACTTCCAATATCAACCCAAGATTTGCTTTCTTTTGGCGCCAAAGCAAACACTTGGGCTGAATCCAGAAAATGCCGATCCCAAGCATTTTCAATTGTGGACTTTGCTACCAAGTTTATGACGGGATTCCATTTTTTTAAAATTGAAAAATAGGCCTCAAGTCGCTCGAATGTTTCACGTGAAACATCCAAGCCCGCAAATGAAATTTTCTTCATTAAGACGCCTTTGCTTTCTTTCCTTGACGCATACGCGCAAGAATGAGTGTGGTCGCAGCCGGGGTCATACCCTCAACGCGGCCAGCTTGAGCGATCGTCTGTGGGCGCACGTTCTCCAACTTCATACGAAGCTCATTCGAAAGCCCGACGAGCGCAGAATAATCAAAATCATCCGGGATAATTTGTTTTTCATCCCGCTTCATCGCCAAAACATCCCGCTGTTGCCGTTCAATGTAAGTGGCATACAGCGCATCTTTTGAGAGTTGCTCGCGGATATCGCCATCAATCTTTGCAAACGTCTGATCAAGCTTGATTATTTCATCATAATCGACATCGGGAAATGACAAAATTTGGAACGCATTGCGGCGGCTTCCATCAGAACTTGCACGGATTCCAGCCTCCGACATCTGTTTTGGTGTAAAAACAAGACTTTCTAAAAGAGTCCGACCACTCGCGAGCGATTCCATCTTTTGAGTGAACGCCTGTTTACGCTTTTGACCAACAATACCCAAATCGAGCCCGATAGGCGTTAATCTTTGGTCTGCATTATCCGCGCGCAGTGACAATCTAAACTCCGCGCGAGACGTGAACATGCGATATGGTTCGGTCACGCCGCGCGTCACCAAATCATCAATCATCACACCGATGTAGCTTTCCGAACGCGCAAAAACCATTGCCTCTTTACCCAAGGATTTGCGTGCGGCATTTAAGCCGGCCACAAGACCTTGTGCTGCAGCCTCTTCATATCCCGTGGTCCCATTGATCTGCCCTGCAATGAAAAGTCCCGGCACATCGCGCAATTCAAGCGTCATTCGAAGCGCTCGGGGATCCACATAATCATATTCAATCGCATATCCCGGCTGAAGAATCTCAACGGCTTCAAGGCCACGAATGGAACGCACATAGGCCTCTTGAACATCGACCGGAAGAGAGGTCGAAATGCCGTTTGGATAAACTGTGTCGTCATCCGCGCCTTCGGGTTCCAAAAAAATCTGATGAGAGGTTTTGTCGGCAAAGCGTACAACCTTGTCCTCGATCGAAGGGCAATAACGCGGACCGACCCCTTCGATATGGCCGCCGTACATCGCAGATCGGGACAGATTTTGGCGAATGATATCGTGAGTAGCCTCGTTCGTATGTGTAATTCCGCAGGACACCTGACGCGCCGTTGGCGTCTTATTTAGGAAAGAAAACATCACCGGCTCATCATCGCCAGGCTGTTCTTCAAGTATATCCCAATTGATGGTTGTGCCATTTAAACGCGGCGGGGTTCCCGTTTTGAGCCGCCCCATTGGCAGGCCAAACCCATAGAGCCGCTCAGCCAAAGCAACAGAGGCTTATCCCCCATACGACCACCCGCGTGGCTGACATCGCCAATATGTATCAAGCCATTCAAGAATGTTCCGGTGGTTAGAACAACTGCACCGCAGGAAATTTCAGAACCATCAGCCAAAATGACGCCGGAAATCTGCGTGCCCTTCGTCACAAGATCGGCAACTTCCGCCTCAATGATGGTCAGGTTTTCTGTTGTGGAAAGCTCTTTCAACATCTCTTCGCGGTAAATCTTGCGATCCGCTTGCGCGCGCGGGCCCTGTACCGCCGGACCTTTTCGACGGTTCAACAGGCGAAATTGAATCCCGGCCTTGTCCGCAATTCGCCCCATAACGCCATCCAAAGCATCAATTTCCCGCACAAGATGGCCCTTTCCAAGCCCACCGATGGCAGGATTACAGGACATGACGCCAATATTACCGCGCTTAAGTGTGATCAGAGCGGTCTGTGCCCCTGTTCGAGCTGCCGCAGCGGCAGCATCAGATCCAGCGTGGCCGCCACCAACAACGACAACATCAAAGTCGGTATGTTTCACGTGAAACACTCCTTGCGCCATTTTCATTTCCCAATGCAAAAACTGGAGAAAATCTCTCCAAGGATATTCTCAACATCGACTCGGCCCACAAGGCAATTGAGTGCATGGATTGCAGTGCGCAACTCTTCTGCCGCCAACTCTGTCCGATCTGCCCCGAGCAATACTTCATTTCTCGCCGATTCTAAAGAGAGCAGTGCATCACGAATTGCAACTCGGTGACGTTCACGGATGGCGGACGACGCCGACGAAGCACGTTCTGTCAAGGTAGCAGAAATCTGAGCGACCATTACGTCGATCCCCTGCCCGGTCTTTCCGGACACTGAAAGCCATTTACCTCGAGCCGATCCGTCATCATCCTTACTGAGAACCAAAAGATCGCCTTCTTCTGGTTCGATCTCAGGTGCGGCGTCTTTATCCGCTAACAAGATAACACGCAGATCAGCGTATTTCGCCCGTTCGCGCGCACGCTCAATACCAATCGCTTCAACAGCGTCTTCGGTTTCACGCAGGCCTGCCGTGTCCAAAAGAGTCACAGGCAATCCGCCAAGCTCCATCCGAACTTCAATCACATCGCGCGTGGTCCCAGCGACCTCAGACGTGATCGCGGCATCGCGCCCAGCCAGAGCATTTAATAGCGTGGATTTCCCGGCATTTGGTGGACCGACGATGGCCACTTCAAAGCCATCTCGGATGCGCTCCGCCATCGTCGCACCACGCGCCTCGGTTTCGAGATCCAACATGACCGTCCCGATCAGTTCAAGAACCTCAGGCGAGACGTCGAGGGGCACCTCTTCGTCAGCAAAATCAATCGTGGCTTCGATCAAAGCGGCAGCGCGCACAAGCGCCTCCCGCCAACGCTCAACCTTATCCCCGAGCACACCAGAAAACACCTTCAACGCTTGCCGTCTTTGCGCCTCGGTCTCTGCTTCGATCAGATCAGCAAGACCCTCAACTTGGGCCAGGTCGAGACGTTCGTTCTCAAGCGCCCGACGCGTAAACTCGCCCGCCTCTGCAATGCGCAACCCTTCCATCTTAGAAAGGGTGCGCAACACTGCATTCACAATTGCGATAGAACCATGAAGTTGCAGTTCCGCGCTTTCTTCCCCTGTAAATGACGCACCTTTTTTAAAGCAAATCACCAAAGCTTCATCAAGCACCTCACCTGCCACATCGCGTAGAACGCGCAGTGCAGTGCGCCTCGGAGCGGGCACATCACCCGTAAGATTATGGACAGCCCAAAACGCAAGCGGCCCGGAAATCCGGACCACTGCGACGCCTGCTTTGCCGCGGGCGGATGCCAGGGCGTATATCGTATCCATAGGATAACCTATTGATATTAAATGTTAAGCGTTCATAGAATCGAAGAATTCAGCGTTGCTCTTGGTCTGTTTCAACTTCGAGATCAGGAATTCAATCGCATCGGTTGTTCCCATTGGGTTCAAGATACGGCGCAGCACGTATGTTTTCTGAAGATCTTTGGAATCGACCAAAAGTTCTTCTTTGCGTGTGCCGGATTTGAGAATATCCATCGCCGGGAAGACACGTTTGTCCGCAACTTTGCGATCCAGAACGATCTCTGCGTTGCCCGTACCTTTGAATTCCTCAAAGATGACCTCATCCATACGCGAGCCGGTGTCGATCAAGGCGGTAGCGATGATGGTCAAAGACCCACCCTCCTCGATGTTACGCGCGGCCCCAAAGAAGCGCTTAGGACGCTGCAACGCATTCGCATCGACACCACCGGTCAGAACCTTGCCGGACGACGGTACAACGGTGTTAAAGGCGCGGCCAAGGCGGGTGATGGAGTCGAGCAAGATGACAACATCGCGTTTGTGTTCAACCAGACGTTTGGCTTTTTCGATCACCATTTCGGAAACGGCGACGTGGCGGGTTGCGGGTTCGTCAAAGGTCGAAGAAATCACCTCGCCCTTCACAGACCGCTGCATGTCTGTCACCTCTTCGGGACGCTCGTCAATCAACAGAACGATCAGGTAGCATTCCGGGTGGTTGGTTTCGATCGAATGCGCGATATTTTGCAACAAAACCGTTTTACCCGTGCGTGGCGGCGCAACGATCAGCGCGCGCTGACCTTTACCGATCGGCGCGACAAGGTCGATGATTCGAGCAGAACGATCTTTCAGCGTGGGATCTTCGATCTCCAGCTTAAAGCGCTCATCCGGGTAAAGCGGCGTCAGGTTATCAAAGTTGATCTTATGACGGGCCTTTTCAGGCTCCTCAAAGTTGATCTGTGTAACCTTGGTGATCGCAAAATAACGTTCGTTTTCATCAGGTGCCAACATGACGCCTTCCACGGTGTCACCGGTGCGCAAGCCATGCTGGCGGATCACGTCCGGGGAGACATAAATGTCATCAGGACCCGGAAGATAGTTCGCCTCAGGTGCGCGCAGAAACCCGAACCCGTCTTGCAGCACTTCGAGCACGCCATCACCAGAGATTTCCCAATCATCCTCTGCCCGCTCTTTCAGGATCGAGAACATCATCTCGCCCTTGCGCATGGTTGAGGCGTTTTCGATCTCAAGCTCTTCAGCCATGGAAAGAAGGTCTTTGGGGCTCTTGGCTTTGAGATCGGCCAGATTGAGGGTGGTGGCTGTCATGAAAAAATCCGTCTCGACCGACTCATTGAGCGGTCTCTTGGTCAAATTATACTGGAGAATCCCTTGATGCCGGACGGCTGGGATTTGAGAGTACATAAGAACAGAAAGAGGGTAAGTCAATCATTCTCAGAAAGAACTGGCAACGTTCACCAAACAGGCTTGGGTCAAAATGGTTTGGCAATGATCATGATCACGATGATGATCATCAAAAGCGTCGGCAATTCATTCATCATCCGATACTGACGCCCTGTTCGCGTGTTGGTCCCGGCGACAAACTCTTTGCGCCGCAATCCAAGCCAATGATGAAACCAAGTCATTGCAATCACAGAACCAGCTTTGATCCAGGACCAACCCGATGTCCAATCGACGATCCCTGGTGTCATCACAAGGCAAAGCCCAAAAATCCACGTCGAAATCATCGCAGGATTCATGATCAACTTGAGCAGCTTCAGTTCCATGTCCTGAAACAGGATATCCGCTTCACTGCCCCGTTTCACGCTTTCAGTGTGACGCACAAAGAGTCGAGGAAGATAGAAAATTCCAGCCATCCAGGCGATGACAGAAATGACATGGAGGGATTTCACCCAAGGATATGCGCTTGCCAGAATATCGCCCATGATCGTCTCCCTTGGTTCGCTCTCTTAATAAAATAAAAAGAAAGAAAAGAAAGATGATGTTGTTAGTAAGGCCTGTGGACAATGGGGATTATTGAGATACCCACATAGTTTTCCTCCGGTTTAAAACGCCAATTCATTCTATCCACAAGATGGGATAAATAATTTTTATGCTTTAAATTCAGCATTTTAAACAAGTATATTTCCAAAACTACTGGGATAAATCAGTTTTACATGATGGATGAAAGAACCGTCCCGTCATAGAAAGATTTCTTTTCCACACAGGAGAAAGAGTGCGTATTTTTCCTAGACCACCCCTGATATCCCCACAATAGGCGGATCAGGTCAATTTCGGCCATTTGGTCAACGCAAACGCACAGGAGTTTTCCACAGAGTGATGAACAGTCCTAAACCTCTCATCCTTGCGTCCGGTTCAGACATCCGGCGGTCTCTTTTGCAAAATGCTGGCGTAACCTTTGAGGTGATCGTCGGACGAATTGATGAAGAAAGCGTAAAAGATGCGCTCTTATCTGAAGGCGCAACACCGCGTGAGATCGCTGACGCCTTAGCCGAGGGCAAAGCCCGCAAAGTGTCGATGAAACATCCGGAGGCCATGATCATTGGGTGCGATCAGGTCTTGTCCTTTAAAGGGCGGTTGATTTCGAAAGCAAACGACATCGAAGAAGCCCGTGCTCTCTTGAGTGAAATGCGCGGGCAACGGCACTCTTTGCTCTCCGCCGCTGTCATTTATGAACACGGGGAACCAAAATGGCGTCACGTGGGCGAAGTGCGCCTCACGATGAATGCGCTGTCTGATGCGTATTTGGACGCCTATTTGGAAAGAAACTGGGACAGTATTCACCATGCTGTTGGCTGCTATAAGCTCGAAGAAGAAGGCGTGCGGCTTTTTTCGCGCATTGATGGCGACTACTTTACGGTCTTGGGTTTGCCCTTGTTGCCACTTCTGGCATACCTGTCCCAAAGGGGGGTGATTGCATCATGAGTGACAAAGTGAGTGACAAAATTCCATTGGCCGGCGTCATCGGCGCGCCGATCAGCCATAGCCAATCGCCAAAACTGCACGGGTATTGGTTGAACCGTTACGGGATTAAAGGCCATTATGTGCCACTTCATGTGGAGCAATCCGACCTCAAAGACGTGCTCCAAACCCTGCCGAAAATGGGATTTGTTGGCGCAAATGTGACCATTCCACATAAAGAAACCGTGCTTGGCCTTGCCGATATTGTCACTGACCGTGCGGCTCTCATCGGGGCCGCCAACACGCTGATCTTTCGCCCGGATGGCAAACTTTACGCAGATAATACTGACGGTTACGGATTTGTCGAAAACCTTCGTTCCAATGCCAATTGGGACCCTAAGTCCGGCCCCGCCGCCGTGCTTGGTGCGGGCGGTGCAGCGCGGGCGGTGATCGCCTCTTTGCTTGAGGTTGGTGTTCCGGAAATTCGCCTCTCCAACCGCACGCGCACGCGTTCGGATGTGTTGCGCTCTGAATTTGGCACCAAGATTGTTGTGTGTGAATGGGTCAATGCTGCCGACATGCTCGATGGCGTTGCCACGCTGATCAACACCACATCTCTAGGCATGGCAGGGCAGCCTGAGCTAAAACTTTCATTGGATCGTTTGAGCTCCAAAGCTGTGGTTACAGACATCGTTTATACCCCGCTGCGCACTGGATTGCTCAAGCGAGCCGCTGAGATGGGCTGTCAAACCGTCGATGGTCTCGGCATGTTGTTGCACCAAGCCGCGCCGGGATTTGAGCGTTGGTTTGGTCAGCGTCCCGATGTTGACGAGGCCACTCGAAACTTCATCCTCTCCGCATGACCTCCCGGCCTTTTCTCATCGGCCTCACCGGCTCCATCGGAATGGGCAAAAGCACCACGGCGACAATGTTTGGCGAGGAAGGTGTTCCCGTTTGGGACGCCGATGCCGCCGTGGCGCGGCTATATGGCGAAAATGGCGCGGCTGTTGGCCCAATTTCCGTAGCGTTCCCGGAGGCTATCAGTGATGGGGCGGTGTCCAAAGATCGGCTTAAATCCATCATCGCGCTCAACCCGGACGCACTCAAACAGATCGAAACCATTGTTCATCCCCTTGTTGCCGCAGACCGGCATGCGTTCATTGCTGACTGTACCGCCCCCATCGCTTTGGTCGATATCCCGCTTTTGTTTGAAACAGGTGCCGAAAAAAGTGTTGATGTTGTTGTCGTTGTGTCAACCGATGCTAAAACCCAAGCCGCGCGCGTGCTTGCCCGACCGGGCATGACAGAGGCGCATTTTAAAGCCATTCTGTCAAAACAACTGCCAGATGCGGAAAAACGAGCGCGCGCGGATGTGGTCATCGAAACCGATACCCTTGAATCCACCCGCGCTCAGGTTCAAAATCTGCTCTCAACTCTCAGGACCAAAATAGCCCATGCGTGAGATCGTTCTCGATACCGAAACCACCGGATTTGATCCTCATAGCGGCGATCGTCTTGTCGAGATCGGGGCGATTGAGCTGTTCAATCATATGCCGACCGGGCGCACCTATCACCAATATATCAACCCGCAACGGGATATGCCTGATGGTGCATTTGGCGTTCATGGCATTGGTCCCGATCTTTTGACGCCGCCGCGCGCGCCAAAAGATGGCGAGGTGACGCTCAAAGACAAACCTCTGTTTAAAGCTGTTGGTCAGGCCTTTCTTGATTTCATCGGGCCTGATTCTAAACTTGTGATCCACAACGCCAGCTTTGATATGAAATTTCTCAATGCGGAGCTGAAATGGATCGGCCTGCCGGAAATCCCCTTTGCCCGCGCGCTCGATACCCTCGCCATGGCGCGCAAAAAGTTCCCCGGCTCTCCGGCCACTTTGGATGCTTTGTGCCGCCGCTTTGGCATCGACAATGCCGCGCGTACGCTGCATGGCGCCTTGCTTGACTCGGAAATTTTGGCCGAGGTCTATCTCGAGCTCATCGGCGGACGCCAACCCGATTTGATCCTTGCGCCTGAACCCACCCGCAAAACGGCAGTCTCCGCACTCACCAAGGATGAGACGTGGCGACCGACGCGTCGCCCTGCCCCGCTTCCGCCGCGCATCACAGACGAAGAAGCCGCCGCCCATGCCGCCTTTGTTGACGGGTTGGGCGACGGCGCGATTTGGAAAAAATACAGCTAAGCGAAAGGCTTAGTTTGTCGTGGCTGCGGCCTTTTGAGCTTCTGCACGGCGCATCATGTCTTGGCGATAGAGCTGAACAAAGTCGATGTTATCCAAGTTCAGCGGCGGGAAGCCCCATCGCGCGTCACATCATGTACAACCCGGCGCAGGAACGGGAACAGCATCCGCGGGCATTCGATCATCAGAAACGGGTGCATTTGCTCGTCCGGCACGTTTTCGATCAAAAACACGCCCGCATAATCAAGCTCAAGGATGAACAGGGTCGCATCGTCTTCGGTCTTGGATTCGACCTTGATTTTGGTTGCCACATCAAACTGATTGTCTTCAGCGCGCTTTTTGGCATCAAGTGCCACCTGCACAGAAATGTTCGGACGGCCTTCGACCTTCAAACTCTTCTGCGCAAGAATATTCTCAAACGACATATCCCGGATATATTGGCCCAAAACCTGCATTTTCACAGGGGCAGCTTGTGCTGCCGCTTCGGGAGCAATCGCGGAGTCGCTGGTGTCGGTTCCATTTTCGGCCATGGGTTTCGTCCTTAGAAGTATGAAATTCGCGGTTTTGTATCAGGTTGCCACCCATGCCTCAATGGCGAGTCCACCCTGATGGGGCTTGCGGGTCATTTGGGGCACTGTCACCCTCTTGATCAATCTCTTGCCATTCGCCGTCAATGGTCGTGGGATCACCCGGTTGATTACGAAACCGGTCCTGGTGTGGCGGCATGTTCTGTTGGCCCATGACAAAGCCCTGAACCTTGATCCTTTTGCGCAATTCACGAAAGACAAAGGACCTAAACGCGGGAATCAAAAGCAAAAACCCGACCGTATCGGTGAAAAACCCCGGCGTCAGCAACAGCGCGCCAGACAAAAGGATCAGTGCACCATGCGCCAAAGGTTCGCTTGGATCATTGAGTTCGGAAAAGGATTGGCGCAATTGCGATAGGGCAAGCGCGCCTTGTTGACGCACCAACTGCGTGCCCAAAATAGCCGTCACAACCACGATCAAAAGCGTCGGCCAAAGGCCAATGAGGCCGCCAACTTGAATAAAAAGTGCGATCTCAATGATAGGCACAGCAACAAAAAGTGCAAAAAGCCACATATGAACTCCTGTCTTCTCTCTGTGGCACCGGTGGACTTGGTGCCAGTCAGCACCTACATAAGGTGAGTAGACAGATTTTGCCACGTTGCAACGGAGAAGAACCGCCGATGGGTAACTCCCTTCTTTCCATTTTGGTACTTGCGGGTATCGCCATTTTTTTGATCCTGCGCTTGCGCAGCGTTTTGGGCACGCGCGAGGGCTTTGAAAAACCGCGCGCCGATCTGCCCGGTGCACCGGATGCCACACGCGCCCGACAAAATTTCGAAGTCATCGATGGCGGCGTCGACCACGACATCATTGACAATGTCGAGGCTGGCACCCGCGTTGCCGAAAATCTCGCCGCGATCAAACGGGTTGACCCCTCGTTTAGCGTCAGTGAATTCCTTTCCGGCGCGCGTGGCGCCTACGAGATGATCCTCATGGCGTTTGAACACGACGAGTTGGAAAGCATTCGCCCTTTCCTCTCCGACGATGTGTATGACGCGTTTTCTGGCGTGGTAGCGGAACGCCAAGCCAAAGGCCTGACGATTGAAAGCCAATTCGTCGGTTTGCGCGAAATTCAAATTATTGACGCCGAGTTGGATCGCGCCAGTGATGAGGCTGAAATCAAACTGCGTTTCGTGGGCGAAACCACCTCCGTGGTGCGTGATGCCACCGGCCAGTTGGTTGAGGGCAATCCCAATGACATCAAACGCCAAAAGGACATCTGGACCTTTGCGCGTGTCGTCGGGTCGGATGATCCAAACTGGCAACTTGTAGCAACGGGTGCCTGATGTGGGTGAGGTTGGCGAGCGCTGCATGTGCGGCCTTGCTGGCTTTGAGCGCGCCAGCCTCATCTGCGGATGAGCTTATGGCGCGCGTTCTTTCCTTTTCCGATCTCAACACCTGGGCCGAGGATGATCATGCTGCGGCCCTTGCGGTGTTTCGCGACACTTGTGACTTGATCGACGGCGACGAGTGGCCGCAACTGTGTAAACTTGCCGCCACGCCGATCAATGCGCGTGGCTTTTTTGAACTGTTTTTTCGTCCTGTTTTGATCGAAGACGGCGCAGATCCGATGTTCACTGGCTATTTCGAACCCGAGTTGCGCGGTGCACGCTCTCCTGATGGCCCCTACCGTTACCCCATTTACCGCCTGCCCCCGGACCGCGTCTCCGGCGCGCCTTATCTGAGCCGTCGCGATATTTCCGACGGGGCTTTGGCCGGGCGTGGGCTTGAGATTGCCTGGGTCGATGATCCGGTCGAACTGTTTTTCCTGCAGGTCCAAGGCTCTGGCCGCATCCGCCTCACAGATGGCTCCACCATTCGGATTGGTTATGCGGGACACAACGGCTATAATTATCGCTCCATCGGTCAGGAATTGATCCGGCGCGGCACCTATGAACCGCATCAGGTTTCGGCCAAGGTCATTCAAAATTGGGTGCGGCGCAATCCGGTCGAGGGTCAGGACCTCTTGAATTTCAATCCGTCCTACGTCTTCTTTCGTGAATTGCCGCGCTTGCCTGCCGACAAAGGTCCGATCGGGGCCATGCACCGTTCGATCACGCCGATGCGCTCTATCGCTGTGGACCCGGCCTTTGTGCCTTTGGGGGCCCCCGTTTGGGTGGAAAAGGACGGTGCCACCCCCTTGCGCCGCCTGATGATTGCCCAAGACACTGGCTCGGCCATCAAAGGCGCACAGCGCGCCGATATCTTTTTCGGATCTGGCGCGGCAGCGGGGGATTTGGCGGGGCAAATCCGCGATCCCGGACGTATGGTCGTCCTGATGCCAATCCAAATCGCCTTTGGCCTTGAAGAAAAGGCCAAGGGATGACCCGTAAACGCAAACCCGGCACTTCCCCTCTTACGGAAGAGGATCAAACTCTTTGGGATTTGGTCAAGAAGACTGCGAAACCCATTCATGGCGCGCGTCCACCCGCGCCGATTGCCCGTCCGGTCAAACCCAAAGCATCGGCCCCCATCACCCCGCGCGACGTTGCTCGCGACATTCAGCTTTTCGAACTCGAAATTGGCCGTCACGCCAAGGTGGAAAAAGGCCATAACCTTGCGCCCACCCTGACTGAGCGTTTGGCACAAGCGCCGCTGCGGATGGACCGCAAACATTTCACCAAAATGCGCAAAGGCAAGGTCTCGCCAGAGGCCCGTATCGACCTTCACGGCATGACCATGGCCCAGGCACATCCGGCGCTTACCAGGTTTATCCTTACGGCTTGTGCAATGGATCGGCGGCTTGTGTTGGTTATCACCGGCAAGGGCAAACATCGCGACGATGAGGGGCCAATCCCGGTGCGCAAAGGTGTTTTGAAACATCAGGTGCCGCATTGGCTGCAAACACCGCCCCTGCGTGAGGCGGTGTTACAGGTCGCCGAGGCGCATTTGAAACATGGTGGGTCCGGGGCCTATTACGTCTATCTCAGACGGCAAAAATAGCCCCAAACCTCAGAGCATATAGCGGCTTACATCGACCTCTTTGGCCATCTCGCCGACATGGGTGCGGACATAGGCCTCGTCAATCACGACCTCCTCGCCCCCCCGGTCCGGCGCGCCAAAGGACAGCTCCTCAAACACCCGCTCAACGATGGTGTAAAGACGACGTGCGCCGATGTTTTCAACGGCGGTGTTCACCTCTGCGGCCAGCTTTGCGATCGCGGCAATGCCATCTTCGGTAAAGGTTACTTTGACCTCTTCGGTCGCCATCAAGGCGCTGTATTGCAACGTCAGCGCATTCTCCGTTTCGGTCAAAATCCGAACGAAATCACCCTCTTCCAGCGCCCGCAATTCCACTCGGATTGGCAAACGACCTTGCAATTCCGGCAACAAATCCGAAGGCTTAGCGATGTGAAACGCGCCTGATGCGATGAACAGGATGTGATCGGTTTTCACCGGACCATGTTTGGTCGACACGGTGGTGCCCTCGATCAAAGGCAACAAATCCCGCTGAACCCCCTCGCGTGACACATCGCCGCCGCGGGCATCCGAGCGCGCGCAAACCTTGTCGATTTCATCGATGAACACGATGCCGTTTTCCTGCACCGCCTCCAAGGCCACGCGCGTCACGGTCTCGTCGTCCAAAAGCTTATCGGCCTCTTCCGAGATCAACAGATCATAGCTTTCTGCCACCGTGACCTTCTTTTTTACCGTGCGTCCGCCAAAGGCTTTGCCAAAAATATCGCCGAGATTCATCATCCCGCCCATTTGTGGCTGACCAGGCACCTCAAACATCCCTGCGGGTGTGCCGCTGTCTTGCACCTCGATCTCAATTACGGTTGCATCCAATTCGCCCGCGCGCAGTTTTTTGCGAAACATCTCCCGCGTCTGCTCGCGGGCATCCGTCCCGGCAATCGCTTCGATGACGCGATCTTCGGCGGCGCTAAAGGCTTTCGCCTTCACATCATCGCGCATGTATTCGCGGGTCTGCGCAATCGCCGCATCGACCAGATCACGTACAATCTGTTCCACATCGCGGCCAACATAGCCGACTTCGGTGAATTTCGTTGCTTCGACTTTGACAAATGGCGCTTTCGCCAGTCTCGCCAAACGCCGCGAAATCTCGGTTTTGCCGACGCCGGTGGGCCCGATCATCAAGATATTCTTCGGATAGACCTCATCACGGATGTCATCGGCCAAGTGTTTGCGGCGCCACCGATTGCGCAACGCCACAGCAACCGCGCGTTTGGCGTCATTTTGACCGATGATATAGCGGTCCAGCTCAGAAACAATTTCACGGGGAGTCAGGTCAGTCATTTTGAAATCTTCTCAACCGTCAGGTTGCCATTGGTATAAACACAGATGTCAGAGGCAATTTTCATCGCCTCACGGGCAATCGTTTCGGCATCCTTATCGGTGGACATCAATCCACGCGCGGCCGCCAATGCGAAATTCCCGCCCGATCCAATCGCCGCGATGTCATGTTCGGGTTCCAAAACGTCGCCCGCCCCGGTGACCACCAAAAGCGCATCGCCATCGGTCACGATCAACATCGCCTCAAGTTTTGAGAGATATTTGTCCGTACGCCAATCTTTCGCCAATTCAACACAAGCCCGCGCCAATTGACCAGGGCTGGCCTCCAGTTTGGTTTCCAGTCGCTCCAAAAGCGTAAACGCATCCGCCGTCGATCCGGCGAATCCCGCGACAACCTCATGTCCACCGGGCTTCAATCGCCGCACCTTGCGCGCAGTGCCCTTGATCACGGTTTGGCCCAGGCTCACCTGCCCATCCCCCGCGATCACAACTTTACCCCCACGCCGCACGCCAATAATCGTCGTGCCGTGCCATCCGGGAAACTCTTCTCTCGACATCGGTTTTCCTTTCGCTTCGTGGTTATATGAGCGCGCGGCCCGCTTGGCGCAACCCGGCCACGAAAAAGGGCGCCAAGCGGCGCCCCAAATTCGTAATTTTAGCCAAACTCAAACAGCTTCGGCGATCCAACCGGCCAATGCGGCTTTCGGAGCTGCGCCGATTTTGTTGGAAATCACTTCGCCGTCTTTGAACATGAACAAGGCGGGGATCGAACGCACGCCAAATTGTGCCGGGGCGTTCGGGTTTTCGTCCACGTTCACTTTGACGATTTTGACTTTGCCTTCGTACTCATTGGAAAGTTCTTCGAGGGACGGGCCGATTTGTTTGCACGGGCCGCACCATTCCGCCCAGAAATCCACAACAACGGGGATGTCTGAATTGAGAACTTCGGATGCGAAAGTGTCATCGCTTACTTTAACAGTCGCCATGGGGCTTCTCCTGAATGCTGAACTTGACCGAAAACCTATGGCTTGTACGGCCAAAGATCAAGATGTGGCGGTTCGACGCAAAGCTGACATCACGATGTCGAGAGGCACCACAGCAAGCTCCGCCGTGCGCGTCCAAAGGATCGCGGTTTCAATCTCTCTATCCGGGTAAATCAGCGCCATCGCCTCGGCATAGGCACCCAATTGCCGCAATAATCCCTCCGGGATGTCTCCGGATTGCTCTGGGATCACCGCATTGGATTTGTAGTCGATGATTTGCACCCGGTCGGGCATGATGATGAGTCTGTCGATGATCCCATGGATCACCTGACCGCCCTTTGTGGAAAGTTGCGATGTATAGGGCACCTCCGCCAAGGAATTGGCCCCAAACACATCCCAGTCATAAGACGCATTGAGCACGCCAAGCGCTTCCTCCAACAGATCACCGACCTCATCATCAAGCGCGGCGTCCTCACCTGTGGTCAAAACGTGATGCGCCACTTGCGCCCGGCGATCTGGCGCGACCTCTGGTAGGATTTCAATCAAGCGGTGAAGCTGACTTCCGCGCCGCATCGCGGCCTCTTGGTCCAAAACATTCGCTTCACCGGGCAGGGCTTTGGCACCGCCAAGATCAGACGGGGACAGAACTGCGGTGGCCAAGTCCGGTTCTGGTGCGGGAAAGTGATACCAATCCGGTAAAACAGGCGGCATTTGTTTGGCGCGCACTTCCCCGGTTTGTGGAGTAGGCCAGTCGCCATAGGCATAGCGATCCACTTCAAAATCGCCAAAATCGACCTTTTGCGTTGGCAACTCCGCCAAGCCGCGTCGTACAAGGTTATACCAACTGTCCGCCGCCTCTTTTTCCTCGCCTGCCCCGCAGACCACAAGCCACTTTTCCGCGCGTGTCATCGCCACATATAAAAGCCGACGATCTTCTTCTAAATCTGCCATTTTCAGGCGGTTTAGGCTCTGTTTTACCACATCAGACCGCTGTTCTTTCGGTCCCTTCCAAACCACCTGACCACTGTCCGGTTCGATAAATTCATCCCGCGTTTCGCGAAGAGATTTTAACGTGTCTGGCAGGATCACAATTGGCGCTTCCAACCCTTTGGACCCATGTGCCGTCATAACCCGAACAAGGTTTGAGGTCTCATCCAAAACGCGTTTAAGTTGAATATCCTGCGCCTCAAGCCAAGCGATAAACCCGGTGAGGCTTGGTGTTTCCGAGGTCTCATAGGCCCGTGCTTGATACAACAGGGCGTCAATCCCATCCTCGGCCTCTTTGCCCAAGCGCGCGATAAAATTTTGTCGTCCGTTGTGACGAATTAAAATCCGTTCAATCAGATCGTAAGGCCGTAAAAAATCGGAAGTTTGGCGCAAATCCTCAAGAATTTCAAAGGTCTCCGGCCATTCTGCCCGTCTTTCGTAGAGCGCACGCCAAAGCGTGATCGTGGTGCGCCCATGGGCCAACTGATAAAGATCACGCTCGGACCAATTGAACAAAGGTGATTTCAACGCCTCGGCCAAAGCCAAATCATCGTCCTGCAAAGACAGAAATGCCAAAAGCGAACGGATATCTTTCACCGCGAGTTCGTCGTTCAACGTTAGACGATCCGCCCCTGCCACGGGAATGCGCGCTGGGTGGGATTTCAGCGTCCGTAAAATCCGACCAAACAACTCAGACCGACTGCGCACAAGGATCATAATGTCGCCTGGTGTCACGGGACGACCTGTGCCATTTTTATCAGGAATTGAGCCGGATTCGAGAAGGTTTGCAACAAAATCCGCCACCCTCTGCGCCAGCCGTGCGGAGTGATGTTCGGGTGTGATGATATCCACCGGATTTTCCCAATCCTCGGGATCATCGGGGCCCTTTTCCGGTTCGATCAAAGGCCAAAGATCCACCCGTCCCGGAATGTCGTCAAAAAACGCAATATGCTCCGTTGTACCGCCAACGCCGACGCCTTCACTGGCGCGAAACACCTCATCCGTGGCCGACAGGATCGCACGCGAAGAACGAAAGGAATACTGCAACGCAAGGTCTTGCAGCGGCTGGCCCACGGCCGCCAAACGGTCGCCAAAATGCGCTTTCATCTTGTCGAATGCCTCAGGGGCCGCGCCTTGAAATGAATAAATCGACTGTTTGTGATCCCCAACCACAAAGATCGTGCGCGTCACATCCGCGCGTGCACCCTCTCCTGCGGTAAATTCACCCGCCAAAAGCTGCACAACCCTCCATTGATCCGGGCTGGTGTCTTGCGCTTCATCGACAAGGATGTGATCAATTCCGCCATCAAGGCGATAGAGCACCCATTGCGAGACGTTCGAGATCGACAACAAATCCCGCGCGCGTCGGATCATGTCGTCAAAATCCAAAAGCCCAAGCTGCGCTTTGCGCTCCAAATAGGGCGGCAAAACCGCGCGCGCCAATTGATGCAGCGCCCAAGTTCGCCGGGCGTCATAGAGGCCAAAGACTCTCGGACGCACCGCCTCGATCCGCTTCATGAACGCTTCCAGTTGATGAAACGCGTCGGGATGCGCATCAATCAGTTTGCGTGTTGGAAAGCTCGAATGCTGTGCATAGAATTTTGAAACATGTGGATTCTTACTTGTCTCCCCGGACAAAAGCTTTTGGCAACAGGCCTCGATCATCGTCACAGAAGGCTCTGATCCAGCCCAAAATCGAAAAAGCGGGGCCAGTTTTTCATCCGCTTTTGTGGAACCCTCTAAAAGTGCTGCAACCGAACTAAACATCTCCTGCTCGCCGCCCATGAAGGCTTCGGCGATTGATGCCCTCTCATCATAGCCCTCTGGCAGGTCAAACCAGGACCAAATCTCTGCCTCACTGCGCGTCGGCAAAAAGCCCTCTCGTTTAGCGACAATTCGGAGTGCCAAATCCGTCAAATCCAGATCGTTGACATAAACTGCGGCTGCGTCGATCACGCCACGCGCCGGTCCCAATGCCAACTCATCCAAAATGTCGGCCACCATTCGCCGGGATTGGCGTTCGTCCATTTCCTTGAACTGGGGAGAAACGCCGGCTTCCAAAGGAAATCTGCGCAAAAGGGCGCTGCAAAACGAGTGGATGGTTTGAATTTTCAATCCGCCCGGCGTTTCTACCGCGCGCGCAAACAGGGTGCGCGCGTGCCGTAGGGTCTCGGCATCCAGAACCTTTCCAGGTGCGAGTATTGTCAACTCGCCGATCAACTCCGCATCGGGCAGCATTGCCCAACCACCCAGTCGCGCGAACAGCCGGTTTTGCATCTCTGCGGCGGCCGCCTTGGTGTAGGTCAAACACAAAATATGTTGCGGTGGCGTGCCATCCAACAACAGTCGCGCCACGCGGTCGGTCAGCACCTTGGTCTTGCCTGATCCCGCATTCGCGGAAAGCCAAGTGGACATGTCCGGCTGTGCCGCCATGATTTGGCGTTGGGTCGCCTCATTGAGCGCACTCATTGCAAATCCTCCGGCACAGGCTCATCCGCTTCCGACCATTCGCCAAAGCGCGCAAGATGTTCAAAATCGGTTTTGAACCGCACCTTCGCCATCATTCGCCGCGCGCTATAGCCCGTTTCCGGATCATCGTAATTGTGGATCAGTTCGCGTAGCTTGGCTTGAACCTCGTCGATGTCGCTTTTTTCCAAAGCCAAAGATGTTTCCGTCAACCCGGAATCAAGCCCCAAATAAGTGACTTCGGTGACCCTTCCTATCGGCAGGTCGTCAAAGCGGCCAGCTCCAACATTGCCGCCTCCAACAACAACTGAATGCTGAAAATCCGCGTTTGGTTTTCCGACGGAGGCCGCCCTGACTTGTAGTCGTAAATCACGAATGTATCGTCGTTTTTGCGATCAATCCGATCCGCCTTACAGGTCAAGGAAAAATCAATGTCAGAAAAATGCATCGCCCCTTTGACTTCAATTCCCGCAGGTTGCCCCCTGGTCAGACGCATGCGTTCCTGACGGACCAAACCCTCGGCAATCTTGCGTATCCGACCCAACCACACACGGCGCGCGGAGGGCCAAGCCACTTGATCTTCCAAGACACGCTCGGCCGTCGCCATGAACCGTGCGAGCGATTGATCGAATGTTTCGTCTGAAATATCAGTCAGATAGCTTTCCATGATCGCGTGAAAAGCGGTGCCTCGCTCGCGCACATCGGGGTCCCGGCTCAGCGGATCAAGTTTGTTCAACCGAAGAATACGGTTGGCATAAATGTCATAAGGATCACGGATCAATGTTTCGATCCGTGTCACCGAAAGCTGTCTTGGGCGTGCCGCAACCGGGGGGCGCGGACTCGGTCGTTTTGCAGGTGGCAAGGTGAAATTGGGTCGATCAAGGTCATCGGCCATCTTGATCCAATACGCCCCACGTTTGCGCATGGCGTCAAGAGCGCTCCGACCCTCATCAGACATGCCAGACATCAGGTTTGTCAGTCTGATCAGCCAGCGGGACGCAACAGTTTCGGCCTCTGCATCCCGTTTTGCCCGCGTCAATACCACCTCAGGTGCGCCAACAGCCTGTTGAAAATCATGCGCGGAAAGTCCCGTGGCTTGTTCGGGCGACAATAGCCCGGCTTGTTTGCGCATGTCTCGGCTGAACCACGGATCTTGCCCGGGTGCTTGTGGCCAGATGGTTTCGTTCAACCCAGCCAAAACAACCAACTCGGCTCCCAAGGCTCGCGCTTCCAATGTGCCCCAGATCATAACCTGCGGATGCTTTGGCGACGGATCGCGTGCCAATCCCCGACCTAAAACCGCCCGGAAGAGATCGGCAAAGGCCAACGCATTCATTACGCCGCCAAATTCGGCTTCCCGACGTAAGTCAGAAACAAGGCGCAACACTTCTCGTCCTGCATTTTGCCCCCACAGTTCGCGGTCATCCGTGCCTTGTGCCCCCTTTACAAAGAGAGAGGCGACCGACACGAGATGATCAATGTGATCTGCCAAGTCGCGTTCAGGTGCCACGGCAAGTACGTCCAAAAGATCGGCAATCCAAGCCGCCCATATTTTGCGGACCTCTTTGTCCGCTTTTTCTGCTCCAGACGAAATAGCCCACTGTAAAAGGCTTTCACGGGCGGGAAACACCACCCCTTTGCGGCGTAGATGCACCTCAAGTTCACGGGTCCACAAAAGGTGATACCCACGTCCCTCGTCGCCGGCATGTCCGCGCGAGGTCAGCGGATGTTTCAAGAGGACCAGCAGGTCTTCTGAGGACAGGTTGTGTCCCAAAATCCCAACAATATGGCGTAACAGTCGGCCCGGCGGGGTCTGATTGAGCGGTATCCCGGCGCTGTCATCTGGTGTGATATTCCACCGGCCCAAAAGCGCCGTCACCCGCCGCGCAAGATCGCGATCCGGTGTGATCAGGGCGGCTTTACGCCCGTTTTGTGCTGCCTCACGAAGGATCAAAGCGATGGCATTGGACTCGATCCGCATGTCCGGCGCTTCAATCAAAGTCATTGCAGAACAGGCTGAGTCTGTATTCTGAAACCCAGGGCCTTCTTTCATCCATTGATGGGTCACAGGCGCAGGCCGCAAAGAAAGAGAAATCAGCCGGTTTCGGGTCAAATTCGGGGGAGATACTTGTGCCCAATTTTGAATGTCACCTGACGTTAAGCCAAGCTTTTCGGCCATACGCACAGTGCGCTCTTGCGGGTGCTCAACGGTGGGTGTGCTCCTGTTCCCCCGCCCTGCAATTTCTTGCCAGACCTCAAGAGGAATATCAGAATCAACCCCGGGCAGAACCACAGCGCCCTTCGGTTGGCGCGCCACCAATGTCATGAATCGTGCCGTCATTCCACGCGATCCGGTTGAGCCGGCAACAATGATCGGGTGACTTGGCGGGGTCTCGCCCCATTTTGTTTCGAGGCGATCCACAATCAACCTCAACCGATCTTCCTGACTGGGTTCATGGGCGGCGGTCGGACCGAAATAGTCAAAAATAATCGACAAAAACGCCAAAGATTTTTCCCAATGCCCTGAAGCATCCGGGATTTTAAGTGACCTTAACTGTTCTGGTGTCACGCCCTCATCCTGCATTTCGGACAGCAAGGCCGCGAGGCTATCTGAGAGATCAAACACAGAGGCGCGTGTGGCAAATTGCGGCTCTTGGCGGAGAAAATGCGACACAAGTTGCGACAATTCCAGCCGTCGCCGGAGTCCGCTGATCGGCATTGGCAGGTCCATGACATCGGGCGATGCCCCTAGCTCTGCAATCAATTTCACCTGCGGCAAAAGCCGGGTTGACCCGTCATCAAACGCGGACAGGATGTCCTTTTTCATTCGCGATGTGTTCACGAAAATCTGCGTATGCGCCAAAATTTCGGGCGGTGAGTTTCGAAACCGTTCCAAAATCCCCTGTTTTAACGCCGCCGGATAATTGACGCCGCAAGGCAAACCAAACAGATGTGGCTTCTCGATGGATCCGAACATAATCCGTCCTTTAATGGGCGTCCTTCAAGAGGCGCTCCGCAATCTCAATCCCTTCGGGATGACCGACATCACACCAATGTCCCGGATATTCCGCGCCGAAAATTCTATTCGTTTCAAACAGACGTTCCCACACGAGATTAAGCGAAAAACACGTCTCGTCGATGCCGTTGAGCGTATCGGTTTTTAAAATCTGAACCCCAGTGTAAACTGAGCCATGACCGCGGGCCAATCGCCCATCTGGTAAAATATCAAAATCACCCTGTCCAAGGTGCCCGTGCACACGGTCAAATGGAACGGTTAAGAGCAGCGCATCCATCTTTTCAGGGTCCCAGGCCTCTGACAAAATATCAGACGCCATTGGACCTTTCCAAACCGCATCTGTGTTGACGGTGAATACCACATCTGCTCTGAGCTGTGGCAAGGCGTTGCGTAGCCCGCCCCCTGTTTCAAGCAGAGTGTCTTCAAAAACAGTCTCGATTCCGGCGGTATTTAAGTGTTTTTCAAGCGCGTCCGGCAGGTAATGAAGGTTTGCGACCCTGTGCTCGACGCCCCCGATCTGATCCAGCGCATGATCGACAAGTGGCCGCCCCGCCACTTCAATCATCGGTTTTGGTCGATCTGCCGTCAGCGTTTTCATCCGGGTGCCGCGTCCCGCACAAAAAATCATTGCAGTGTTGGGATGGTTCCGCATTTTTCTTTCAGACACTGAAGGGTTTCTTTTGTGGGTTCCGGTAGATGTGTGCGAATGAGATGTGCGAGACTTGAGAGATCGGGATGATCCAGATCGCGTTGTAAATGACCCCAGACCCGAGGGATCAGGTCAACATAGTGCGGGCGTGAAAAATGAAGTGACATGCGTGCGAAAATCATCAAGATTCGCAGGTTCCGCTGCACCGAACAAATCGCGGCTTCACGATTGAAATCAACCGGATTGAGATTCAATCCGTCGCTAAATCGCGCCAGGCATCGTTTCTGAACCTCAACCGGGACATCGCGTCGCGCATCTGTTGTCAGCGAAATCACATCATAAGCGGGATGGCTGAGCATCGCGTCCTGGAAATCCAAAAGCCCAACACGCGAAGGACCCGCTCGATCCGGCAGCCACAATAGATTTTGCGCGTGATAATCGCGTAAAATCGTAACGCGACCATGCCCAAGAGCCGCAATGAGTGGCGTTAAAACGGTGCGCGCGGCCTCACGTTCTGAAGACATATCGTGACTCAAAACGGGTTCGGCGTACCAGCGGTAACAGGAAAGCGCGAGATCGGTCATCAAGGGGCCGTAATCCGCAGCGCCGTCCAGTGGTGTTGAGGAGGCGATGTGAATCAGAACATCGACAGCAGCGTCATAAAGCTCGGTTTCCAAATGTGGTTTCCGAGCACAGACGACGTCATACAAATCTCTACCAAAATCTTCGAGGATCAAAAAACCATTGGTCTCATCGGCGGCATATATTTCAGGGGCTGACAGTTCGAGATCGCGAAGATAAGCGGCGACCTTGAGAAAAGGGCGAACATCTTCACCAGCCTCTGGGGGCGCATCCATTGCGATGGCACATCGACCGGTCGAACGATCTTTCAACCGGTGATACCGCCGCCGAGACGCATCACCCGCCAAGGCGGCTACACTGGAGTCGGCCCAAGGGCCAGACCCAAGAAACTCTTGGAAAAGCTGCACGCGCTCAGTCATAAGATCGCTGAAATTTGAGAGACAGAGTGTCGCAGCATTGCGGGGAGCCTTTGATGTTCGGACAAAACATGTGCCCGACTTTAGGCCGCCCCGCAAGGGACGCAAGGCAAGAAGGGCGTCACATTTCTACGAACTGGCTGTCCGCCTGCGGCCGAAGCGCGAGTCGCACCGCCGAGCCGCGCGCCTCTGGCGCAAAGCCAACGAGGGTTTGGCCGGATGGCAATGGTGCAAATCGGCAAGTAAGACGGCGCCCATCCCAAAGCCGGGTGGTGCCAGTCCACTCCTCACGCGCACCAACACGGCTGACAAATTCCCGAATATCATTCCAAAGCGGCGATGGCGCACATTTCGAATGCCATATCCGTGTCGCCTCAACGATGCTTGTCTCGGAAATACCTTCCATTTGCTCAAGATCCCAAAGCGACGTATAGGCCGAATTCGCCATCATCAACATGCCTTCGCTGTTAAACACGGCAATGGCTTCAGATAGGCTGTCGAGCACAGCCTGGCCC
The DNA here is from genome assembly GCF_009129705.1 of Roseobacter sp. TSBP12. Lineage (NCBI taxonomy): Bacteria > Pseudomonadati > Pseudomonadota > Alphaproteobacteria > Rhodobacterales > Roseobacteraceae > Roseobacter > Roseobacter sp. TSBP12. The sequence goes on from NZ_PYIB01000028.1 coordinate 214,898, forward strand.
GTTTCGATCTCTGACCTAAACCGCCGTGTCAGGGACATCTCGGCAGAGATGTCTTCGAACAAAAAGGCGATGGCCCCATCGGGATGCGGGCGTCCAGAAATTCGATATGTCATGCCGCCAGGCAGGGTCCAAACCTCTTGATAGGTGCCATCTTCGGCGGCGGATTCCAAGGCGGCCATTTCTTGACGCCATGATTTATAATCTTTCGGCTCAGGCATCATCTGACTGTCGCGCAGTCTGTCGAGGAAGGTGGTTAAAACCGGTCGCGAGATCAAAAACTCAACCGAAAGGGCGGTCAGGTCCGTCAGTGCCGGGTTGAACAAAGCCAGCCTGCGATTGCGATCAAACACTGCAAGTCCGATTGTGAGATGGGAGAAGGTTTTGGTCAGGGTTTGCGTGAACTCGCGAAGCGTTTCCTCCGCCTTGACCGTATGGTCCGCAGAATTGGCTGTGAATAGGAAATCGCCGCCCATTTCAAATCGAAATACCTCAAACCAATGTGTTCCGTGGTTTTGATCCTTAAGGGTGAGGCGGCGGGATTCTTTTGCGCCGACGTTGGCAAGAAGTGAGGTGTCGAACAAAGACGTCGGCGGCCAGCTTGGAATATCATCGTTCTGCGCCATACTGTCGGCAAGAGCGATATAGGCGGCATTGGCCCAACTGATCGTGCCATCCGCGAGTTCGCGCCATACCAGATGGGGCACGTTTTCCGTGGTGGCGCGCAGAGTTTCAAGCTCGTGCTCCATCGCCATCAAGGAATGACGATCCAACTCGATATGGCTGTGTTCCGTTTCACGATCCAACAATGTCAGGCGCGCAAGACCGTTGCGCCATTCGCATTTCATCACGGAGCTGCCATCACGGGACTCAATGATCAATGTGCCACGATCGGCGAGTTCTATGATCTCTTTTTGAAGTGTTGGGAATTTTGAGATCGTTACCGATAAAAGCCGTGACCAATCCGAGCCGACATCGGCGGCTGCCGCAAGCACGCTTTGCGCGGAGGCCGTCGCGTTTACCAGTTTTTCGTCATCGAACAGAAAGACGATGTCATTGTCCTGATCTTTCAGAGTGATCGCCTCTGACTTTTCTTTTCTGGCGGCCATCCAGGCAAACCCATAGAGCGCCAAAAAGGCAATGCACAGGCTTCCTATGATGAGGGACGCAAGAGTGGAGAGGAGTTCGACCGACATGTGATTCCCGACAAAAATACGCTTCTGCGACGGGATGATTTTGGGTAAGGATAGTTAACGCACCGTTAAAATCCCAAGAAATCATGCATCAAATCGGGCATTTTCACCCAAAGCCTTGTTTTGTTCACCTTCCTGGACGCTGATCCGCTCTTTGGGCCAACTCAGTTCGACAATTGCGCCAGACCGACGACCGGCATGCAGATGGAGGTCGTGGCGGTCCGATCCATTGGCGAACGCAATCTCGGCCCCGGTTCGCTCCAAAAGCGTTTTGGCAATAAAAAGCCCAAGCCCCATACCCTCATAGCCCGGACGCCGGTCAATCTCGCGCTCGGTGCGGCGGCGGCGCATGAAAGGGTCGCCAATCCGGCCAATCACCGATGTCGGAAATCCGGCCCCATCATCAATGATTCGAAGCGTGATGGTGCGCGCGTTCCATGTAATATCAATCCACGCCGTCGTTTCAGAAAAATCCACCGCATTTTGAACCAGATTGCGCAACCCATGGATGATCTCTGGACGCCGATAGACATAGGGCTGCGGCGTCCCGTCTTCGCTACCCAGCACTTCAAGTTTGACTGTTTTGCCCCGCGCAACATGCGGCTGTGCGGCCTCTTCGACCACGGCCTGAAGCGGCGCAAACCGCATATGTAGATCATCTTTGCCGGCCTGCCCCATCGAGCGCAAAATATCACGACACCGATCCGCCTGTTCATTGATCAACTGCGCATCCTCGCGCAAAACGTCATGGTCTGCCAGATCGTCGACCAACTCGCTGGACACCAGTTTGATCGTGGCCAGAGGCGTGCCCAATTCATGTGCTGCAGCGGCAATCACACCCCCTAAATCCGTCAGTTTCTGTTCGCGTGTGAGCGCCATTTGGGTTGCCAAAAGTGCCTCTGACATGGTGTGAATTTCAGAGGCGACTTTCCACGAAAATACTCCCAAAAACACCACACCAATCACAATCCCTGCCCAGCTCCCAAATAGGAAAATTCGTGGCATGCGCAGGATTTCACCGTCTAAAAGCTCAAGCGGGACGTGATAAAGCGCGGTGATCGACACCAAGGCGATGGCCGCACCCCCCGTCAACACCGATGATTTTGGCCGAAGTGCTGAGGCCGAAATTGACACAGGCGCCAAGATCAAAAGGGCGAATGGGTTGTTCAACCCCCCTGACAGATACAAAAGCGCTGACAATTGCACGATGTCGAACAACAACATCAGCGTTGCACCATGTTCGCTCAACCGGGTGTTTTCCGGGTAAATGAACGTGACCACGATGTTCAAAATGATCGACGCGCCGATCACAACGGCAAAGCCGCCCAGATCAAATTTGAGGTGAAATACCGTCATCGCCAAAATAATCGTGGCAATTTGACCCGTGATCGCAATCCATCTCAGCGCAGTGAGAGTTCTCAGGCGAACCCAATTGGATCTGCGCTCTTCGGTGATGAGATCGTCACTATTTTCAATCATTGACAGGTTTTTGATCCAACTGCGGCATTAAACCCCTTGTTAGTCCGTGCTGATGCGCCGATCAATGCGTCGCACACATGAGGAGAGAAAACATGTCGACAAAATCTTTCGCCATTGTCGCCGGTGTTGCCGTTGTCGCCTTATTGGGCGCAAGCGCTTGGTATGCCACACGCCCGGCTGGTGATGATCAATTTGCCCAATGTCGCGGCTCCGCTGTCAGCGGTGGCGCGGGGTCCATTGGCGGGCCTTTTGAGCTCGTGAGTGAAGATGGTGTGACCGTCACCGATCAGGATGTGTTCACCAAGCCAACGATCCTCTATTTCGGCTATACCTTCTGCCCCGATGTCTGCCCGCTCGACAATGCGCGTAACGCGGATGCGGATCGTCTCTTGGACGAACGCGGCTATGACACACAAACTGCTTTTATCTCCATCGACCCGGACCGTGACACGCCTGAGGTGGTCAAAGAGTTCACCGATCTTTTCCACGAAAACATGATCGGCATGACCGGCTCTCCTGAACAGGTGAAAGCCGCTTCAATGGCCTACAAAACCTATTACAAGAAACAAGAAGAGGGTGATCCGGAATATTACCTCGTGGATCATTCGACCTTCACCTATCTGGTGTTCCCCGAAATCGGGTTTGTCGATTTCTTTAAACGTGATGACACGCCAGAGCAGATGGCGGATCGTGTCGCCTGTTTTATTGATGCGGCCAAATAGAACGCCGGGTAGAAATTGACCCGCCGCCATCCGCACTCTAGGTTGATACAAATTCAGATAATCACGCACATTGGCGCAAGGGGGTCCCATGGCCGGGGAGGAAATGATGGACTTGGGTGTGGACAAGTCACTGTTGCTGGTCGATGACGACGAACCGTTTTTGCGTCGCTTGGCGCGGGCCATGGAAAAGCGCGGCTTTGAGGTCGAAATGGCGGGTTCTGTCGCGGCCGGTAAAGCCATTGCGACCGCCCGCCCGCCTGCCTATGCCGTGGTTGATCTTCGGCTTGAGGATGGCAACGGGCTTGATGTCGTTGAGGTGCTGCGGGAAAAACGCCCCGACAGCCGCATCGTGGTCTTGACCGGATATGGCGCGATCGCCACCGCTGTGGCGGCCGTCAAAATCGGTGCCACGGATTATCTGTCAAAGCCGGCTGACGCCAATGACATCGTCAATGCGCTTTTGGCAAATGGCGATGCCTTGCCCCCACCGCCCGAAAACCCGATGTCGGCGGATCGGGTGCGTTGGGAACATATCCAACGCGTCTATGAGCTTTGTGATCGCAACGTGTCCGAGACGGCGCGACGCCTCAATATGCACCGACGCACTTTGCAGCGCATTTTGGCCAAACGCAGCCCGCGCTAACGCGAAAGTACTAAGGCAATAAGACTTGGAAAGACCTGCTTGGGCGGGTCTTTTTTATGGCTTTGATTGTGGCCCCAAGGTCTTGAGCCAATCAATGAACAGCCGGGTCGAGGTCCGTTGCGGGCCTTTGGGTGTGACGGCGAAATAGGAAAAATCGGCGTCAATTTCAAACGGCACATGCAAAAGTGCGCCAGAGGCAAGGTCATCACTCACCGCGATTTCAGAGACAAAGGTTACCCCCAATCCGCGCACGACGGCTTGGACCGCATCGGATTGCCCCTCGATAAAAATTGCCGGCGCTTTGTGGCCATCGACGCCACCCTTTTTCATGTAAGCCAAATCTTGGCCATGAGCCTGCGACCTGATCCAAGGCATTGTCTTTAAAGGAAGATTGTTTACATCCCCACCGTATTTTGTGACCAAAATCGGACTGGCGACAAGGATGAATCTCGTCCTCCAAAGCAATTCAACATCCACGTCGGGCCAGTTGCCCGACCCAGAGCGAATGCCAACATCAAATTGCCGCCGCTTCAGGTCGTCGACCGTGCCGGACGGGGTCAGGGACACCGGGATATTTGGATGCGCATCCCAAAATTGGCCAAGGCGCGGAATGATAAACGCATAGGACAAAGCGGGCGTACAGGTGACCCTTAGCCCACGTGAACGCGGCCCATTGCGCAGGCGCTCGACACCCTGGGCAATCGTCGAAAATCCCTCGCCCAAAGCCTCGGCCAATTGCGCACCCGCTTCAGTCAACGCCATGCCTCGCCCTTCCCGCTGAACAAGGACCACACCAAGTTCTTTCTCAAGCGTGCGCACCTGCTGCGTGACTGCCGCATGGGTCACGTTCAGCGCGCGTCCTGCGGCGGTAAAACTGCCCAGCCGTGCTGTCGCCTCAAAGGCGCGCAGCGTAGAGAAAGACGGAATTTGACGCCAATCGATGTCACTCATGTGTAATCACAGCTTACATGTTCAAAAAATCGTTGAGTCGCGATAGAAGACTATAAGCGATAAATAAGGATCATACCCAAAGATTTGGAGAGATCAAATGTTACAGATTATCGCGCCTGACATCATGCGTCAGCCGGAGGCGACGCCAGAGGTTCAACATCGGCGCGCCCTCATGGAGCGTCAGCATGTTCAGGCCCAAGCCGCGCGTGCGGTCTGGCTCTCGGAGCTACGGATCTGGGCTGGAAAGCTCGGCTTTGTGCCTCGGCTCAAAGCGCGGCCATCAATTCGGCGTGTCGCGCCGTAAAGGCCGTGCGCGCATAGATCGGCGGACGCAGGTGAATCCGCAGATCGCGCACCAAATCCGGGTTCATTTTTCCAAAAATCTTATTGCCTTCTTCAACGGAAAACCCGGCGATTTGTGTCGCTTCGAGCCATGCTGAGACTTTATCCGCCTGTTTGATCTTTTTTTTGATCGCCACAGGGATTTTTGCAGGCAGCCCAAATCGAATGTGAATGGCCGCAGTGAGGCGTTCATCCAACTCACCGTAATTCGGCCCCACGGCAGCCTTCACCGGTGAAATCATATCGCCGATGACATATTCGGGCGCGTCATGCAAAAGCGCTGCCAGTTGCCACTTAACTGGCTCCGATGGGTAGAGTTTGCGAAAAATCTCTTCAACCAAGACGGAATGTTCAGCCACGGAATAGGCAAAATCACCGCGTGTTTGCCCGTTCCAGCGCGCCACAAAGGCCAGCCCATGGGCAATATCTTCGATTTCAATATCCATTGGAGTGGGGTCCAAAAGATCAAGTCTCCGACCCGATAACATTCGTTGCCACGCGCGTGGTTGAGCCATGGTTGCCTCATCTGTGTTTGGCCTTTGGTAGCGTCTGAGCAGCACAGTTTCTATGATTTTTCTCGACTTAACCGGAAATCAATGCCTCTGCGTTGTAAGGTGTGCCTCAAGCTGGTAACCAGCGATCAAATTAACCGTATTTATGCAGGAGCCAGAGATGGGCACCGATTACATCGTGAAAGATATCGCGCTCGCCGCTTTTGGGCGCAAAGAGTTGGATATCGCAGAGACCGAAATGCCGGGCTTGATGGCGTTGCGTGAGGAATTTGGCGTAAGCAAACCGCTCAAAGGGTCCCGCATTGTTGGCTCGCTGCACATGACGATCCAGACCGCTGTGTTGATCGAAACGCTCGTGGCACTGGGCGCCGACGTGCGCTGGGCTTCGTGCAATATTTTCTCAACACAGGACCACGCGGCGGCAGCCATTGCCGAAGCAGGTGTGCCGGTGTTTGCCATCAAAGGTCAGTCTTTGGTTGAGCATTGGGATTACCTCGACCGCTCGTTCCAATTCCCGGAAGGTCCGAACCTGATCTTGGATGATGGCGGTGACGCAACTCTTTACGTTCTCTTGGGCGCGCGTGTTGAGGCGGGTGAAACCGATCTGATCGAAGTGCCAACCTCTGAGGAAGAAGTCGCAGTTTTCGCCCAAATCAAAAAGCGCATGAAGGAGAGCCCGGGCTGGTTCACCAAAATGCGCGGTCAAATTGTTGGCGTTTCCGAGGAGACCACCACCGGTGTCCATCGTCTTTACGATCTGGTGAAAAAGGGTCAACTCCCCTTCCCCGCGATCAATGTCAATGACTCTGTGACCAAGTCGAAATTTGACAACAAATATGGCTGTAAAGAGAGCCTTGTGGATGGCATCCGCCGCGCGACCGACACGATGATGGCTGGCAAAGTGGCCGTTGTCTGTGGCTATGGCGATGTGGGCAAAGGTTCCGCCGCCTCGCTGCGTGGTGCTGGAGCGCGGGTGAAAGTCACCGAGGTTGATCCGATCTGTGCGCTTCAGGCTGCGATGGACGGGTTTGAGGTTGTTGTGCTTGAGGATGTTGTTGGTGACGCCGACATTTTCATCACCACCACGGGCAACAGAGACGTGATCCGCATCGAACATATGCGGGCGATGAAAGACATGGCGATTGTCGGCAATATCGGCCATTTCGACAATGAAATCCAAGTCGCGGCGCTTAAAAACCACAAATGGACCAACATCAAAGATCAGGTCGACATGATCGAGATGCCATCCGGTGCGCGTCTCATTCTGTTGTCCGAAGGTCGTCTTTTGAACCTTGGCAACGCCACGGGCCACCCGTCCTTTGTGATGTCCGCCTCTTTCACCAACCAAGTGTTGGCGCAGATCGAGCTTTGGACCAATGGTGACAGCTATGAGAACCAAGTCTACATCTTGCCGAAACACCTCGACGAGAAAGTGGCGCGACTGCACCTTGCTCGCATTGGCGTGAAACTCACCGAACTTTCGAAAGATCAGGCGGATTATATTGGCGTGACCGTCGAGGGCCCGTTTAAGCCGGAGCATTACCGCTACTGAGGTCAAGCATAGAACGAGACAGAAACCGCTCATGGGAACATGGGCGGTTTCATTATGAGTTCATTCGCCAAATTTTCCCTTTTTAAAGCACCGTGATCCCACTAGGCTTTGCGCGAGCCTTGTTTGGGTTCCGAGATGAATGACATAACACTTTGAATGGTGGGAGAATAAAATGGGAAAACGTGACGATCTGATCGCCAAATATGCAGAGGATCTGAAATCCAAATGTGGTGTCGAACCTGACATGGATTTGTTGACCAAAGTGACCATCGGTTGTGGGCCTGCGATCTATAAAGAAGATGCGTCCACAGTGGCAGCCTCGCAAGAAGGCGAACTCGAAACGGTCAAAGCCAATTTCCTCATGAAAAAACTAGGCCTCCCAGACAGCCCCGAGCTTATGGATGCGATCAATGTTGTGATCGACACATACGGTCGCTCTGAGCGCAACAAATATCGTGCCGTTTTCTACTACATGCTTGTTAAGCATTTCGGCAAAGAAGCCGTTTATAGCTGATTTCGTTTCGATCTATTGAGAGCCGCCTCGATTGTTCGGGGCGGTTTTGCGTTGGTTGTTTCTCATTCGAGTTAATCGAAGGTTTCAAAATCAGATTCAACCCTAGCTACTTCAGGTTTGCAGTGAATCAGCAAAGCGCCTAGGTTGATTACACGGGCCAGGACGGACCGGACCTTATATCGAACACGTGTGGTGCCTAAGGGAGCACGTGGGGTGGTGGAGGGTCCCGGGGGGTCGGGACCCTCCTTTTTATTGAAATTCAACTTTGAAACGGCGCAAGGTCAGGTCGATCAAAGCGCTACTCCGGATCAGTGTCTCCCAACTCACATATAATCGCCCATTCCGCCTCCGACACGGGTTGAACGGAAAGGCGCGAGTTGTTCACCAAAACCATCTCGGACAGGCGTGGATCGGCTTTACACATGGCAAGGGTCACGGGCGTCTTTAATGGACGCACTGCTTTGATGTCGACGCATTCCCACCGTTCGTCATCGGTGGTGCTGTCCGGATGCGCAAGTGCACAGACCTCAACAATTCCAACGATTTCTTTTTCCGCCCGCGAGTGGTAGAAAAACCCGCGATCGCCAATCTGCATCGCCCGCATGTTGTTGCGAGCCTGATAATTGCGTACGCCGTTCCATTCCTCGCCAGCGTCACCTTTAGCAACCTGTTGATCCCAAGACCAAACTTCCGCTTCGGATTTAAAAAGCCAATATGCCATCAGCCAATCACCTTGTTCCAAGCTTCAATCCGCACATCCGCAAACAGCCCGGCCTTGGCATAGGGGTCGTTCGCGGCCCATGCGTTAGCAGCGTCAAGATCATCCACTTCGATGATCACAAGTGAGCCGCACATCTTGCCCTCCGAGTCCAAAAATGGCCCGGCCTGTTCAACAACGCCACAGGATTTCAAATAGGCGACGTGATCCGGGCGTGTGTCAGTGCGGATGTGAAGCGAACCGGGTTTGTCGGTGCAAATGACAGCGTATTTCATGGGTTACTCCCTTTTGAGTGGGCGGGAAAGCAACAGCTCTACCGCCTCAGAAATCGAAATGTGACCATCCAAAATCTGCGTGATGGTCGTTGTGATGGGCATGTCCAGGTCCAGGGTACGCGCGAGGTGCATGACGGCTTTGGCAGTGGCCACGCCTTCGACCGTTACATTTGGGTCGACTGTTGCGCCGGTGCCAAGTTTGAAACCATGCGAAAAGTTGCGCGATTTATCAGAGGTGCAGGTCAACACAAGGTCGCCAAACCCCGAAAGCCCCGAAAGCGTCGCAGGATCGGCCCCAACGCGGGCTGCAAGCCTCTGCATTTCGGAAAAGCCACGCGTCATCAGCGCCGCACGCGCGCTTTCGCCAAGCCCGGCTCCCATCGCAAGGCCACATGCTATCGCAATCACATTTTTCAAGGCCCCGCCAAACTCGACCCCCACCGGATCGAGGCTTGAATACAGTCGGATAGTGTCGGTGGTCAGCTCTGATTGCAGCATATCAACCACGTCTTTGTCTCTCGCAGCAAGAGTCAATGCGGTGGGCAGGCCGTCTGCGATGTCGACAGCAAAAGAGGGGCCGGACAGAATGGCCACCCGTGCGTCTGGCATCAAATCTTCAAGAACAGCCAGAGGACCGCGATCCGATTTAAGATCAATCCCCTTACAGCAGGCAACGAGGCTTTTATACTGGATTAGGCTCTTGTTTAGGGCTGCGAAATCCGCCAGCTGTTGCATGGGAACAGCCAAGAGAAGGATGGGTGCTTTGCAGGCCTGGGTAAGATCGGAGGTGGCACTCAAGGATGCAGGAAAAGGTTTTCCCGGCAAGCGGCCAATGTTTTCGCGCGCGGATTGCATGGATCGTGCGGCATCTTCCGAGCGTGCCCAAAGGGTGACAGTCTTACCTGATCGCGCAAGGGAGATGGCCAAAGCCGTCCCAAATGCACCGGCGCCGAGGACAGAAATCTGATCCACGTGCTGCGTCTCCTCACCCAGTCTCATCGGTCGCCCTCCGTTGAGCGTTGTTCAGATGCACTTTGGGAGGTATCACCGAGTGAACCGTCAGACAATCCCGAGACCGATTTTGCCCAGAACCGTCCTGATCACACGCCCCAAAGATGACGCCAATCGATTGCGCAGGAATTGCGCGCGCTGGTGCCGGGGATAAATGTTCTGATAGCGCCGGTTCTAGAGATCGTGCCTTGCGCCCCCAAACTCATGGCGGAGCAATATAGCGCGGTTATTTTGACTTCACGCCACGCGGCGCAAGCTACCGCAGAGGCGTTTCCGAAATTGACGGCCTATTGTGTTGGGGATGCGACGGCACAGGCGGTGCGGGCGCTTGGCGTGACGGCTGTGTCCGTTGCAGGGTCGGCGGATGATTTGATCTCGCATCTTGCGGGGAAGTCCCTATCGCGCGCCATCCACCTCCACGGCAAACATACGCGCGGCGATGTGGCGCGCCGATTGACGGCCAGCGGCATAGAGACCCACGAAGCTGTGGTCTACGATCAGCGCGCCCGAACATGGACGTCAGAGGAACGGGACAGCGTGGCGCAGGCGCAATCTCTCGTGGTTCCCCTCTATTCTCCCCGCTCGGCACAGATTCTGTCGAAACGACTCGAAATCTATACTGGGCCGTTGACCCTTGTTGCCATGTCGCAAGCCTGCATTGATGCTTGGTCAGGGCCTGTTCCTATCTGCTCTGTTGTTGCGCAACGCCCCGACGGTGCGACGATGACGCAGGCCGTTGCATCGCAATTGACCTGATCATCGCTTGAGGCGCAGTGGCTCAGGGTCTAAGTTCCAGAGGTAGTTGTGAAATTGGTTCTGGATTCGAAAGGTTGATCTTTTGGCACGAGACAAAAAAACTCCGCAAAATGATGTGAGCACCGAGGCGGAAACGGTTCAGGATCAAGAGGATGCCTTGGCGGTAGAGGCAGTGCCCTCGGACGTCGGTACATCAACGGAGATGGCTTCTGAAGAGCCAATGGCAGAGGGTGATGCGGCTGATCCAGAAGCTGAGGTTTCTGAAGAGACGCATATCGAAGATCAGGATGATACGTCTAAGACGGATGAGTCGACACGGGGCGAAGACATTCCCAAAGCTGAGCGCGCTGACGCGCGGCCAGTGATCGAAAAGAGTGCGGTCAAACGAGGCGGCCTTGTTCCGACGCTTTTGGGGGGTGTAATTTGTGTGGCATTGGGTTACGCGGGTGCGCAATTTATCAAGCCTGAGGGCTGGCCATTCCCCGGAGCCAATACGGATGAGTTGGCACAGCAGCTCACCGACCTGTCGGCGCAATTGGCGGACCTGAAATCCAGCACACAGGATCAAATCGCGGCGACCCACTCGGCGCAGGACAGGTTGAAATCCGAAATTGAGGCGCAAATTGCCGCCATTGATCCGGGCCAGGCAATCCAGCCGCTTCAGGATCAATTGTCCAACTTTGAATCGCGTCTGACCGAATTTGAGGCGCGTCCCGTGGCGGAGGCGGTGGTCTCACCGGAGGCGACAGCCGCCTATGAGCGTCAATTGGCCGAAATGCAGAATCTGCTCACCGACGAGATTGCGCGACTTGAAGCCGCCAAAGCACAGTCCGCGGCCGAGGAAAAAGCCGCCACAGCCGCAACACAAAAGGCCCGGTTGCAAAGGCTTGTGGACGCCGGCGATCCTTTTGCCTCTGTTCTTTATGAGCTTGAAGAGGATGCGCCCGCTGCACTTAAAGAGGCTGCGCAGAATGGGATTGCCAGTGTGACGGAGTTGCAGGACACCTATCCAGATGCCGCAAGGGCGGCTCTCATGTCAGCATCGCGCGCGGCCTATGAAGCGGGCGAACAGGGCTGGTTTGACACCGCACTTCAAACGCAACTCGGTCTCAGATCGACGAAGCCAAAAGAAGGCGATGACGCCGACGCGATCCTGTCCCGGGCCGAAGATGCCGTGCGCAAAGGTCAGTTTGCATCAGCAATCACCACGCTTGAGGCTTTGCCTGAGGCAGGTCAGGCGGAGATGCAGCCCTGGATTGAACAGGCGCAAAAACGGGTGGATGTGATGGCTGCTCTCAATGAAATGCTTGGTCAGTAAGGTAGGCGAAACATGCTTTGGTCTCTCGTTAAAATCATTCTTTTCGTCATTCTTGTGGCTGCGCTCGCCTATGGCGGAATGCTTCTCATGGAAACCGAAGGTGGCGCTCAACTGAGCTTTGGGAATTTCGAAATCACCCTCACGCCGTTCAAAGCCGTGCTGGCACTGATTGTCTTGATCGTTGCGTTTTATGTGGCGCTCAAACTTATCGGGCTGTTGATCGCTGTGGTGAAATTCCTTTTGGGCGATGAAACCGCAATCTCGCGCTATTTCGACCGCAATCGTCAGAAAAAAGGTATTGAAGCGCTGGCGGATGGGATGATGGCGCTGGCCTCAGGCGAGGGTCGCGTGGCACTGACCAAGGTTGCGCGTGCTGAGAAATATTTACAAAAACCCGAACTGACCAACCTGCTCAAAGCGCAGGCTGCGGTGATGACTGGCGACAAAAGGACGGCCGAGCGTGCCTACAAACAATTGGTCGCGGATGACCGCACCCGCTTTATTGGCGTTCAGGGCATCATGAAACAGAAGCTTGAGGATGGTGATACCGCGACCGCGCTGAAGCTCGCGGAAAAAGCCTTTGCCCTCAAACCGAAACATGTTGAGACACAAGACATCTTGCTCCGGCTTCAGGCCGAAAAGGGCGATTGGTCGGCGGCGCGTTCGACCCTGTCGGCCAAGTTGAAACATGGAGCAATCCCGCGCGATGTTCACAAACGTCGCGATGCGGTTTTGGCCCTGTCAGAGGCCAAGGGGGTGTTTGAAAAAGGTGCCACGATTGAAGCGCGCGAAGCCGCGATTGAGGCCAATAAAAAGTCGCCGGATCTCATCCCTGCCGCTGTGATGGCCTGTGAAGAATATGTTGCTGATGACAAGCCGCGTCCGGCTGCGCGCGTCATCAAAAAAGCATGGGAGGCGCAACCGCATCCGGATCTGGCCGCCGCCTTTGCGGCGATTGTGCCGGATGAAACCCCGGAGCAACGGATCAAACGCTTTGCGGTGCTGACCAAAATCCACCCGGAAGATCCAGAGACTAAAATGCTGCTCGCAGAGCTTAACATTGCTGCCGAAGATTTTCCGGCGGCGCGCCGCGCGCTGGGCGATCTGGCGGAGATCAACCCAACCGCGCGCAGTCTGACAATTTTGGCGGCGATCGAACGCGGCGAGGGTGCGGATGACGTGGTTGTCCGCGGCTGGCTGACCCGAGCGCTGACAGCGCCGCGTGGGCCACAATGGGTCTGTGACAATTGCCAAACCATCCATTCGGAATGGGGCCCGGTTTGCGAGCATTGCGGCGGATTTGACACGCTGAGTTGGCGTAAACCGATGCGTTCCGAGGTCGCGATGCCACAAGGAACCGAAATGTTGCCGATGATTGTAGGCGCATTGCCGGAGCCAAAAGTGGATTTTGTCGATCCGATTGAAGAGGAGTCACAGGACGCGCCGAAAGGTATGGTAGATGTGACCCCGGTTGAAGAAGATGAAAACCCCAAGGTCGAAAATTAGGGCTACACACCTTTGAAAGAGGGTGATAAAGACCCGTTCACGTCACGCGCGATTGCGCCTGACAGAGAAGAGTGCCGCTGTAGCTCAGCTGGTAGAGCACGTCATTCGTAATGATGGGGTCGTAGGTTCGAGTCCTATCAGCGGCACCACTTTTCTACTCGCTGCCGGGAATTTCCCATGCAGAAAAGCCTCCCCGAAGGGAGGCTTTATTACTTTTAGATTGACCAAAATTAACTGCGCGGACGTTCCTTTTTAGGATCGTAATGCGGGAAGGCCGTGACCTTGGCGCTGTAGCGTTTCAAATGACCGTCCAATTGGCCAACTTCGACCTCTGTACCCGGCTCAGAATGCGCAACATCGACCCGTGCCAAGGCGATGACTTGACCGGTGCGTGGGGATCGCATCGCGGAACAGACCTCTCCCACTTGTGCGCGCCCAATGCGGATGCAATCGCCATGGGCAACGTGGTTTTGACCTTCAATCTCAAGCCCGACAAATTTGCGGGCGGGATGCTCTTTGCGCCGCAAAAGCGCATCTCGACCAACGAAATCTACAGTCTTTGATTTGAGCGGAACGGTGAAGCCAATCCCGGATTCAAACGGATCAGTCTGATCGGAGAAATCGTAGCCTGCAAACACAAGCCCCGCCTCAATCCGCACAAGGTCAAGCCCGGCAAGTCCCATCGGACGTATCCCGTAGGCCTGACCTGCTTCCCAAACGGCCTTGAACACCGCGTCGCCGTCTTTGGGGTGGCAAAAGATTTCATAGCCCAGCTCACCCGTGTAGCCCGTCCGAGACACCACGACAGGCACGCCCTCATGATCGCCAATCCGGCCCACGGTAAAGCGGAACCAGTCGAGATCGGAGATCGGCGTTTGATGCGGGGCGGTCCAGATGATTTCTTTCATCAGATCGCGGGATTTTGGACCTTGGACAGCGAGGTTGTGCATCTGGTCGGTGGAGGTGCGGATCATCACATTTAGATCGAGCTTTTCGGCCTGTTCCCGCATCCAAACGCCACCTTCGTCCGAGCCACCAATCCAACGGAAATTCGTCGGACCAAGGCGGAAAAGCGTGCCATCGTCAATCATGCCACCATGCTCATAACACATGGCCGAATAGACCACCTGACCGACTCCGAGCTTTTCGACATTGCGGGTCAGAACCCAGTTCATCAGTGCTTCGGCATCCGGGCCGGTGACCTCAAATTTGCGCAGGGCAGAGAGGTCCATGACCACAACATCGTCACGGCAGGCCCAATAGCCCTCGATCGTGTCGGTTTGACGGAACGAATTTGGCAGCCAAAAGCCACGATACTCGACGAAATCACTCGTCAGCGTGGCAAAGTTATGATGAAAGGCGCTTTCACGGGTCATGACAGGGTCCTCGTCTGGAGTGGCGCGCCAAGCCACGGAGCGGCTGAACCGCTCCTGGGCGGCATAGGTGCGCACATGAATGTCGGTCAAATTCCAGCCATTGGCCGGGGAGGTGTCATCGGGGCAGGCGGAAGACACACAGATCAGATCGGTGAGCGCGCGCAACAACACGTAATCGCCCGGACGCGACCACGGTTCGTCAGCCAACAGAACGCCATGTTCATCGACATGGGTGTTAAAGAAGAAATTCGCCGCCATCCATCCTTTGCGGCCAGGGATCTCATAGGCCGAAAGCGCGCCATTGAAATTGTCGGAACAATTGGCGTGACCGGGATAGCCGATGTCATCGTAGTATTTGGATGAACAGGCCATGGCGAAAGCGTCGTGCCGACCGCAGGTGTCCTGCACCACTTCGATGAGGGGTGTCATGTCCTGATCGAAATATTTTCCATGCAGTCCGGGCATCGGGTAGGCGTGGTTGAGGATGGTGCGCGTGGTGGTGACATCAAGGGGAAGGTAGTCGCCACGATCCGCTTTGCGCGCGTCGAAACATTGGAAATCAGTACATTGGCGACCATCGACATCAAGGATCTGGATGAACTCGCCTTTGCGTACAAAATAGGCCTGAGCCGTGGCGGATTTGACCCGCAGGTCTTGAACGGGATCGGCCAAAGGATCGGGCAGGGCGAATTGACCGGATTGGCGCGATTTGGCACGGGTTAGGGTCACACGCAGCGGTGTTGTGGTGTCTTGCGTTTCGAAATCCATCACATCGCCGGGTGCGGCAATGATAACCCAACCTGAACCCTGCGCCGTAAAGGTGGCACTGTCTTTCGCGGGGCTTTCTGCGCCAAAAAGACCGACGGCACGTGCGCCCGTCAGATCAATATTACGCTGGATTAGACCCTTTTTAAGTCGGTCAAAGCCCGACTGCGGTGACAGGAGCATCGCGCGCAGGCCTGAGGCGGACGTGTCTGCGGCTGCGCCCAAAAGGCCACAATCCAAGCGCCCATTGGGATGCGCGCTCAGAAGTTCGCAACGCTGGCCACCTTCGATATTCTCAATCGTGATCTGATCGCCTTGGGCGAGTTCGACCATGACCGCGCCAGAACCGGGAACGGTCACGCGCTCTTCGTTGGATTGAAGCCCATAGGCCGCCGTGCGGCGTGGGCGCGAGGCGGAGGGCGGTCCGGGGCGCAACAGGGTTGCGGGAATGTGCGTTTGCATTTTTTGTCCTTGTAAAAAGGAGAGAGACGGGCCCCGCGAAAGGCCCGTCCATTGCGTCACATGTTAGATCAGTTTTGAAGATAGGCTTCCATGGAATCGTCCAGCGCATCTTTCCACGGGGTATGGTGCGCGGGTGCCATGGTTCCGGTGATCACCGATTTATAGCTGTGATTGCGAAAGCCCATAATGTCCTCGACCTTATGGTGCTTCCATTCAAAGAAAGCCTCGCAAGCCCCATCCACATCGAAGGATGGATAGTCGGTGTCGGCGATCAGTTCTTTGACGTAATCGCCCTGATAGACGATCGCGTATTTCACATCATCCTGACGTTCTTCGCGCTCAACGCGTTCTGCAACATCGGCCAAAAGCACCTCTTTGTCAGAGGGCACCTCGATGCGGCCCATGATGATGTCCCGCACATACCAAGCCTGCGCATCGAACATGTTAAAGGTGAACCACTGATCCTGCATCCCCAGATAGAACATCTTTGGATTGTGGACATAGGCGACGCCTTTATAGAGGTCGGCCGTGGCCAAACGGTTGGCCGTTTTCAGGCGCAGATCGTCAGGCAGGAATGGGAAGTAGTGACGATAGCCAGTGCAAAGAATGATCGCATCGACATCCTTGGTGGAGCCATCTTTGAAAAAGGCGGTTTTGCCGTCGACTTTCACCAGCGCAGGTTTTTCTTCCCAATTGTCCGGCCAGTCAAACCCCATGGGTGCGGACCGATAGGAAGTTGTGATCGACTTGGCGCCGTATTTCCAACATTGTGATCCGATGTCTTCCGCCGAATAAGACGCGCCCACCAAAAGCACATCTTTGCCCGCAAATTCGCGCGCGTCGCGGAAATCATGAGCGTGGACGATGCGGCCATTAAATGTCTCGAACCCAGGGTATTCGGGCACATTTGGCGAAGAGAAGTGACCTGAGGCAACGATCACATGATCAAACACCTCTTTGTACATCCGGTCCTCTACCATGTCATGGGCGGTGATGGTAAATTTGCCTGTGTCCTCATCGTAGTCGACCCAGCGGATTACGGTAGAGAACCGAATCCAATCACGCACTCCGGCCTTTTTCACCCGACCTTCGATATAATCAACCATGACGGCGCGCGGCGGATAGGAGGCGATTTGTTTGCCGAAATGTTCCTCAAAGGAATAGTCGGCAAATTCCAAACCTTCTTTCGGACCGTTGGTCCACAGATAGCGGTACATCGAGCAGTGCACAGGTTCGCCATTTTCATCGACGCCGGTGCGCCATGTGTAGTTCCACAACCCACCCCAATCGGATTGTTTTTCAAAACAGACAACGTTGGGAATCTCTGCGCCTTTTTGCGCGGCGGATTGAAAGGCGCGGAGCTGTGCGAGACCGGAGGGACCTGCTCCGATAATTGCGACACGTTTGGTCATGAGTGTCTCCCTTGGACATTAGAATTCATTGGATTGAACCGAATTCATTAATTGGTTCAATCGGTATGAACCAAATGAGGACCAACTTTTTTCGTGGTCAATGAATTTTCTTTGTGGGAATATATTTGCAGGGGCCATTTGGCCCTGATGATCACAAAATTAGGCCAATGATGAAAATATGAGCATCTCCTCCCTCTCTCAGCGCCTGCTTGTGACAGGGTCCTTGCCGAAACTCGGTGGGCAAACCCGCGCGCCCATTCGGATTGGCTTTTTGATTCCCATGTCCGGGGATGAACAGGCTTGGGGGCTGCCGGGTTATGAGGGCTGCAAGATCTGGGTGGACTGGATCAACACTCATGGCGGGCTCATGGTGGGCGGTCGCAGGCACAAGATCGAAATGCGTGTGCATGATAGTGCAATTGGTCCAGACCAAACTTTGGCCGCGGCCCGCGATATGGTTGAAAAAGATCAGATCCCGCTGATCGTCACGCTCGGCGGAAATGATGTGGCACAGGCGATTGATTACCTGATGTCGCGAAAAGTACTTGTCGCGACCCTATTGCCCAGCGATCTGTCGCCGGACCGGCCTTATTTGATCGCACCGGCTGAGGTGCATCCCCTGTACAATGTCGCGGGTATTGAGTGGTTGGTGCGCACCCAACCTCAGGCCACGCGCGTCGCATTATGTAGCCAAACTGATTTGATGGGCTTGCCCTCACTCGCGGTCTATCGCGCCGGGTTTGAGGCGGCAAAGCGAGAAATCGTCAAAGACATTCAATACAGCGCAGACACCAAAGACGCACTTGGCATTGTCAAAGCCATGATGGCCGAAGCCCCCGATATTCTCTGTTGGTGTTCTTCGCCGCCGCCCATGGTCAAGGCTCTGACCGAAGCCGCCTACAAACTTGGCTTTGAGGGCCATATCCTGTCCTGTACCGGCGACAACTATAACAGGTTGATTGCGCGCACGTCGGCTGCGTTCATGGAGCGTTTTGTCTTTCAGTTCCCGGATTTTGATGACCCAAAACTGGCGGATAACGCGTTTTTCTTTCGTCAACCCAAAGCCTTCTTTGACACCTATTGCAGTCGCTTCCCTGGCGCATGGGGTGCGGTGAGTTGGGAATATGCGTCGATCTTGGATCTGTGGCACAATGCGGTTGAGCTCGCGGATTCGACCAATTCCGTGTCGGTATTGGCGGCGATGAAGCGGGGGCGCCGGATGTCACATGTCTTTGGTCCAGCCCGATGGTGGGGCGATGAGATTTTTGGGATTGATAATGCCTTGGTCGGAGATTGGCCGGTGGTTACAATCCGCAATGGCAAGGCCCGGATTGAAGACTTCGTGTCCGTTTTGGACTGGCTGGAACACAATGGACCACGTTTAAAACGGCATATGGAAGAGCTTGGGCAATTGTGGGATCAACGACTTGCCCCAGATCGCAGTGCCAATGCCACGTCACAGTAAACAGGGCACAAATAGAAGACCAGTTTCGAGACAGGATGCCGAATGACAAAATCACAAACCACCCTCCAACAAAATCCCCATGCTGTTCGTGAGGCGCGCGAAAAGAACCTTGAAGTGGCGATTGGACGTCAGGTGCGCGAGTTGCGCAAGCGTCAGCGCATGACGGGCGCGGATCTTGCGGGGCAGGCGGGTCTGTCGGTTGGGATGCTGTCCAAAATCGAAAACGGTGTGATTTCACCCTCTCTGAACACGATTCAAACCCTCGCCAATGCGCTGCGCGTGCCACTGGTTCAACTGTTTTCCGGCTTTGAAGAAGAGCGCGGTTGTATGCATGTGAAAGCGGGCGAGGGTGTTGAAATCGAACGCGCGGGGACACGCGCGGGGCACCAATACAACCTGTTGGGGCATATTGGGTCAAACAACTCCGGCGTTGTCGTTGAACCCTATCTCATTACCTTGGACAACGAGAGCGACCGTTTTCCGGCCTTCCAGCATGAGGGCATCGAGTTGCTCTATATTCTTGAAGGTGTGATCGACTATCGACATGGCGATAAACGGTACATCTTGGAACCGGGTGACTCGCTTTTGTTTGATGCAGATTCGCCGCATGGGCCAGAGGCGCTGATTGAGCTTCCCGCGCGCTATCTTTCGGTCATCACCTACCCCCAACAAAAATGATGCGTTCTAAGGAAGTCTGTTTTTTGTGCGATGGCTGCTGCCCACGCCCTATTTCGCGACATTTCCGGGCGATTATTTCCCAAACAGAAAAACTTGCTCCTGTAGAGAAAAACTTTCTTGATGAGAAATAAGATTTCCCTCTAATCAGATCATAACGGCGATTGGGCCGAAGACTCTGATGGAGGGATATATGTGTGGCATTGTAGGCCTGTTCCTTAAAAAGGACGAACTGCGCCCCAAGCTGGGCGACATGTTAACCGATATGCTGATCACCATGACCGACCGCGGCCCCGATAGTGCAGGGATCGCGATTTATGGTGATGAGACGGGCGGCATCAAAATTACCGTTCAGTCGGATACGCCGGAGACGGCATTTGCCGATCTCGACGCCGATCTCTGCGCGGTAATCGACGGGCCTGTGACGATCAAGTCGATCAGCACGCATGCGGTGCTCACTGTCCCCGCCGGATCGGAAAAAGCAGCGATTGCGTTCCTTGAAAACAAAGGACTGCGCATCATGGGGTCGGGCGAGTCCATGGAAATTTATAAAGAAATCGGCCTGCCCAAAGATGTGGCGGCTCGGTTTAACCTGCGCGAGATGGGTGGCAGCCACGGTATCGGTCACACCCGCATGGCGACTGAATCCGCGGTCACAACGATGGGCGCGCACCCGTTTTCGACCGCAGATGACCAGTGCCTCGTGCACAACGGCTCGCTGTCCAACCACAACCAAATGCGCCGGGTTTTGGCGAAAAAGGGTGTGTTCACACGCTCGGAAAACGACACCGAAGTGGGTGCGGCCTATATCTCCTCACGCATTGCGGACGGCGCGACGCTTGGCGAGGCTTTGGAAGGCACACTGAAGGATCTCGATGGGTTCTTCACCTTTGTGACCGGGACGAAAAACGGCTTTGGCGTTGTGCGCGACCCGATCGCCTGCAAACCCGCCGTGATGGCCGAAACAGACGACTACGTCGCTTTCGCCTCCGAATACCGCGCGTTTGCCGACCTGCCGGGTATTGATGCCGCCCGCGTTTGGGAGCCGGAACCCGCAACTGTATATTTCTGGGAGCGCTAATCCATGACCAACACGCTCGATATGACGCAGACAGAACTGCGCGACATCAACAGCACGCTCCAGGCCGCTGCGAAAGCACAGGCCAATGCGGAATATATCA
This sequence comes from Roseobacter sp. TSBP12, assembly GCF_009129705.1. Lineage (NCBI taxonomy): Bacteria > Pseudomonadati > Pseudomonadota > Alphaproteobacteria > Rhodobacterales > Roseobacteraceae > Roseobacter > Roseobacter sp. TSBP12. The sequence goes on from NZ_PYIB01000028.1 coordinate 235,723, forward strand.
TCACCAATCCGCGCGGCAGCCACGCTATGGCCTGTGGTCTCGATGGTCCGCTTGACGTGACGATCCAAGGGTCTACCGGCTACTACTGTGCTGGCATGAACAAAGAGGCGACGGTCACTGTCAAAGGGTCCGCGGGTCCCGGTGTGGCCGAAAACATGATGTCTGGCACCGTCACCATCGAAGGCGACGCCTCGCAATATGCCGGCGCAACCGGACATGGCGGTCTCTTGAACATCAAAGGCAATGCGTCTTCGCGCTGCGGCATTTCGATGAAGGGCATCGACATTGTCGTGCATGGCAACATCGGCCACATGTCTGCGTTTATGGCGCAAAAGGGCAACCTTGTGGTGCTGGGCAACGCAGGTGACGCACTTGGCGACAGCCTGTATGAAGCGCGGCTTTTTGTGCGTGGGACCGTGAAATCACTCGGCGCCGATTGCATCGAAAAAGAGATGCGCCCGGAACACATCGAAATCCTCAAAGAGCTTCTTGAAAAAGCGGGTGCCGATGCAAAGCCCGAAGAGTTCAAGCGCTACGGTTCCGCCCGCAAACTCTACAATTTCAACATTGACCACGCAGACGAATACTGAGGAGCGCGACATGGAAAAAACACCACAAACCGAACCGCGCCAGTCGTGGACCTTTTCAAAGGATGTGAATGCTGAAATCCGTCGGGCGGCGGCCACCGGGATTTACGACATCCGGGGCGGTGGCGCGAAACGCCGTGTGCCGCATTTCGATGACCTGCTGTTCATGGGCGCGTCGATGTCGCGTTACCCGCTCGAAGGCTATCGCGAGAAATGTGACACCTCCGTCACCCTCGGTACGCGTTTTGCGAAAAAGCCGATTGAGTTGAAAATCCCGGTGACCATCGCGGGCATGTCCTTTGGTTCTCTGTCGGGTCCGGCAAAAGAGGCGTTGGGCCGCGGCGCAACCCTTGCGGGCACCTCGACCACCACGGGCGACGGCGGCATGACCGAAGAAGAGCGCGGTCATTCCGAGAAACTCGTTTATCAATATTTGCCGTCGCGCTACGGGATGAACCCGGATGATTTGCGCCGCGCCGATGCGATCGAAATCGTGGTGGGCCAAGGCGCAAAGCCCGGCGGCGGCGGGATGCTTTTGGGTCAAAAGATCACCGAACGGGTCGCGGGTATGCGAGATCTTCCGGTCGGTATCGACCAACGCTCCGCCTGTCGCCACCCGGATTGGACCGGTCCGGATGATCTTGAGATTAAAATCCTTGAAATCCGCGAAATCACCAATTGGGAAAAGCCGATTTACATCAAAATTGGTGGCGCGCGTCCCTATTATGACACCGCTTTGGCGGTCAAATCCGGCGCGGATGTGGTGGTTTTGGACGGGATGCAAGGCGGGACCGCCGCCACTCAAGACGTGTTCATCGAACATGTCGGTCAACCCACTTTGGCCTGCATTCGCCCCGCCGTTCAGGCGCTGCAGGATCTGGGGATGCATCGCAAAGTTCAGCTTGTTGTCTCCGGCGGTATTCGCACCGGGGCCGATGTGGCCAAGGCGTTGGCGCTAGGCGCGGATGCGGTGTCCATCGGAACAGCGGCTCTTATTGCTTTGGGGGACAATGACCCGAAATGGGAATCTGAGTACCAAAAACTCGGCACGACCACAGGTGCTTACGATGATTGGCATGAAGGTCGCGATCCGGCTGGTATCACCACCCAAGACCCCGAGTTGATGAAGCGCCTCGACCCGGTCGCAGCCGGTCGTCGTTTGCAAAACTACCTCAATGTCTTGACCTTGGAATGCCAAACACTGGCCCGCGCCTGTGGTCACAACCATGTCCATAACCTTGAGCCAGAGGACCTTTGCGCTCTGACCATGGAAGCTGCCGCAATGGCCCAAGTGCCGCTTGCGGGGACCAATTGGTATCCGGGCAAACCGGGCTTTTGAGCCAGCGATAAAAGGGGAGGGGCCACGTGCCCCTCATCCTGCCAACAGGGACTAGAAAAAAGGACAAGACGATGAGCGTTCTTGCAGATTTCGCCGCAAAGACCGGCGTAAAATATTTCATGATCTCCTATACCGACCTCTTCGGCGGACAGCGGGCCAAGCTCGTGCCCGCGCAGGCGATTGCCGATATGGAAGAAGACGGCGCAGGCTTTGCGGGTTTCGCAACCTGGCTTGATTTGACACCGGCGCACCCCGACATGTTGGCTGTGCCGGACGCCTCCGCCGTGATCCAATTGCCGTGGAAGCCCGATGTCGCGTGGGTGCCCGCCGATTGCATCATGGAAGGCGTGCCCGTTGAACAAGCGCCGCGCAACGTGTTGAAAAAACTCGTGGCCGAAGCGGCTGAAGCGGGCCTGCGGGTTAAAACCGGGATCGAAGCGGAGTTCTTCCTTTTGACGCCTGAGGGCGATCAAATTTCCGACCCTTTCGATACGGCGGCAAAGCCATGTTACGACCAGCAGGCGGTGATGCGCCGCTATGATGTGATTGCGGAAATCTGTGATTACATGTTGGAAATGGGCTGGGGCCCGTATCAAAACGACCACGAAGACGCCAATGGTCAGTTCGAAATGAACTGGGATTTTGACGACGCGCTCGTGACCGCCGACCGCCACAGCTTTTTCAAATTCATGGTAAAGTCCGTGGCCGAAAAGCACGGCTTGCGCGCAACCTTTATGCCGAAACCGATCGAAGGTCTGACCGGAAACGGCTGCCACGCACATATTTCGGTTTGGGATTTGGAGGGAAAAACCAACGCCTTCGCCTCGAAAGATGGCAAGGGGCAAGTGGGCGAAGTTGGCCTCTCTGAGCAGGGCGGTTACTTCCTTGGCGGCATCATGAAACATGCTGAATCCTTGGCTGCGATCACCAACCCGACGGTGAACTCCTACAAACGTATCAGCGCCCCGCGAACCATTTCTGGCGCAACATGGGCCCCGAACTCGGTCACATGGACCGGCAACAACCGCACCCATATGGTGCGCGTACCGGGTCCGGGCCGTTTTGAATTGCGCCTGCCGGATGGCGCAGTGAACCCCTATCTGCTGCAAGCCGTGATCATTGCGGCGGGCCTGTCTGGCATCAACTCCAAAGCCGATCCCGGTCAGCGTTACGACATCGATATGTACGCCGAAGGCCACCTTGTCAAAGACGCGCCGCGTCTGCCTTTGAACCTGCTCGACGCGATCCGCGCCTATGAAGAAGATGAAGGGTTGAAAGCCATGATGGGGACCAGTTTCTCGGCCTCCTATTCCAAGATGAAGATGCAGGAATGGAATTCCTTCGTCTCCCACTTCTCGCGTTGGGAGCGCGAGAACACGCTTGATATCTAAGCGTTTTCCTCTTCCCAGTTTCCTTGGCGGCCCCTTCGGGGGTCGCCTTTTTGTCAGCTCCTGCGCAGCGCCGAGGGCGGTTGACCAAACTGGCGGCGGAAGCTTTCGGAAAAATGCGCCTGACTGACAAATCCAGTCATCATCGCGATCTCATGAATACGCAGCTGGGACTGGCGCAGCAAATCCCGCGCCGTTTCCAGGCGAATGTCGCGATAGGTCTCCATGACCGAACTGCCGAGGCTTTCGGAGAATTGGCGCTGCAATTGTCGCGAAGAAAGTCCCGATAAGTCAGAAAGTTGAGAGATGTCGAGCGGATCGGCGATATGGGATTCCATCAATTCAATCGCGGCCAAGACCGGCGTGGGCAAGGCACCATATCGCGCCATGATGCTGGCCTGTTGCGGTGCTTCAGACCGGCGCACTTCGGTTTGAATAAACCAGTCGCTGATCCGTTGCGCAAAGCCGACCCCGTGATCACGCGAAATGATCGCGTGCATCATGTCCAGCGGCGCAGTTCCCCCGGCACAGGTGTAGCGGTCCCGGTCAATCACGAACAATCTGCGCTCAAGCAAAAGCTTTGGGAACAGCCTTTGAATATCCTCATAGTGATGCCAATGCAGCGTGAAACGACGATTGTCCAAAAGTCCGGCCTTGGCCAAAATTGCCGCCCCGCCAGAAATACCCCCAAGTGCTGAGCCTGCGCGCGAAACACGCCGCAACCATGTCTCTAATTCAGGATCGTTGACGGATAAAGGGTCACCGCCTGCAACCACAAACACGAGATCGAAATCGGTGCCCGCCGCGTGTAGTGGCGTTGCCGTAAACATGCTTCCGGCGGAGGAGTGCACCGCCGTATTTCGGGGTGACAAAACCTGAATATTGTAGAGCGGTTCGGAGCCAAAAAGATTGGCCGCGCGCAACGGTTCAAGGGCCGCTGCCGTGGACATAAGAGCATGGCCTTCGAGCAAGACGAATCCGATTTTCCTCATGCGCTCACTGCCCAGTGTTTTGTCCTTAGTAAGAAAATAAATGTCTTTTAACGAAAAGAATAGGGGAAATTTACGAGGTACAACAATCTTACCCGAATGGAGCGATACGCATGAAATTCTCCGGATTTAAGGTCATCAAAGAGGCTCTGACAGGTCACAAAGGCTGGACGCCCTTATGGCGCGATCCCGAGCCGCAATCAGCCTATGACATTATCATTGTCGGCGGTGGTGGGCATGGGCTTGCCACAGCCTTTTATCTTGCCAAAACCTTTGGACAGGCGCGGATTGCGGTGCTTGAAAAGGGGTGGCTCGGGTCGGGCAATATTGGCCGGAACACCACCATCATTCGCTCCAATTACCTCTTGCCGGGCAATGAACCATTCTACGAATTCTCAATGAAACTCTGGGAAAAACTGGAACAAGAAACCAATTTCAATTCCATGGTCAGTCAGCGCGGGATCATCAACTTGATCCACACCGACGCACAACGTGACGCCTATCGCCGGCGCGGCAATGCGATGCGGTTTGCGGGCGCGGATTCGGTGCTTTTGTCGCGAGAAGAACTGCGTGAGAAAGTACCGTTTTTGAACTACGACAACGCGCGCTTTCCGATCAAAGGCGGCTTGATGCAGCCTCGCGCAGGCACAGCGCGCCACGACGGTGTTGCTTGGGGTTATGCCCGTGGCGCCGACATGCGCGGCGTCGATATCATCCAGAATTGCGAAGTCACCGGGTTTAAAATCGAAGCCGGCAAAGTTTTGGGCGTTGAGACCTCGCGTGGGTTTATCGGCGCGAAAAAGGTCGGTGTGGCTGTGGCAGGTTCGTCCAGCCGCGTCATGTCGATGGCTGGAATGCGCCTGCCGATTGAAAGCCATGTGCTTCAGGCGTTTGTGTCCGAAGGCCTCAAACCGACCATTCCCGGCGTGATTACATTCGGTGCCGGGCATTTTTACATCAGTCAATCTGACAAGGGCGGGCTTGTGTTTGGGGGCGACATCGACGGCTATAACTCCTACGCCCAACGCGGCAATCTTCCGGTGATCGAAGATGTGCTCGAAGGTGGCATGGCGCTTATGCCGATGATCGGCCGCGCCCGCCTTTTGCGCGGCTGGGGCGGTGTGATGGACATGTCGATGGATGGCTCTCCGATTATTGATCGCACCGGGATCGAAGGCCTCTATTTCAACGGCGGCTGGTGTTACGGCGGGTTCAAAGCGACGCCTGCCTCGGGTTATGCCTTCGCACATTTGCTCGCCACCGATCGCCCACATGACACAGCCAGAGCCTACCGTCTTGATCGTTTTGCCAAGGGCTACGTCATTGACGAGCGTGGCGCTGGCGCTCAGCCCAATTTACATTGAGGTCCACAGATGTTGATCCCTCACCCCCTTCTCGGTCTGCGCGATGCTCAGGAGTTCACCTATCTGGGTGACGCAAATCTGATGAACCGACCAGACCCAAACGCCCCTAATGCCGAGGCGATGTTTTGCGACTATGTGTTCTTGCGCGACAACCCGGCGGGGGTTCACCGCGAACTTTGGTATCACGAACAAGGTGACCGCAGTTGGCTTGTCGTCACGCGCAACACGGTGACCCACGAAATTCTCGGCGCAGAGCTCGCCTCTGACGTGGCCTTGGCACACAGAGAGGGATCGAAATGACGCGTTTGTCCGGCGGTCTGATTGACCGGAACACCTCCTTTTCTTTTACCTTCGATAGCAAAACCTACACGGGTCACGAAGGCGACACTTTGGCCTCCGCATTGTTGGCCAATGGGGTGCGCCTTATGGGTCGCAGCTTTAAATACCATCGTCCGCGTGGCGTTGTGGCGGCGGGATCTGAGGAACCCAACGCCATGGTCGAGCTGCGCAGCGGCGCCCGCACAGAACCAAACACGCGCGCCACGGTGGCCGAATTGTATGATGGTCTGGTTGCGAAATCGCAAAACCGTATCGGCTCTTTGGCCTTTGATGCGCTTGGCGTGAACGACTATTTTGCGCCGTTTTTTGCCGCCGGATTTTACTACAAAACTTTCATGTGGCCGCGCGCCTTTTGGGAAAAGCTCTATGAACCGATGATCCGTCGCGCGGCGGGCCTAGGCCGTCTCTCGATGCAAGCCGATCCGGACAGCTACGACAAAGGGTTTTTACATTGCGATGTCTTGGTTATTGGCGCCGGTGCGGCGGGTCTTGCGGCGGCTTTGGCGTCGGCGCGGGCTGGCGCACAGGTCATTCTGTGTGACGAGGATTTCCGCCTTGGTGGCCGTCTTATGACCGAAAGCCATAGGCTTGATGGTGCGCCAGCAACGGATTGGATTTCGAGCCTTGAGGCCGAATTCGAGACGTTTCCGAACCTACGCATCATGCGTCGCACGACGGTGTTTGGGGTCTATGATCACGGGATTTATGGTGCGGTTGAGCGCGTCTCCGACCATGCCGCCGAACCCGGCGATAAGGTGCGTCAGACCCTTTGGCGCATCACCGCGAAACGTGCGATTTTGGCGGCGGGCGCAACCGAACGACACATCCCCTTTGCCGACAACGACCGTCCGGGCGTGATGTTGGGTGCTGCGATGCGGGCCTATGCCAACCGTTGGGCCGTTGCCCCGACCAAATCGGCCAAAGACCCCATCGCGATCTTTACCAATAACGATGACGGTCACCGCACAGCGCTTGATCTGATGTCGAAAAACGTCCCGATTTTGGGTGTGATCGACAGCCGCGAAAATGCGCCGCGCTTTGGCGATTACGACCTCTTCGCGGGGTCAATGGTGACCGGCACCAAAGGCCGTCTTGGCCTCAAAGAAATCGAAATCACCAACGGCGGTACCGCCTCTTGGCATCGCTGTGCTGCACTTGGTGTGTCGGGCGGATGGAACCCGAATGTGCATCTTGCCTCGCACCATCGTGGGCGTCCGGTTTGGGATGATACGCTTTTGAGCTTTGTGCCGGGAGCCGATGGTCCGGCAGGGTTGATTCCGGCTGGCGCATGCGCCGGACTGGGCAGCACCGCAAAGGCACTGGCCGATGGCGCAAAAGCGGCGCGCACCGCCTTGAGTGAATTGGGCATGAAAGCCCCCGACATCGCGCTGCCCGACGCCGAGGACATGCCCGTGTCGCAGGCAGATTTTTGGCATGTGCCCGGCAAAAAACGCGCTTGGGTCGATTTCCAAAATGACGTGACTGTCAAGGACATCGTCTTGGCACACAAAGAAAATATGAAGCCGGTTGAGCATCTGAAACGCTGGACCACCCTTGGCATGGCGACGGATCAAGGCAAAACGTCCAACGTCTCTGCGCTGGCCGTCATGGCGGAACTCACCGGGAAATCCATCCCTCAAACCGGCACAACCATCTTTCGTTCGCCGTACACTGGCGTGTCTCTTTCGGTCTTGGGGGGCGGTGATACGGGTGTTAATTTCCGCCCGCGCCGCCTGACCCCGACCCACACATGGGCCAAATCGCAAGGCGCTGAATTTGTCGAAGTCGGCCAATGGATGCGGGCGCAGTATTTCCCGCAAGCGGGTGAGACGGATTGGCGTGAAAGCGTTGATCGCGAAGCCAAAGCCGTGCGCAAGGACGTGGGTCTGTGTGATGTGACCACGCTGGGCAAAGTGGACGTGCAGGGCGCGGATGCGGGCGAATTCCTCAACCGGATGTATTCGAACATGATGGGCACTGTCGCTGTTGGCAAAGTGCGTTATGGTCTGATGCTGCGCGAAGACGGGTTTGCCTATGACGACGGCACCTGTGCGCGACTGGGTGAGGACCATTATGTGGTGACCACCACGACTGCGAACGCCGGGCTGGTGTATCGCAATATGGAATTCGCGCGGCAATGCCTCTGGCCAGAACTTGATGTTCAATTGATTTCCACAACTGACGCTTGGGCGCAGATCGCCATTGCGGGTCCGAAATCTCGGCTACTCTTGGAGCGTGTTGTTGACGAGTTTGATCTCTCAAATGACGCCTTCCCCTTTATGGGCTGTGCGAAACTCACGGTCTGCAAAGGTCTGCGGGCGCGGCTGTTCCGGATTTCGTTCTCTGGCGAGTTGGCCTATGAAATTGCGGTCCCGGCCCGCTATGGCAATGCCTTGATGGCGCGGCTGATGGAGCTTGGCTCCGATCTGGGTGTCACGCCTTATGGCACCGAAGCCTTGGGCGTGTTGCGGATCGAAAAAGGTCATGCGGCTGGGGCGGAACTCAACGGTCAAACCACAGCCAAGATGCTGGGTTTGGGTCGCATGGTCTCAGTGAAAAAGGACTCGATTGGCGCGGTGATGTCGCGTCGTGAGGGCCTTGCAAGTGATGCGCGCCGCCTTGTTGGGCTGCTACCTGTTGGCTCAACAGAACGCTTGATGGCCGGGTCGCACCTCTTCGCCCAAGGGGCGGCACAGACCATTGAAACGGATCAGGGTTGGGTCACCTCAGCCTGCTATTCACCCCATGTCGGTGGTTATATCGGCCTTGGCTATCTTGAGAATGGGGACACGCGGATGAATGAGGAAATTATCGCCGCCAACCCGGTTGAGGGCAGTGAAATGCGCCTGCGCGTTGTGCCCGCCCATTTCGTTGATCCAGAAGGGGAGCGGCTCCGTGACTGATCTTACACCCATCACCGCCTTGGGCGGAACCATAGCCCGCGTTGAAACTTATGGCGCGCTGAGCTTGACCGAAAACCCGGCTATGGCGCTTGCGTCACTTGCTTTGCGTAAGGGGCAATCGGTCCCATCTCCCTTTGGGATGACATTGCCTGAACCCGGGAAATGGACCAAATCAGGCGCGATTGGGGTCTATTGGATGGCAAAAGATCAATGGATGGTCGAGGCCGAAGGCCGCGCCGAGGAAGATTTTGCGCGGGTTTTGAAGGTCGAAGTGCCCGAGGCCTCTGTGACCGAACAGACCGACGGTTGGGCTGCGATTGAAATCACCTCATCAAAAGGGGCTGCCCCGATCAAAGCGCTGCTTGAGAAGCTCGTGAACCTTGATGCGGCGGCTTTCACCCACGGGGCGGCTCTACGCACCGGGCTTGAACATATGAGCGTTTTCCTAATCCGTCGGGCCGAAGATCGGCTGGCGGTTTGGGGGATGCGCTCATCGACTGAAACGCTGTGGCACGCCCTCGTGGTGGCTGCGCGCCGATTGGAGGACATTTGATGTCTGCACAACTCATCGACGGCAAAGCCTTTGCCGCCACCGTGCGTGAAAAAGTTGCGACACAGGTGGAAAAACTCAAAGAGGTTCATGGCATCACGCCGGGATTGGCTGTGGTCTTGGTCGGCGAAGATCCGGCCTCCGAAGTTTATGTGCGCAACAAGGGCAAACAGACCCTTGAATGCGGCATGAATTCTTATGAACACAAGCTTTCGTCAGACACGTCTGAGGCGGATTTGCTGACCCTGATCGAGACTTTGAACGCTGATCCTGCGGTGCATGGCATTTTGGTACAACTGCCGTTGCCGGACCATCTCGACAGCGATCTGGTGATCAATGCGATTGACCCGGCGAAGGATGTGGACGGGTTTCATATTTCCAATGTCGGACTTTTGGCCACCGGGCAAAAAGCGATGGTGCCTTGCACGCCGCTGGGCTGTTTGATGATGCTGCGTGACCATTACGGTAGCCTGTCTGGCCTGAACGCTGTCGTGGTTGGACGGTCCAACATCGTGGGTAAACCGATGGCGCAACTTTTGCTGCGCGATAGTTGCACCGTGACCATCGCGCACAGCCGCACGAAAGACATTGCCGAGGTGTGTCGCGGCGCGGACATCCTTGTTGCCGCTGTGGGGCGTCCCGAAATGATCCCCGGAAACTGGGTTAAACCGGGCGCGACCGTGATTGATGTGGGCATCAACCGGATTGAGCGCGATGGCAAACGCAAACTTGTAGGTGACGTGGATTTTGCCAGTGCTGTTGAGGTCGCTGGAGTCATCACGCCGGTGCCCGGTGGTGTTGGTCCGATGACCATTGCCTGCCTTCTTGCCAATACACTGACTGCATGTTGTCGCGCGCATGATCTGCCCGAACCCAGCGATCTGACGGCTTGATTTAGAAAAATAAGAGACGAACCGAAAACCCGCAGGGGCGAGGTTCGCGATCCAACAGGAGACCCTGATGACCAAATATTGCCTCACCGTAACCTGCCCCACGTCACGCGGCATTGTCGCGGCCATTTCCACGTTTCTGTCCGATATGGGGTGTAACATCACTGACAGTTCGCAGTTTGACGACGTGGAAACCGGAAAGTTTTTCATGCGCGTCAGCTTCGTCTCCGAGGACGGGTTTGATGATGTGGCGCTTGCAAAGGATTTTCACGACATCGCCAAATCTTTTGGCATGACCTACGCTTTCCACGATGAGAGCGAAAAGATGAAAGTCGTGATCATGGTGTCGCGGTTTGGTCATTGCCTCAACGATCTGCTTTATCGCTGGCGCATTGGTGCCTTGCCGATTGAGATCGTTGCGGTCATTTCAAATCATATGGAATATCAAAAGGTTGTCGTCAATCACGACATCCCGTTCCATTGCATTCCGGTGACCAAAGAAAACAAACCCGTGGCGGAAGCGGCGATTATGCAAGTGGTGGAAGACACTGGCGCCGAACTGATCGTTTTGGCGCGCTACATGCAGATTCTTTCTGATGCGATGTGCCAGAAAATGTCAGGTCGGATCATCAACATCCACCATTCGTTCCTGCCATCGTTTAAGGGTGCGAACCCGTATAAACAGGCGTTTGAGCGGGGGGTGAAACTGATCGGAGCGACGGCGCATTATGTCACCGCCGATCTGGACGAAGGTCCGATCATCGAACAGGACATCGTTCGTATCACTCACGCCCAATCGGCGGCGGATTATGTGTCGCTTGGCCGTGATGTGGAGAGCCAGGCGCTTGCCCGTGCGATTCATGCCCACGCCAATCATCGCGTGTTTCAAAATGGCAATAAAACCGTGGTTTTCCCGGCAAGCCCCGGCTCCTATTCTTCCGAACGGATGGGCTAACAACCTCATCACCCCATGGTCTCTTGGGGCATCATGCGAGCCCTAAGAGATCAAAACATGCCCCGCCTCTCTCCCCTGAGCGTGGGGCATGCGTTCTTGGTCTGGATTTCGCCTCAGTGAAGGCGTTATCTTGTACCGCGTCTCAATCGACGCGGCCAAAGGACCAAAACGTGACAAACTCTCCCAAAGCATCGACCTTGACCGGACTGGCGCATTCTTTGCCCGGTGCCACCGTGCGTTATGTGATTGACACGTTGAGCACACGCATTGCGGCACAGGAATTTGCGCTCGATGAACGCTTGCCCTCCGAGCGGCAATTGTCGCAGGATTTGGGCGTGGCACGCAACACCGTGCGGGAGGCGTTAGACCACCTTGAATTGCGTGGAATGATTCGCCGACGGGCGGGGTCCGGGTCGTTTGTGACCTTCAATCCGGGCGGATCGAGCCAAGCGCTCTCAACTGTTGCCGCAGAGACAGGCCCTTTACATCTTCAGGCGGTGCGCGGGATTTTTGAACCTGAAATGGTGCGCCTCGCGATCATCTCCATGTCCCCGAAACAGATCGACGCCCTGTCCGAAGTTTTGTCACAAATGGAAGCGGTTCAAGCGGATGCGCTGGCCTTTGTTCGCCTTGAAGAAGAGTTTCACCGGATGATTGCCGTAGGTACGGGCAATCCGCTGTTGGTAGCCTGCTACAATCTGGTGATTGATGCGCGTCGTCAGGCTTTTCGCGCCGCGATGTACCGTCGTCATCTGACGCCCGCGCGCATTGCCACTTACCAGCGTGGCTACAACGGGTTGTTCAATGCCATCGCGGCGCGCGACATCGAAGAGGCCACAGAATTCATGAAACTCTCTTTGATCGAAGACCAAAAACTTTTGCTGCAAGACGAATAATTGGTTCCCTGAGTGGCCTGAATGAAGTGGCCTGAATGCGTGCCGCAGAAGGGTCTTTTTGATCCGCCTATTGCCATTAAGACCGTGCCGCTCGTGGCCTCTTTGGGCGAATTCCTTGCGCATTTTCGGATCGAAAGTGCGCCAACATGGGATTCGCACGTTTCCCTTTATTTGTTGGCTCTCCTTGTTCACAGCTCCCATGTTTTTGTGGGCTGCGTAATAATTGCCCATTTGAGGGCTGTGGGTGTCCGATTTGTCCTAAAATTTGGGTTTCATGAAATTCCCATGGGGAAAAAATGTTGACCTATAGTGATTGTTTGGCGTGAACTTTGTCCATCCGAGATACCAATTTCGGAATTGGTTCAGGCCAAAACAGGGCTGACCCTTCAATAACGACCTCCACAGGACAGGGAGATCTCAAGTGGAACAGGACCTTGCATCTTTGGCCGCCGCAGTGGCGGAACTCAAAGGCAGCGTAGCCGCAACGAACGGCACGTTTTCCGAGACTTTTTACTTTTTGACGATCCCGCTCATGGTGCTCATCCATGCCGGGTTCCTCGCATATGAAATGGGCGCATCGCGTTCGAAAAACGCATTGGCATCCGGGATCAAAAACATCCTCGCCTTCGCGCTGATCGTGCCTTTTTTCTATTTTATCGGCTGGTGGATCTATTGGGCGTTCCCGACAGGTCTTTCGCTGTCTGAAGGTGCGATGGGCATCTCTGGGCTGGCCTACGCCAATGACGTGGCTCTGCCATGGAGCCAATACATGGGGCCAAACCTTGATGACCGCTCTTCTGGCGTGTTCTGGGGGGCGTTCGTGCTGTTTGCGGCGACCACCGCGTCCATCCTTTCGGGCGGCGTGATTGAGCGGATCAAACTCACTGGCTTTGTGGTTTTGGCGATTGTTTTGGGATCCTTTGTTTGGATTCTTGCCGCCGCTTGGGGTTGGCACGCAGATGGTTGGCTCGTCACCAAATTCGGCTACCATGACTTTGGCGCCGCAGGTGTCGTTCACATGATCGCGGGGTTTTTCTCCCTCGGTGTGATCATCAATCTCGGCCCGCGGATTGGCAAATTCAACGCCGATGGCTCTGCTAACAACATCCCCGGTCACTCGATGCCAATGACCTTGATCGGTCTGATGCTGATCATCGCGGGCTTTTGGGGCTTCCTCATGGGCTGTGTCATCGTTCCGGGCGAAGCCTGGTCTTGGGGTACCGAAATCGAAGCCACGATCTATGGCACTCCAATGACAATCTCCGGCATGACCTTCAACACGTTGATGGGCTTCTCTGGCGGTATTGTTGGTGCCTGGATGATCACACGCGATCCGTTCTGGATGATGTCCGGCGCGCTTGGTGGGATCATTTCCTGTGCGGCGGGTCTCGACCTTTGGTATCCGCCCATGGCCTTTGCCATCGGTTTCATCGGCGCAGTTGCGATGCCGTTTGTCGCTTCCTTCATCGAGAAACGCGGCATCGACGACGCTGTGGGCGCCTTTGCAGTGCATGGCTTCTTAGGCATGTGGGGTTTGCTTGCAGTTGGTATTGCGGCTCAGGGCTATCCGGCTTTGTTCGGTGAAGATGTCATCGAGACCTCATTTATGGGTCAGCTCGTTGGTGTCGTTGTCATGGGTGCTTTGGGCTTTGTCCCGGGCTACGTGATCTCTTGGCTTTTGAAAGTGACCGGCCAACTCCGCGTCCCGAAAGAGGCAGAACTCCTTGGTCTCGACGCCGTCAAAGTTCCGGCTTCCGCCTATCCCGAAGCCATTCATCCCTCTGTCAGCCCTGCTGAATAACGCAGGGATCAGGAAAGGAAATATCAATGGAAGCTCCTTTTGAAGCCACAAGCTGGGACGGGATCACCGGCGCCATCTATGCCGGATACGGCAGCGTTGAAGGTCTTTGGCTTGCACTCGTTCTTGCCATGGTGGTGGTCGCCGTCGTGCTTGGCTGGCGTCACGAAAAACACGCCTACAATGCGGTCAAGTCCAAGGACTGATCTTGTCGACATCGGCACAATCCGGGCGGCGGTTCTCTGTCGCCCGGTTTCAAAATCAAAAAGACAAAGCAATCTAAAGGACACGTTTCATGACCGCATCATGGAGATTTTCGGCGCTGGCAGACCGGCATCGTGCGCTGGGCTCAAACCTCGAAGACTGGAGCGGAATGGGCACCGCTTGGACCTATGACAAGGACCAGACGGAAGAATACCTCGCCATTCGGACCAAGGCCGGCGTCATGGATGTTTCGGGCCTGAAAAAGGTCCACCTCATGGGGCCGCACGCGCAATATGTGATCGACAAAGCGACCACCCGTGACATTGAAAAACTCAAACCGGGTCGTTCGACCTATGCGACTATGCTCAACGATGTGGGCAAATTTGTCGACGATTGCGTGATTTACCGTATGGGCCCGCATAGCTTTATGGTGGTGCATGGCTCCGGTGCAGGGCATGAGCAACTGTCAAAATATGCCGCAGGCCGCAATGTCATGATGATGTTTGACGATGATCTGCACGACATTTCTCTTCAGGGGCCGATGGCCGTCGATTATCTTGAAAAACACGTTCCGGGCATCCGCGATGTTGTTTATTTCAGCCACATCCAAACCACGTTGTTTGGCAAACCTGTGATGATTTCGCGCACGGGCTATACCGGCGAGCGCGGCTATGAAATCTTTTGCCGCCGTCAGGATGCTGTGGAAATTTGGGACACGATCGTCTCTGAGGGTGCCGAGATGGGCATCATCCCCTCGCGCTTCACCACGCTCGATCTGTTGCGGGCCGAAAGCTATCTGTTGTTCTTCCCCTATGACAACTCGGAAATGTACCCGTTTGAGGACGAGGCCGCAGGCGACACTTTATGGGAGCTTGGTCTTGAGTTCACCGTCTCTAAAGGCAAAACCGGGTTCCGCGGAGCCGAGGAACATTATCGTTTGCAAGGCAAAGAGCGGTTCAAAATCTACGGGGTGAAACTTGAGGGCACCACGCCAGCCGCCGAAGGTGCGCCGCTTTTGCAAGATGGCAAGCCCGTCGGCGTTGTCACCATCGGCATGTATTCTCCGCTCAACGAACACAACGTCGGTATCGCACGGATGCCCGTTGAGTGCGCTGTCGATGGCACCAAGCTGACAGTTCAGAATCCGGACGGCGAAATCGCGGCCATCGCTCATTCGATGCCTTTCTATGACGTCGATAAAAAGCGGCGCACCGCCAAGGGGTAATCGCCTGTCACACACCCGGGGCAGGGCGCGGTAAAGCGCCCGCACCGATCCGACAACAGGACCAAAACAATGCCGAACACTTCTTTTTCACCCTCAATCGAAAGCCGCCCCACCTATGCGGGACTCGTGCCACAAGGCTCTGCTCCGTCGATCATGATCGCGGATGCCGAGGGCGCCGAAGCGATCATGGATCTCGCGGAACGGGACGCTGCTGTGCTCGATCAAGCGCATCTGATTTACATCCCAAAAGGGGCTAAATTCGGCTCTAAACTGGCCGAACTCGGTGCTAAGGGTTATCATGAAGAGGCGTCTTTGGACGCGGCGATGGCCCTGATCAACCGGCTCTTAGGGTCCGCCCATATGGGGACTCAGCTTTACCTCGCGGGATCAGAGGGGATGATGGGGCGCGTTTCGGCGCTGGCTTTGTCGCTTGGTCTGCCGCTGGACGCGATCCAGATGGAACATCGCGGCTCCATTGGGCGACCAATGCAATGCGTCCATTGCAAAGGTGTGACCCAAGACGTCACCACCGATCCGTTTACCTGCTCTCATTGCGGGCTGACCCTGTTTGTGCGGGACCATTTTTCCCGCCGGCTTGGTGTATTTCAGGCCGTTTGCGTCGATGCGGAAACCCCCGGCGTTGTTCCTGAAATACAGGAGATCACAGCATGAGCAAACAGATGATGCTTGAGGTCACCGAGGTCGAGCCTCTCACCCCGCTTGTGACCCGATTCCGCTTTGAACACCCTGAAAAAGCCCCCTTGCCGATCTTTTCCGGCGGCGCACATGTGGTCGTCGAAATGCCCGATGGCGAAATGCTTAGGCGCAATGCCTATTCTCTGATTTCTGATCCCAACGATGCGTCCGGATATGAGATCGCCGTGCGTCGCGAAGAGACAGGTCGTGGTGGCTCGCGCTACATGCACAGCGAGGTCACGCCGGGCACCAGGATGCGTATTTCCGTGCCGACCAACCTGTTTGCACTCGATCCTCGTGCCCGCAAACATGTGTTGATCGCGGGCGGTATCGGCATCACGCCGTTCCTGCCGCATCTGCGTCAACTCGATTTGCTGCAACAGCCCTTTGAGCTGCACTATGCCGCGCGGTCGCGTGACGAGGCCGCTGGGCTGAAACTTCTGCCAAAATCCGCGCGCATTCATGTGCAGATTTCGGACGAGGGCAATCGCATGGATTTGGGTGAAATCCTGACGGGTCAACCGATTGGCACCCATGTTTATGTCTGTGGCCCCGAGGG
>NZ_PYIB01000029.1:0-66402 GCF_009129705.1 Roseobacter sp. TSBP12
CGGCGAGATGGTGTTTGAAACCTTGGGCGCGGAAAACACCCATGTGCTGCACCGTATTCACCGCCAAACCCAAGACAATCCAATCCTCGATCTGGCCCATGCTCTGGCCGATCCGCAGTTGGGCTTTGATCAGTTTGACCGTATGATCCAAGAGGCCGCCGCGCGCGACGAGCGGGTGGTCTATGCCAGCCGGGTCGAAAGCGATCTGATGGCGCGCTCGCCCGTTCTGGTCTGGCGCAATGCGACCCGCATCCGGCTGATCCAAGCGTTTCGTAATGTCCATGACGCACCTGTCGATGCGCTGTTGCCCGGCGAGCCTTTGATCTGTGACGGTATCGAATTACCCGCGAAACATCGTAAAAAACGGTTGGACCTTGAGGCGCGAGGCTTGATCAAAGGCGCGCAGGTCGTCTACCTCGGCCCAGGGCGCAAACCCGGCTTTTCGCGCCTACATGTGATCGGTGCGGAGGATCCGAATATCTCGGCGGCCTCCATTGTTAAAATCGAAATTCCCGATGAAGAAGAACCGTTTATCCCCTATGCCGCGCGCATGGGGGCGGCGTTTTTGCATGGAGCGGCCGTGACGATTCACAAGGCGCAAGGCTCGCAATGGGACAGCGTTCAGGTCTTTGCCCCCGACATTATGGCGGCGGCGCGGGCGGGTCGGATGGAAGCGGGGATACCGCTTTGGAAACGGCTGACCTATGTTGCCATCACCCGCGCCGAAACGCGGCTGTTGTGGGTGACGATGGCGCGATTGGCCAAACCGACCGCGCCGCTGTCTGTTGCGGATTTGACCGCCAAAGAGGCAGCGCCTTTGACGCTTGAGGCACAGGCCGACGCGCTGCTGTAATCAACGGCGCAGGATGCGAAACGCCTCTGAGGCCCCCCAGCCAAACAGCCCGGCAATCGCCAGCGCCATCACGCCATAAATCAACGCATGTTGATAGGCCAAATTATAAAGCCAGCGCTCAATGCCAACTTTTTGCACGTTGATCGTAGTGCCATAACTGTCGATCACCTCACCGCCACGCAGCAAAAAGATCCGCGTGGTGTAGCCGCCTTCAACGATATTGGAGGGCAGCGTGATCGAGGTTTGGAACAGCGTGTCTTCGCTCAGGGTGACCACGCCTTCGCGGGTGCGGTACAGGTCATCCGCCTTGCGCAGCCGGATCAAAGCCTCGCGCGCCGGAAGCCCGCGCATTCCGGGCAAAATCCGTTTGTCGGCGGTGATTTTCCAAAGACTGTCGGTCAAGGGCGGCAGTATATCGGCCAGCTCCCGCGTCGAGGTGACCGTGTAAAAGGTGGGCGTGTGGCCAATCACCTGTGCCTCGACGTTGATCCAAATACCAAAACGGCGGTCTTTGCGGCGGATGGTTTCGACCTTTTCAGGCCCCGCGACGGTGATGATGACATCGAGCGGCTCTCCCTCCGGCGTCGGTCGGTTGCGCTTCACAGCCCCAAAAATCAAAATTTCAGAGCCGTCAAAATTGGCCGTGATGGAAATCCGGCTTTGGCTCAGCGCGGCGACGACTTCTTCGGCACGGCCCGCACCGGGCAGCATCAACAAAGCGAACAGCAGGGCAAAAACGCGCGTCATCATGCCCCCAGCGAGTAGAGTTCTTTGGGCGGCAACAACAGATCGAAACCCAGTTTGAGACAGACGGCCAGGACCAAAAGCGCAAGCCAAATCCGCAATTGCTCGGCCTTCATTTTCAGCCCGATTTGGGTGCCGATTTGCGCGCCAATGACGCCGCCGACCAGCAACAGAAACGCCAAAAGCACGTCCACCGTATGGTTGGTATAGGCGTGCAGCAATGTGGTGAACCCGGCGGTGAAAATGATCTGAAACAGCGAGGTGCCGATCACAACCTTGGTGGGCATTCCAAGCAGATAGATCATCGCAGGCACCATGATGAACCCGCCGCCCACGCCCATAACCGCGCCCAACATGCCCACCATCATGCCCACTGCAATCGGCGGAATGGCGGAGATATATAGCCCAGAGGCGCGGAACTTCATCTTCAGCGGCAGATTGTGAACCCAAAGGTGTTTTTTACGCTCCGGACGACCACCGGGGCGGCCCTTGGCGCGTTTGATGGCGCGGATGGATTCGATCAGCATCAGAAAGCCGATAATGCCCAGAAATACCACGTAACAAAGGGTCACAAGCAAATCGACCTGACCCATGGCTTTGAGCATGTTGAAGATCTGAATGCCGATGGCGGAGCCGACAAGGCCGCCGCCCAATAGCACAAGCCCCATCTTCAAATCCACCGTCTTGCGTTTGAAATGGGCAAGCACACCGGAGACCGAGGAGGCGACAATTTGGTTGGCGGAGGTGGCGACGGCCACGGCGGGTGGGATGCCGACAAAGAACAGCAGCGGCGTGATCAAAAATCCGCCGCCCACACCAAACATGCCCGACAACACGCCCACAATCCCGCCGATGCCGAGCAGGGTGAAGGCGTTCACCGAAACTTCTGCGATGGGGAGGAATATTTGCATGGGGGACTTTCGCGACGTCTTTCTTCAGCAATGCAGTGATTTGGCGCGCGCGTCAAATGATCCGCGGCGTATGAGACAGAAAAGCGGACCCGAAGGCCCGCTTTCGTGTCATTTACGGATGCTTATCGCTCTTTCACGTAGGGTGTGCCGCCCGCGCGTGGCGGGATGGCTTTGCCCACAAAGCCCGCCAAAATGATCACCGTCAGGATGTATGGCAGGGCCTGCATGAACTGCACGGGGATGGTGAAATCTCCCATGGTGATGGATTGGTAACGGTTGCCAATGGCCTCCAGCAGGCCGAACAACATCGTGGCGGAGAGCGCATACCAAGGCCGCCATTTGGCGAAAATCAACGCAGCCAGGGCGATGTAGCCGCGTCCTGCCGACATGTCTTTGACGAAACCCGCCGCGAGAGAGGCAAGGTAAGTGCCGGCCATGCCGCACAACACGCCCGCGATGACCAGTGCCGCAAAGCGCAGTCTGACCACCGACACGCCCGCCGTATCGACCGCTGAGGGGTTTTCCCCCACGGCGCGCAGGCGCAGACCAAAGCGGGTACGATAAAGCACCCACCACGACAGTGGCACAGCAAGCAGCGCCATATAGGTCAATGCGGTGTGGCCAGAAATCAGCTCATGGTAGAGAGGCCCGATGAAGGGCACATTCGCCAAGGCATCGGAAAACGGCAGGTTCCATTCGCCAAACCGCGCATCCGTGGGGAGCGAGGGCGTGCGTCCGCCGAGCTTAAACCAACTTTGGCCCACGACAACGGTCAGACCGGCGGCGAGAAAGTTCAGCGCCACGCCGGAGATCAGTTGATCGCCTTTGAAGGTGATCGAGGCCAGCCCGTGGATCATGGAAAACGCCAAAGACCCGGCCACGCCTGCCAAAAGGCCGATCCAAATCGACCCGGTGACAGAGGCCGCAGCCCCGGCCAAAAAGGCCGCCGCCAAGAGTTTGCCCTCAAGCCCGATGTCAACGACGCCTGCGCGTTCGGAAAACAGCCCGGCGAGACAGGTCAAAAGCAAAGGCGTGGCAAGGCGCACGGTGCTGTCGAGGATTTGGATGATCGTGAGATAGTCCATGCTCACGCCTCCTTTTTCTTGTTGAGGGCGATGAACAGTTTTTCAAGCGGCGCGCGCACCATATTGTCGAGCGCGCCGGTGAACATGATCACCAAAGCCTGAATGACCACGACCAGTTCGCGCGGGATCGATTCCCAAAATGAGAGCTCGCCGCCGCCTTGGTACAAAAAGCCAAACAAAAGCGCGGCCAAGACGATCCCGATCGGGTGGTTGCGACCCATCAGGGCCACGGCAATGCCAATAAAGCCCGCGCCCTCGACCGCGTTGTCGATCAACCGTTCGGCCTCGCCCATCACGTTGTTGATTGCCATCAGGCCGGACAAAGCGCCCGAGATCAGCATGGCGATGACGACGATGCGCACCGGTTGATGCCAGCGTATTTCGCCGCCGTTTCCGATTGGCCATAGGCGCGGATTTCATAGCCGAGCCGGGTGCGCCAGATCAGGAAATAGAACCCAACAGCCGCCAAAAGCGCGATCAGGAAGGACACGTTGACGGGGGCGTTTTTGTTGAACTCGATGCCAAAGGGCGCCAACATTTCATGGAAAGTCGGCAAATGCGCCCCAGCACCAAAACGTGCGCTTTCCGTCGACATGGACCCCGGAACTTTGAGGTAATTCAACAGGATGTAGCCGATTAGCGCGGAGCCGATAAAGTTGAACATGATGGTGGTGATGACGATATGGCTGCCGCGTTTGGCCTGAAGATAGGCGGGGATAAACGCCCAAGCTGCGCCAAACACAGCGCCACCGATCATCGCCGCAGGCAGGGCAATCGCCCAATGCGGCCAAGGCACATAAAGGCACACAAGTGCCACCCCCAAACCGCCCAATGCGGCCTGACCTTCAGAGCCGATGTTGAACAAGCGGGCGTGATAGGCGACGGCGACCGAGAGGCCGGTGAAGATGAAATTGGTGGTGTAATAAAGCGTGTAACCGATGTTGTTTGAGTTGCCAAACGCGCCTTGCACCATGGTTTTGATAGCCATCACCGGGTCTTTGCCGATGGCCATGATCACGAGGCCCGACAGCAAAAAGGCCAAGAGGATCGAGATCAACGGAATGAGGACGGCGTCCGCCCATTTTGGCATTTTGTTCATTGACCTGCCTCCCCCGGGTTTTCTTCGGCAATCCCGGCCATCATCAGGCCAAGCTCGCCTTCATTGGTCTCAGAGGGCAGGCGTTCGCCCATGATCTTACCGTCAAACATCACCGCAATCCGGTCACTCAGCGACAGGATTTCATCGAGTTCCACCGACACCAATAGGATGGCTTTGCCCGCGTCGCGCAGATGTACGATCTGTTGGTGAATGAATTCGATGGCGCCAATATCGACCCCGCGCGTCGGCTGGCCGATCAACAACAGGTCGGGGTTGCGCTCGATTTCGCGGGCCAACACGATTTTTTGCTGGTTGCCGCCGGAAAAACTTTTGGCCTCCAGCTTGGGGTTCGGCGGGCGCACGTCGAATTTGGTCATGCTCTCTTGGGTCATTGCCTTGATTGCGGCATTGTCCATCAAAAAGCGGTTTTTTTGATATTCAGGTGCGTGGTGATAGCCAAACACCATGTTTTCCCAGGCTTGGAAGTTCAGGATCAGCCCCTCATCATGCCGGTCCTCCGGCACATGCGAAATCCCGCGGGCACGGCGCGATTGGCCGTCGGAGTTTTTGCCCGTCAGGTCGATCTCTTCGCCGTTGAGACGGATCGTGCCCGTGCCGTTTTGATAGCCGCCCAAAACCTCCAATAGTTCGGTTTGACCATTGCCCGCCACGCCACAAATCCCAAGGATTTCACCGGCGCGCACATGCAAATCAATGCCTTTTACCCGTTCCACACCCTGCTCATCAACAACATGCAGGTTTTCAATTTCCAGAATCTGCGCGCCCGGTGTGGCGGGTTTTTTCTCAACATGAAGCAAGACTTTGCGCCCGACCATCAGTTCGGCCAGGTCTTCGGGGGTGGTGTCGGCGGTCTGCACTGTTGCGGTCATCTCCCCCCGGCGCATCACGGACACCGTATCGGTGATCTCCATGATTTCGCGTAGTTTATGGGTGATCAAGATGATGGTTTTGCCCTGTTCTTTCAGCCCTTCGAGAATGCGAAACAAATGGTCCGCCTCGGCTGGGGTCAGCACCCCAGTGGGTTCGTCCAAAATCAGGATGTCCGCCTGCCGATAGAGCGCTTTGAGGATCTCAACCCGTTGCTGATGGCCCACAGAGAGATCTTCGATCAAAGCGTCTGGATCGACTGAAAGTTGATATTCATCAGAGAGTTGCTTTAAAAGTGTGCGGGCTTTCGCCAGCGAGGGTTTGAGCAATCCGCCATCTTCTGCGCCCAGAATGACATTTTCGAGTACGGTGAAGTTTTCGACCAGTTTAAAATGCTGGAACACCATGCCGATGCCAGCGGAAATCGCGGCTTGGCTGTCGGCAATCTGGACCTCTTGGCCCTTGATGTGGATCGTCCCCGCATCGGCTTTGTAAAAGCCATAGAGGATCGACATCAGCGTGGATTTTCCCGCGCCGTTTTCGCCGATGATGCCGTGGACCGTGCCTTTTTTGACCGTGATCGAGATGTCCTTATTGGCCTGAACCGGGCCAAAGGCTTTGGAAATCCCGCGCAGTTCAATCGCTGGCGCGTCAATGGGGGCGGTGGAAGCGGTGGGGGCGGCAGTTGCCTGCCGCCCCGCTTCAGACTGGACGCTCATGCGACAGCTGCCCTTAAAACGCCGGGCAGGATTCGTCGGACATGTAGTCGTGCACCACAACTTCGCCGGAAATGATTTTTGCGGTGGCCTCGTCGATGGCCGCTTTCATCTCAGGCGTGATCAGGGCAGCGTTATATTCATCCATCGCAACGGCAACACCGTCGTTGGACAGGCCCATGACATTGATGCCAGTCTCAAGGTTCTCGCCTTGGGTGAAGGCATCATACACAGCGTTGTCGACGCGTTTGACCATGGAGGTCAGAACCGAGCCGGGCTGGAGGTAGTTTTGGTTGCTATCGACGCCGATGGACAACATGCCCTCATCGGCTGCGGTTTGCAGAACACCAAGACCGGTCCCGCCAGCGGCTGCGAACACAACTTCAGAACCCGCGGATTTTTGCGCACGGGTCAATTCGCCGCCCTTCACCGGATCGTTCCAAGCCGCAGGCGTGGTGCCGGTCATGTTGACGATGACCTTGCCTTCAGGTTTCACGGATTTGAAGCCTTCGGCATAGCCACATGCGAATTTGGAGATCAGCGGGATGTCCATGCCGCCCACAAAGGACACGGTGTCGCCTTTGGCGGCATAAGCTGCGGCGATCCCGGCCAGGTAGGAGCCTCTTGTTCGTTGAACACCACGGAGCGCACGTTCGGCGCATCCACGACCATGTCAATGATGGCGAATTTGGTGTCCGGGAAATCGGCGGCAACGGTTTCAAGCGCGGTGGCGAAGGAGAAGCCTGCCATCACGATCGGGTTAAAGCCCTTTTCAGCGAAGTTGCGCAGGTACTGTTCGCGCTGCGCGTCCGATTGCAGCTCGACGTCGCGGTAGCTCCCGCCCGTTTCCTTGGCCCAACGCTCGGCACCATTAAACGCGGCTTCGTTGAAAGATTTGTCAAATTTGCCGCCAAGGTCAAAAATGATCGCCGGATCGGCCAAAGCTGCGCCAGAGGTCAGGGCCAGAGCAGCAGCTGCGCCGAGGAGTGTTTTGGTCAGGGTCATGGGTATCTCCCGTTGGGTATTTAAACTATTGGGGCAGTCCCTCGTCTGAAAACAAGTCACATGCCCATGGAGCGAGCAAATCGTCTCGCAGTATAGCGAGATTAGGGCGCGTCACAGAGGGAGGGTCAATACACATTTTACCATTTTTGACCGTTTGGTCGCGCAATGGAGGGAGATTGGGCATTCCAGCGCTTTGTGACGTGGGGTCACGTATGTTTTAGAGGCTTGGACAGGACCAATGCGTCGATTTTCTCATTCTTGGAGGTGGTGTAGTAGTGCGGACGCCGACCAGATTCGCTATAGCCTTCGGAAAGATAGAGCGAAATGGCGACGGTGTTATTCTCCGCCACTTCCAAGAATGACATCAAGGCGAGGCGCGATCTTGCCTCTTCCTCATAGGCGCGCAACATCACCCGGCCCAAGCCACGGCCCCGTGCTTCGGGATGGACGGCGAGGGTCAAAACTTCGGCCTCATGGGCGGCATAGCGTCCCATGATGAAAGAGGGGCCATCGCCTGTGATGATAAAATTCTCGCGCATAGACAAAAGCCCCGCGAAGTCTTTGGCAGACCATGGGCGGGGCGTTTGAAAACTGGCAGAGTGGAGCGCGGCAAGCTCCTCGGCTGTCATCTCAGACACTTAGGCCGCGACGGGGCGCACTTCGAGCACCTCGGGGATGTAATGGCGCAACAGGTTTTCGATGCCCATTTTCAACGTCAGAGTCGAGGAGGGACACCCGGCGCAAGCGCCCTGCATATGCAGGTAAACGATGCCGCGATCAAAGCCATGGAACGTGATGTCGCCGCCGTCCTGGGCCACGGCGGGGCGCACACGGGTGTCGAGCAATTCTTTGATCTGTTTGACGATTTCGCCGTCAGGGCCGTCATGGTCGGCGTGGCCGCCTGCGGCGCTGGCATGTGTGTCCATGACCTGCGCGCCGGATTGGAAATGTTCCATGATCGCGCCAAGGATGGCGGGTTTGATATGGTCCCAATCTGTGGCGTCCTCTTTGGTCACGGTGACGAAATCGGAGCCCAAAAACACGCCGGTGACATTGCCGACCGCAAACACACGCTGCGCCAATGGCGATGCAGCGGCAGAGTCTGCTGTGGGAAAGTCTGCAGTTCCGGCCTCAAGCACGGTCTGACCGGGCAAGAATTTCAAGGTTGCGGGGTTCGGTGTGGATTCGGTCTGAATGAACATTTCGGATATTCCTTAGGATCATAGTCGGATATGCGCGTTCGGACCGCAAAAGTCAAGTTTTAGAATGATTCTAACAATGCGCTTGGTCAGAACGCCTAAATGATCTGTTGCTGCAACTCGATCTCCGCAACCCCCGGCACATGCCAAAACGCCACAGCCTCGGGACCAATCTGGGCCAAAACCCGCGCCAAATCGCGGTGGCTTACATGCCGCCATAGGGCGTACCCCGTGGCTTCGATCACATTGAGCGGCGTGATATTGAGCGGCATGATATTGTGGGCTTGGCGCAACTCCTGCGCCTCGCGGATCATCTCTGAACGAGAGCCAAAGGGCAAAGGCACTGCGTCGACATTCCAGCCATAGACCAACATCGCGCGCAAGCTGGAGGGCAAGACATCGCCAAAGGCAATCACCTGCGGCGGGGTCAGGCGGCGGCGAAACACATGTAGCACGCCGTCGACCACAGTATAGGCCATCTTGTCACTCTCAAGAACCGGTCCCATGCGGTCCTTTGCATCCTTGAGAAAGGATTTAAACTCTTTTTCGGAATGTCGGTACGTCCATGGCATCGACATCTCAGGTCACCGCCTCCAACCGCTCTTTCGACATCTCGCCGGGCACAAGCGTCATCGGGATCGGCAAAAAACCCGCCTGTTTCATCATCGCCGAAATGAGCGGACCGGGGCCGGATTTCTCTGTGCCCGCGCCCAAAACCAACACGCCGATGGATGGGTCTTCCTTGATTTGAGACAGGATTTCATGCACCGCTTCGCCTTCGCGGATCACCAATTCCGGATCAATGCCCTGTCGGTCGCGCATCCATTTGGCGAAGACTTCGTAATGGGCGATGATGCGGTCACGGGTCTCTTCGCGCATCAAATCCGCGACACCGATCCAATGGTTGAATTCCTCGGGCGGAATGATTGAGAGGATTGTCACACCACCGTTCGATTTCGCGGCGCGCATCGCCGCAAACCGCATGGCATTGAGACATTCGCGACTGTCATCAAGGATGACGAGAAACTTGCGCATACTGGCCTCTTTGAGTGGCGCCCGATCTTTGGGCTTTGCCGGATGATGACCGAGCTACGCGCGCGACGCAACCGCCAGTGCGCGATACAATGGAGGGATGATCCCCAAAAACCCCCGGCTCCTAAGAGCCGAGGGTCAACGGGTGCTGATCTGTCGGGGAAACGGATCAAGCCGCGCACATCACGCGCAAGGGCATGCGCTTTGGCGGGGACGGGCCATGATTCTGATGCGCTGCAAGCCTAACTTAGGGCAGGTTTGAATCCCTTCTGTGACATCAGAGCCGCGTTTGCGCCGCTCATCGGCCAGTTAACCCTATCGTGATTTGAGCTTTGCCGCATGGGTCTGTTTTGTGCCCACAACGCACAAAAGACGAGGACATTCACATGAGCGATTTGAAAAGACGTAAGTTTTTGGCGCTGAGCTTCGCGACGCCCTTTCTCGCCAAAGCCGCCTTTGCCCAAGAGATCGGGTTGACCCTGCCAGATGAATTGCAAGCGCCTCAAAATGCCCGCCGCAATATCTCAAGTTTTCGCCGGATTGATTGGCACGAGCATTTCGACAGCTTGGGAAAGGGTGCGATTGTCGCCGATACGGTGAGCCGTGCTCTGCATTTTTGGGCTGCGGATGGGTCGTATAAACTTTATCCAACCTCGGTGCCGATCTCTGAGGAACTGACCAAACGCGGCTACACAGAGGTGATCAAAAAGGTGGAGGGGCCGACCTGGACCCCGACGCCGTCGATGCGCGAGCGCGACCCGAGCCTGCCGGTCACTGTGCCCGCCGGACCGCAAAACCCGCTTGGCACCCATGCTTTGTACCTGTCGTGGCAATATTACCGCATCCATGGCACCCATGACACACGCAAGATCGGGCGGCGCTCGTCGGATGGCTGTATC
The DNA here is from genome assembly GCF_009129705.1 of Roseobacter sp. TSBP12. Classification (NCBI taxonomy): domain Bacteria; kingdom Pseudomonadati; phylum Pseudomonadota; class Alphaproteobacteria; order Rhodobacterales; family Roseobacteraceae; genus Roseobacter; species Roseobacter sp. TSBP12. The sequence goes on from NZ_PYIB01000029.1 coordinate 10,432, forward strand.
GGCCTCTATAACGAGATGATTGCCGATCTCTACCCCCGCGTGGCAGTGGGCACACAGGTGAAGCTGGTTTGAGGTTTTGGACCGCAATGAAAACGAAAAGGGCGCCTCATTGGGCGCCCTTTTGTTTTGAGTGGGACGCGTTGTTTAGCGCACGAAGCCCATGATCTCAAAGGTCTTATTGAGGATCGGCTGGGCGATCTCATTGGCCTTGTTCGCGCCTTTCGCCATGATCCGGTCAATCTCTGCCGGGTCATTCATCAGGCGTTTCATTTCGCTTGAAATCGGCGCGAGTTTTTCGACCGCAAGCTCGGCCAGATCGGGTTTGAACTTGCCCCACCCTTGGCCGCCATAGACCGCCAAAACCTCTTCGCCAGTCATATTGGACAGACCCGCGTAGATGTTCACCAGGTTGCGCGCGTCCGGGCGGCCCGCAAGGCCTTCCATCTCTTCGGGCAACACATCCGCATCTGATTTGGCCTTTTTGAACTTTTTCGCAATCGTGTCGGCGTCGTCGGTCATATTGACGCGTTCCATGTCTGATTCACCCGATTTGGACATTTTCTTGGTCCCATCGCGCAGGTTCATCACACGCATCGCCGGGCCTTCGATCACCGGGATGGTTTCCGGGAAGAAATCGACCTTGTAATCGTGGTTGAACTTGTTGGCGATGTCGCGGGTCAATTCGACGTGTTGCTTTTGATCCTCGCCCACGGGCACATGGGTCGCGTGATAGAGCAAAATATCCGCAGCCATCAGTGAAGGATAGGCATAGAGCCCAAGCGACACGTTTTCGGCGTTTTTACCCGCCTTGTCCTTGAACTGCGTCATCCGGTTCATCCACCCGACGCGGGCGACACAGTTGAGCAGCCAACCGAGCTCCGCATGGGCCGACACACGAGACTGATTGAACAAGACCGATTTCTCCGGGTCGATGCCCGCCGCAAGGTAGCCTGCGGCCACTTCACGGGTCGCATGGCGCAGATCCTCGGGGTCTTGCCAAACAGTGATCGCGTGCATGTCCACCACGCAATAGATGGTTTCGAACTCACCGCCCTGCATATCTACGAAACGCTTGATCGCGCCCAAGTAGTTGCCGAGTGTGAGCCCGCCCGAAGGCTTGATCCCCGAAAAAACACGGGGGGTGAAGGCGAGCTTCTCCATCTGGAACTCCGTCACTGGATTGTTAGGTGATCATCGCTTACCTATGCAGGACGAACGCGTCAAGGAAAGCCCCCGAAAATGAATGACACCCCCTCCGAGCATCGTCCCGAATTGCCGTTTAACACTTTGCCGCCTGCGGTGGTGGCGCTGGCTTTGGTGCTGGGTGGCATCGAGGCGCTGTTTCAAATCGGCTCTTATGGCATCATCGGTGGTCCCGATGCGGTGGGCTGGCGGATTGCCGCAATGGAGGATTACGGGTTCTTTGACACCGTTTTTGAGGCGATGCGCACGCAAGGCACTTGGCCGCTTGAGCATGTGATCCGGTTCCTGAGCTACGCATTTGTGCATTATTCCTTGACCCATGCGCTGATGGCGATCGTCTTTATTTTGGCTCTGGGCAAAATGGTCGGCGAGACCTTTGGCAATGTCGCGGTCTTCGTGATTTTCTTCGCCTCGACCCTGTTCGGCGCGCTGATCTATGGTCTGGTTTTAAGCACAGCTCAGCCGCTTTTGGGCGCTTACCCTGCGGCGTACGGTTTCATCGGTGCCTACACGTTTATCCTCTGGCTTGGCCTTGGTCGGATGCAGGAAAACCGGATGCGGGCCTTCACCCTGATCGGATTGTTGATGGGGCTGCAATTGGTTTTTGGCCTGTTGTTCGGCGGCTCTCTCGATTGGGTCGCAAAACTCGCGGGCTTTGTTGCGGGCTTTGGAACGGCGGCGCTTTTGGTGCCAGGGGCTTTGGGGCGGATTATCGCGCGGTTGCGGCGGCGTTAACCGCCGCATTCGCATCAATTTTGCCGTTTGACCGCGCCTTTTAGTTCGACAAATCGCACCGCGCCAATCGCTTGGGCCAAGGCGAAATAGCCTGCGATACCAAGGCTAACCAAGATCAGCGTGCCAAGCCCGCGCGACAGCTCGAACACGGGTGAGAGCGCAATATTGGCACCATAAAGCAGTGCGCCCATCATCAGAGAGGCAATCAGAATACGCGGCGCGCGCCGGACCAGACGCGGGTCTGCATGAACCTCGACACCCATATCGGACTTGCCAAACCACAACAGCGTGACCATGCCCCAAGCGGCGAATGTGGTCGCGACCGCCGCCGCAAGATAGCCGATGAAAAAAGACAGGCCGATGGCCGCAGCCGCATTGATCACCATCGAATAAAGCGCAAAGCGAAACGGGGTTTTGGTGTCTTCGCGGGCGAAATACAGCGGCTGCAACACCTTTTGCATCACAAAGGCCGGAAGGCCGAGGCCGTAAATCGCCACCGCATAGGCAGTCTTATGGGCGTCTTCCGGTGTGAAGGCACCGCGTTGAAACAAAAACGAAATCAACGGCTCAGGGATCACGATCAGCGCAATCGCGGCGGGCACGGTCAGCAACAGCGCAAATTCAAACGCCCGGTTATAGGCATCGCGCGCGCCCTGTCCGTCGCCCGCCTGAAGCCGTCGCGACAGGTCCGGCAAAAGCACAACGCCAATGGCAATGGCGACAACGCCCAAGGGCAGTTGATACAGCCGATCCGCCAAATTGAGATATTGCAATGCGCCAGCTTCGGAGAAAGAGGCGACTTGCCGCCCGATCAACAGGTTGATCTGAACCACGCCGCCCGCCAAGGCGGCAGGACCCGCCAAAAGAAACAAACGTTTGAGTTCGGGCGTCAGACGCGGCAGGCGTGGGCGCAGGCCAAACCCCACCTTGGCCGCCGCGCGCCAGACCACGACAAGCTGCGCCAAACCCGCCACAGGCACGGCCCAGATCAGCGCGCGATCCACCGGCCAGCCCAGTTTGGCCGCCGTGATCATCGCGACCGAGAGCACAACATTGAGCAAAACCGGGGCCGCGGCCGCGGCCGCGAAGCGTCCGGTGGCGTTTAAAATCCCCGAAAACAGTGCGCCGAGTGAGATGAAGACCACATAGGGAAAGGCGATCCGTCCGAAATCCACCGCCAAATCAAACCGCGCATCGCCAATGAACCCGGCGGCCATGGCCGCGACCAAAGCAGGCATGAACAGTGTTGCCAAAAGCGTCAAGACGATCAGCACCGTGGCAAGGACCGAGAGCGTGTCCTCGGCAAAGCGTTTGGCATCCCCTTCGGCAGCCCCTGTGGTCTCAAGTTTCTTTGAGAACAGCGGCACAAAGGCCACGTTCAACGTGCCTTCGGCGAAAAAACGGCGGAACATATTGGGCAGGGAGAAGGCCACGACAAAGGCTTCCGCCGCCGGTCCCGCGCCCAAATAGGCCGCGATCAACGCGTCGCGCACAAACCCAAGCACCCGGCTCATCAAGGTCCAGCCACCCACGGTCACAAAGCCGCGCACAAGACGAATGGGTTTCATGCGCTGCGCGCCCGTTCCGCGCCCTGATCAATCGCTTCACGCAGCTTCTTTTCTAAGGTGCGGCGTTTGGATTCGCTGTGGAATTTCATTCCGAACATGTCCTTGACATAAAAGACGTCCACAACCTGTGCGCCATATGTGGCGATCTGAGCGGTGGCGATGGAGACGTTGTTGGCGGCCAAAACGCGGGTCAAATCGTACAAAAGACCGGGGCGATCACGGGTGTCCACTTCGATGATGGTGAAGATCTCCGAACCCTCATTGTCAAAGCTGATGGAGGTCGGCACCCGGAATTTGCTTTCGCGTTTCTTGATTTTGTCACGGGAATCGAGCGCCTGACGCGCGCCCATTTCACCGCGCAAAATCTTGTCGATCATCTGGCGCAGACGCGGCAGGCGGGCCTGTTCAAACGGATTGCCATCGTTGTCCTGAATCCAAAACACGGCGGTCGCATAGCCATCTTTCGAGGTATAGGTGCGCGCGTCCACGACATTGGCGCCAACCAAAGCCAAAGCGCCAGCAAGCCGTGAGAAAATGCCATGATGGTCCGTTAGCGCGAAACAGGCACGGGTGGCATCGCGGTCCTCATCGGGGTGAAGATCAGCGCGGATTTCATCGGCTTTGATGCCCTTTAAAAGCTCGGCAAAGACCAGATGCGCGGACAGAGGCAGGCCTTGCCAATAGGGGCCATAATGGCGCTGAATTTCTTTGCGCCGTTCGCTCGCATCCCAATTCGACAGTTTGTCGCGCAGAACCTTTTTCGCCTCACCCTCGCGTGCGTCGCGGTTGACCTCTTCCAGCCCGTGTTCCAGCGCATAGGCCGTCTGCGCGTGCAAGTTGCGCAACAACACCGCCTTCCAATTGTTCCACACATTTGGGCCAACGCCGCGAATGTCACAGACCGTCAGCACGGTCAAAAGATCAAGCCGCTCGCGGGTTTTGACAGCCTTGGCAAAATCGCGCACCGTGCGCGGATCGGAAATGTCACGTTTTTGCGCCATGTCCGACATCAACAGGTGATAGCGCACCAGCCATTCCACCGTCTCGCATTCCGCCGGTTTTAGGCCAAGCCGCGGTGCCACTTTGCGCGCAATCTGTGCGCCGATGATCGAATGATCCTCGGGACGGCCTTTGCCGATGTCATGCAACAACATCGCAACGTAAAGCACTTTGCGATTGACGCCAGCCTCCAGGATGCTCGTCGCCAAAGGCAGCGGGTCGGTCAACTCGCCGCGCTCGATTTGCGCCAGATTGGAAATCACCTGAATCGTGTGCTCATCCACCGTGTAGCTATGATACATGTTGAATTGCATCATTGCGACAATGTACTGAAACTCCGGGATAAACGCCCCCAGAACGCCCAGTTCGTTCATCCGGCGCAGCGCGCGTTCCGGGTTGCCGTGTTTGAGCAGGAGATCCATGAAAATCCGCTGTGCTTCGGGGGTGTTGCGCATCTCATTGTCGATCTTATCGAGATTGGCCGAAATCAGCCGCATCACATCCGGGTGCAACAGATAGCCGGTGCGCAGCGCCTCTTCAAAGACGCGCAGGAGATTGAGCTTGTCCGCCAAAAACGCCTTGCGATCGAGGACATTGAGCCGGTTGTGGACCAGCTCATATTGCTCGTCAATCTTGCGCCGACGTTTGAACAGCCGTTGCAGTGCCGGTTCCTGTTTGACGTGTTGCGCCTCAAGTGAGGTCAGGAAAATCCGGGTCAATTCGCCGACGCGGGTAGCATGGCGAAAGAAATCCTGCATGAAATGTTCGACTGCGCGGCGACCGGAATGGTCGATATAGCCCAACCGATCCGCCACCTCGACCTGCAAATCAAAGGTGAGTTGATCCATAGGGCGTCCGGCGATCAGGTGCAGCGCATTGCGCGCGGCATAAAGAAAGGTTTCGGCCTCCTCGAACTGGCGATACTCCTCGGCGGTGAACACGCCCGCTTTGACCAAATCGGCGGTGTTGCGCACGCCGTGGACGTATTTGGCGATCCAAAACAACGTATGCAGATCGCGCAGCCCGCCTTTGCCCTCTTTGATATTGGGTTCCACCACATAACGCTGCCCGCCCTGTTTGCGGTGGCGTTCGGCGCGTTCTTGCAATTTGGCTTCGATGAATTCGCGCGCCGTGGTGCGAAACAATTCGTCGCGCAATTTTACATGGAGTTCAGTGGCCAAATCTCGGTTTCCCGCCAAATAGCGCAGCTCCAACATCGCGGTGCGAATGGTGAAATCTTCGCGTCCCAGACGGATACAATCGCGGATCGTGCGGGTGGAATGGCCGACTTTGAGATGCAGATCCCAGAACATATAGAGCATGCTCTCGACCAGACTTTCGATCCAGCCGCTGATTTTATGGGGGGCCAAAAACAACAGATCGACATCGGAGTGCGGCGACATTTCGGCCCGCCCATACCCGCCCACGGCCAAAATCGCGATGCGTTCGCCTTCGGTCGGATTGGGGTTTGGGTGCAGCTTGGTTTGCGCCGTGAACAACACCGAGGTGACGAGGCAATCGGTAAGCCAAGCGTAGGACCGTACTGCCGGGCGGGCATTACGCGGGGCTTCGGCAATGGCGGCGGCAATGGTGGCGCGGCCTTTGTCTTGCGCCGCATTGAGGACGCTCACGGTGGCTTTGCGCAGGGCCGCCGCATCTTTTGCCCCCACCCAAGCGGCATCCAACGCCTCCGCCACGGCGGAGACGTCGAAAATTGCCGTTTCAGAGCAAATCAGGCTGCCGGCCGGGGCCGGAACAAAGTCAGCAAGGGCGGGGTCGTTAGAAGCCAGCGCCCGCGAAGGATCTTGGTGCAGGGTCAATCTCGATTACCTGATTGTTTTGGATGGTCGCCACGGAGAGGCCGCGTTCGTTGGTCCCGTCGGGCAGAAGTCGGAAAATCCCGTTCACACCGACAAAGCCGGAGCCGCGGGTCAGGCCTTGAGTGGTGAGAGCGTTTTGGTTGCCGGACTGCACCAAGGCTCCAATTGCCGCAATCCCGTCATAGGCAAGGCCCGCCAAAGCATGTGGTGCTGTGCCGTATTGGGCGGAGTAGCGGTTGGAAAAGCTGTTGACGAGGCGTTGGTCTGGGATGGCAAACCAGCTGTCTTGCAGACCTGGCAGGCTCAGCGCGGAGGCGGGGAAATTCCAGCGTTGCAGGCCGATGAATTGCGGCTGCGGCGATTTGATGCCGTTTTCCGGCAACATCTGCGCCAAAAGCGGCATGGCGCCGTCATTGCCCGAGGTAAAGAAAATCGCATCCGCACCAGAGCTGCGCGCGGTGGCGGCGATGGGACGGATGGATTGCACTACCCCCTGTTGGCTCAACTCAAAGCTCTGTTCTCCGGCGAATGTCGCACCTTCGCGGGCGATGGCGGTTTTGATCGCACTCGCGCCGGAATTCTCCGCCGGGCTTTGGCCGTTCACAACCATGATCCGGGTTTTGCCATTGGCCTTGGCATAGGACACAAGACGGTTGGCCGTGTTGCTAAAGGTATCGCCGAGGATAAAGACGTTGCCGCCTGCAATGTCCGGATTGTTGGAGAAGGACAAGACATTGATGCCCGCGTTGGCGGCCGGAATGCCCGCCAGTTTGGCCGAGCCGCCGTACACCGGACCAAGGATGATCTTGGCCCCGTCTTTGACCGCTTGCGAAGCGACCGCCGAGGCACGTTCGGCTTGACCACCGGTGGCATAGACCCGCAAATCAATCGTCACGCCCTGAAGATCCGCCATCGCCAAACGAGCCGCGTTCTCCAGGGACTGCGCCAGGGCAACGTCGCCGCCCTGTTGCGATTCGTAAGGCACCAAAAGTGCGACCGGCACGGGTTTGCTTGTGTTGATGGTCGGACCGCCACCAACCTGAAGCGCGCCGGGGTCACAGGCGGCAAGGGCGGTAAAAGACAAAGCCAGCGCAAGTTTCTTGATGGACTTGCGGGCGGCGCTTAGAACAGCGAACATAGGGGAACCTCACTCCTGACGGCGAACTCTTGGTAACTTGGGTCTTTTAGACACCTTCGCAGACTATGCGACACGCCCCAAAGAGTAAACGCCGCAAAGACCCGGAACTCATGTGATTTACCAAGTCAAGCATCTTCCCGCTGGCCTTCATTTTCTCGCCACTCCGATCGGGAATGCGCGCGATATCACCCTGCGTGCGCTCGATATTCTCGCCTCTGCGGATGTTTTGGCCGCCGAAGACACACGCACTTTGCGCAAATTGATGGAAATCCATGGCGTTCCTCTCAATGGCCGCCACATCTATGCGTATCATGATCACAACGGTGCTCAGGCCCGGCCTCGGTTGATCGCTTTGATGCAAGAAGGCAAATCCGTGGCCTATGCGTCTGAGGCCGGCACACCTTTGGTGGCCGACCCCGGCTTTGTGCTGTGCCGCGAGGCGCTCGCTCAAGGCATTCCTGTGACCTCTGCGCCCGGTCCCTCCGCGATGATTGCGGCTCTGACCATTTCGGGATTGCCCTCTGATCGGTTCCTTTTTGCCGGATTTCCCCCGTCCTCTCGTGGGGCTCGGTTGAAATTCTTTACCTCCTTCGCTCCGGTTCAGGCCACGCTTGGGTTTTATGAAAGCCCAAAGCGGATTCATAAAACGTTAGGAGAATTGTGTGAGACTTTGGGGGGAAACCGACCGGCGGCCTGTGTCGCGAGTTGACCAAGCGGTTTGAAGAAGTGCGAAAGGGCAGTCTGGCGGAGCTTGAGGAAAGCCTGCGCGACAGTCCGGTGAAAGGCGAAATTGTGCTTTTGGTCGGACGCGCAGAGCATGAAGAGATATCCGAGGCCGATCTTGAGGCGGATTTGAGGCGGGCCTTGGAAACGATGTCGGTCAAAGACGCCGCGGCGGAGGTGGCCGAAAAACATGGATTGAAAAAACGCGATGCCTATCAAATGGCGCTCGCGATCACGGATCAAAATTCGCCGCAGTAGGAGAAAAGCGTGTCCTTTGATTTTGTCGGATATGACCCGGTTGCCGCCCGCCAAACGCGCGGGCGCATGGCCTATGAGTTTGGTCACTCCGCCGAAGCTTGCGTAGCGCGCTACTATGAGGCCCAAGGCCATGACTTGGCACATGCGCGGTGGCGCGGCGCGGGTGGGGAAATTGATTTGATCTTCCGCGACGGCGACGGTTTCATTTTTGTCGAGGTCAAAGCCTCAAAAACCCTCAGCGCCGCCGCCGCACATCTGCGTCCAAAACAAATCGCGCGCATTTGCGCCAGTGCCGAAGATTACATTGGCCAACAGCCCAAGGGGCTGCTCACCGATATGCGCATTGATGTGGCTCTGGTCGATGCGTCGGGCCATGTCGAAATTCTTGAAAACGCTCTGATGTAAAAGGCTCATGTGAATTCCCGCACAGGACATTCCCATTGAATGCGCGGCGGGGCTGGTCCATCTAAGAGAAAACCATTCTCGGGAGACGAGCCTTGCCCACACCGAAATCGTTAAAAGTCGCAATTCAGATGGACCCGATCGGTCCGGTCAACATCAACGCCGACAGCACGTTCCGCATCATGGAAGAGGCGCAAAAGCGCGGGCATACGTTGTTTTACTACACGCCGGACCATCTTGCCTTCCAAGAGGGACGGATCACCGCGCGCGGCTGGCCGATTGAGGTGCGCCGGGTTGAGGGCGATCACTACACATTGGGCGAAATGACGGAGGTCGATCTCTCTGATTATGACGTGGTCTGGCTGCGCCAAGATCCGCCGTTCGATATGGGGTATATTACCACGACCCATTTGCTCGACATGATCACGCCCGGCACATTGGTGGTCAACGACCCGTTTTGGGTGCGCAATTACCCGGAAAAACTGCTTGTTCTGAATTTCCCAGAGCTGACCCCGCCGACAGCCATTGCGCGCGATCTCGGGACGATCCGCGCTTTCAAAGAAAAGCACGGCGATATTATTTTGAAGCCGCTTTATGGCAATGGCGGCGCGGGCGTGTTCCGTCTGGACCCAAATGATCGCAATCTATCGTCCCTGCATGAACTTTTCACCGGCCTGTCTCGCGAGCCGATGATCGTTCAGAAATTTTTGCCCGATGTGTCAAACGGCGACAAACGGGTCATCCTTGTCGATGGCGAACCTGTGGGCGCGATCAACCGCGTGCCACAAAAGGGCGAAACCCGGTCTAACATGCATGTCGGTGGTCGGCCCGAAAAGGTCGGATTGACTGATCGCGATCGTGAGATTTGCGCCAAAATCGGCCCGCTTTTGAAAGAAAAAGGTCAGGTTTTTGTCGGCATTGACGTGATCGGTGATTACCTCACCGAGATCAACGTGACCTCGCCCACGGGCATTCAGGAGCTTGAGCGTTTTGACGGAACCAACACGGCGGAGTTGATTTGGCTGGCGATTGAGGCCAAACGCGCATGAGCTACAGGATGCGGGTCCTTGCCAGTGCATTGAGCCCCATCGTGCGCGCCGCGTTTACCCATGCGCAAAACCCAGTGCCCCTGCGTGACGGCATAGATCTGGCCGCGCGGTTGTCCGTACCGGTCACCTTGTCCACCGAAGTGCGCCATGATGCGCTGGGATTTCCGGGTCTGTGGATTCACCCGCCTGACGCGGATGAGGAGCGGGTGATTCTGTTTTTCCACGGCGGCGGCTATGTCGCCGGGAGCCCGCAGACCCATAAACGCTTGGCGTCGCGCTTGGCGCAATTGGCGCGCCGGTCCGTGTTTCTTCCGGCCTATCGTTTGGCCCCTGAACATCCTCTGCCGGCAGCGTTTGAGGACGCTTGTCTGGTCTGGGACGCGCTTTTGGCGTCGGGCTATGCCCCCCAAGACATCAGCCTCGGCGGTGACAGCGCGGGGGGCGGTTTGGCGCTCTCGCTGTTGTCCGAACTCTGTCAACGCGGCACTCCGCCGGCGTCTGCATTCGCATGGTCGCCCTTCACCGACCTGACTCTTTCAAGCCCATCTTTTGTCTCAAATGCCAAACGCGACCATTTTTTTCCGGTCGAACGCGCCCGTGATCTCACTCAAATGATTTTGGGCGACACGGACCCAAATCAGCCACAGGTTTCGCCACTTTTTGCCAGCTTCCCCGATGGTCCGCCGGTACTGCTTCAGGCGTCTGAATGCGAAATCCTGCGCGATGATGCGGTGCGTATGGCGGATCATTTGAACCGACAAGGCGTGGAGGCGACCCTCAGCCTGACCCATGGTGCGCCGCATGTGTGGCACATGTTTGACGGGTTTTTCCCGGAGGCGCGACAGGCCATATCGGAGACCGCCGCGTTCATCATCGCCCATGATCCGCCGCTAATTGAGCGTATTTGACACCACCCGATAGCTCAGTGCCTCGGCCACATGTGGGCGGCGCACGTTCGTTTCGCCGGCAAGATCGGCAATGGTACGCGCCACCCGCATCACCCGGTGATAGCCGCGCGCGGTCAGGCCCAGTTTCTCGGCCGCCATGGTCAAAAGAGTGCGACCCTCCGCATCGGGCGTGGCCGTCTCCTCCAACATTTTCCCTTCGATCTCCGCATTGGTGCGCATGCCTGTGCCCTCCAGCCGCACAGTTTGCAGCCTGCGCGCCTCGGCCACGCGCGCGGCAATCTCAACGGAGCTGTCACCCGACGGCGGCACATCGAGGTCCATAAACTGCACCGGGGGCACTTCGAGCCGCAGATCGAACCGATCCATCAAGGGCCCGGAAATGCGCCCCAAATAATCCTCGCCACATAAAGGCACCTTGGCGCAGGCGCGGGCCGGATCGGGCAGATAGCCGCATTTGCACGGGTTCGCCGCCGCCACCAACATGAACCGCGCCGGATAGCGCATATGGGCATTGGCGCGCGCCACCATGACCTCACCGTTTTCAACCGGCTGGCGCAGGGTTTCCAAGACGGCGCGCGGAAATTCGGGCAATTCGTCCAAAAACAAAACCCCGTTATGCGCCAGGGAAATCTCGCCCGGTTGCGCGCCGCGCCCACCGCCGACGATGGCCGCCATGGAGGCGGTGTGATGCGGTTCGCGAAACGGTCGGGCGCGGGAAATACCGCCTTCGGACAAGAGACCCGCGAGCGAATGAATGATCGAGGTTTCAAGCGCTTCTTGCGCCGACAAGGGGGGTAAAATCGACGGCAATCGAGCCGCCAGCATCGACTTGCCTGACCCCGGCGTGCCGACCAAAAATAGGTGATGCGCGCCCGCAGCGGCAATTTCCATCGCGCGTTTGGCCTTTTCCTGCCCCTTCACATCGCGCATGTCTTTGCGATGCTCGGGCATGGACACTTCGCCCGGCTCTGCGGCATGCAGCGGACGGTCGCCAGTGAAATGGCGTAGCAAATGTGCCAGCGTTTTGGCCCCATAAACCGGCGTCGCGCCAACCCAAGCGGCCTCGGCGCTGCACCCCTCGGGGCAGGCCAGAACGCAGTCCAACTCGGCGGCTTTCAACGCGGCGGGCAGTGCGCCATTGACCGCGACGAGTGAGCCATCAAGGGCCAATTCGCCCAACGAGAGGGTTTTTTCGGCCTGTTCTTCAGGGATCAATCCGGTGGCGGCGAGGATGGCCAAGGCGATGGGTAAATCGAAATGCGAGCCTGCTTTCGGCAGATCAGCAGGGGAGAGGTTGATAACCAATTTTTTCGAAGGCAGGGCGATTTGCATTGACGCCAAAGCCGCGCGGACGCGTTCGCGGGCCTCTGTGACGGCTTTGTCCGGCAGGCCGACGATGGTGAAACTGGGTAGACCGGGTGCGATGGCACATTGAACCTCGACCCGGCGGGCCTCGACGCCTTCGAATGCGACGCTAAAGGTCCGTGCGACCATGATCTACTCTCCCGTGCGAAACGCATTAACCAATCTTAACCAGTGCTACGACGTGCATGGTTAGCAAATGGTTAATACGCTCCGGGTTTCGAGAGAATTATGGCGCAACCGGCCAGTCGGTTTTGGGCAGATCGAGCGCATAGGGCATCGGATCATAGCTGAGTTTGATCCCCTCCGCGCGCCAGGCTTTGAACGCCGTATCGTTCAGATGCGCGGCAACATAGGCTGTGAGGCGCTCAGACACCGGGAGATCATAGCCAGCGATCCGTGCCGCGACCGGGGCGTAAAACGCATCGGCGGCAGAGTAAGCACCAAACAGCCAAGGGCCAGCGCCAGAGAAATGCGCAAAGGCATGGCCCAGCATCGTCTCAAGGCGATCCAGATCGGTCTGAACCGCGTCGGAGACAACAAATCCCTGATATTGATGAAAAAGCTGCATCGGACAGGCAGAGCGCAGGGCGGTAAACCCGGCGTGCATTTCGGACACAAGCCAACGGGCAAACACACGCGCCTCAGGATCGGTGGGCCAAATCCCTGCCTCGGGATGACGCTCCGCCAAGGTTTCGGCCAAGGCGATGCTTTCCCCGATCACCCAGCCTTCGGGCGTGCGCGCGGTGGGCACAAAGCGGGCGGGGGCAAGGGGCGCAAGGTCCTGTTGCATCGTGCCAGTGTAAAGGCCGATCATGTGTTCGCGAAACGGGATGCCGAATTTTTCAAATAAAAGCCAGCCGCGCAGCGACCAGCTTGAAAACCCTTTGTCACCAATGAACAGATCGTAAGCCATATGAAACTCCTTGTGTGTCAGAGCTTATCTTAGATGGGCTTGATGAATCACGAGAAGGGATATTTTTTCATAGTTTTTATCAATATTTGTGATTTATGCGTGTGCAACTCCACGCGCCCTCCAGCCCCTCAGGACAGTCGATCACCGTACAGGACAGCGGATCAATTTGATGCCCCAGCGCTTCATAGGCCGTGCATCCGAGCGCCCTTTGCAACAACGCCAAAATCACCCCCATATGCGCGACCACAATGGTTTCGCCTTGCAAGGCCGCGACACCCGCATGAACGCGGGCAGAAAACCTGTTCCAACTTTCACCACCGGGCGGGGCGATGTCGCCGGGGGTTTCAAACACCCGGCGGGCAAGGTCTGTGTCGCGCTGTTCAATCTGAGCCCAAGACAGATTTTCCCAATCGCCAAAATGGGTTTCACGCAGACGCGGATCATGGGGCAGGCGCGGGCGCTGGCCCTGAATGGCGCTGCCCGTATCGACCGCGCGGCTGAGATCGGAGGAGATCAGCGGCACATGTGGCAAGGCCGCCTCAAGCCGCGCAATCGCCGCCCTGTCCGATAGGTCCGCCGGAAGATCTGTCCAGCCGACAAAGCTTTTGGCATGAGTCGGGCCGTGACGGATCAACCATAATGTGCTCATGTCAAAGCCTCCGGCCTGTCGCCTTTGAGCATAAAGGGCAGCCCGGCCATCACGCCCACTACCATCCCGGCCTCTGCGGCCAAACGCCGATTGAGCCGTCCTTGTTCCACCCGAAACCGACGGGCAAGGGCGTTTTCGGGGACGATGCCCTGACCCACCTCGTTGCTGACAATGACCACCTGCGCCAGACTGGTTTTGAGCGCGGCCAAGAGCGTCTCCGTCTCCTGCGCGATGTCGTGATCGGCCAAAAGATGGTTGGTGAGCCAAAGCGTGGCACAATCAAACAAGAGTATTTGATGTGCCTTTGCCTCTAAAATCACCTGATCGGCCCGAAAAGGTTCTTCGATTGTGCGCCAATTTGGCCCTCTGTTTGTGCGGTGTTGCTCAACCTTTGTGCGCATTTCATCGTCATAGACCTGCGAAGAGGCCAAGTAAACGCGATCTAACCCACTGTGAAAACACAATTTTTCAGCAATGTCAGACTTGCCAGAAGAGGCGCCGCCGAGAACGAGTGTGAAGGGACTGCACATGTTCGTGAAACTCAAAGTCATCCAATTGGGGTACTGTGGTCGTAACAGGAGAAGCCACCGCTCGCAAATGCCCAACGCACATCGCACTCATGGAGGCAGAGCGGCCAAACCTCGGGAGGGTCTTATGGCACTCGATATGACTGTATCAGACAACGCATTGCCACGCCGGGCAATGAAAGCGGAAATGCTTGATCTTGAAACAGAACAGGCATTGGCACGCGCGTGGCGCGATCATGGCGATGAGGCGGCTTTGCACCGTTTGATCACCGCTTATATGCGCTTGGCGATTTCGATGGCGGCCAAATTCAAACGTTACGGCGCGCCGATGAACGATCTTATCCAAGAGGCCGGATTGGGCCTGATGAAAGCGGCGGAGAAATTTGATCCCGACCGCGGCGTGCGGTTTTCGACCTATGCCGCGTGGTGGATCAAGGCCTCGGTCCAAGACTATGTGATGCGCAATTGGTCCTTGGTGCGCACCGGGTCGACCTCTGCGCAAAAGTCGTTGTTTTTCAATATGCGCCGGGTTCAGGCACGGCTGGAACGCGAAGCCTCGACACAGGGCGAGCAACTGGATCATGCGCAATTGTTACAGATGATCGCAATGGATTTGGGCGTGCCCCTTCGCGATGTGGAGATGATGGACGGGCGGCTGTCCGGCTCTGATTTCTCGCTCAACGCGCAACAATCCGGTGATGAGGATGGTCGCGAATGGATCGACCTTTTGGCCGATGAGGGCGACACCGCCGCCGAAATGGTGGGGGAAGAGCATGATCAAAAGCAACTGAAAACATGGCTCAAAGAGTCCATGAGCGAACTTAGCGACCGCGAGCAATTCATTTTACACGCGCGTAAGCTTTCGGATGAGCCGCGCACGCTTGAAAGTCTTGGGGAAGAGTTGGCTTTGTCAAAAGAACGCGTCCGGCAATTGGAGGCCGGGGCTTTGGTCAAAATGCGCAAATCCTTGGAACGTCACGGCGAAGCGCTCTCGCTGCTGTTGAGCTGAGGGTTTGAGTTTGGCTTGAGTTTGTCAAACGCGCACCCTACACCTTTGCCCACCGGAGCGCCTTGGGACAGCGCCTTGAACACAGGGCGGTCTCACGGCAGATCGGGGCAAAGGGGCGTGTGATGTTGAACGGAAAGACCATTCTTTTAATCATCGGCGGCGGGATCGCGGCGTTCAAATCGCTCGATCTGATCCGCCGCTTGCGCGAAGAGGGCGTGCGTGTCGTGCCGGTTCTGACCAAAGCGGCGGAAGAATTCGTGACACCTCTCTCGGCCTCTGCCCTTGCCGCCGAAAAGGTTTACCGCGACCTGTTTGATCTCACTGATGAGGCCGAAATGGGTCATATAGAACTGTCCCGCGCCGCCGATTTGGTTGTGGTTTCTCCGGCAACGGCCGATCTTTTGGGCAAGATGGCCAATGGCTTGGCAAACGATCTGGCCTCGACGCTGTTGATGGCGACGGACAAACGCGTGCTGGTCGCCCCGGCGATGAATGTCCGCATGTGGGAACACCCCGCAACCCAGCGCAATGTGGCAACACTCCAATCCGATGGCGTGCTGTTTGTCGGTCCCGAAGAGGGCACAATGGCCTGTGGTGAATTTGGCCCCGGGCGGCTCTCTGAGACCCCTGACATCATCGGCGCGATCCGTGCGGCTCTGATCGAAGGCCCTCTGGTGGGCAAGCATATCCTTGTCACCTCTGGTCCGACCCATGAGCCGATTGATCCGGTGCGTTACATCGCCAACCGTTCGTCTGGTGCGCAGGGCACGGCCATCGCCGTTGCGCTGCGCGATCTTGGCGCGCAGGTGAGTTTCGTCACCGGCCCCGCCGATGTGCCGCCGCCGCAGGGCGTCACTGTGATCCGCGTCGAGACCGCCCGCGAAATGAAAGCCGCCGTGGAGGCCGCTTTGCCCGCCGATGCCGCCGTCTTTGCCGCCGCAGTGGCGGATTGGCGTGTAAGCTCGGAGAGCGGATCGAAGATTAAAAAAGAAAAAGGCACATTGCCCAGTCTGAGTTTCACTGAGAATCCTGACATCCTTGCGACGGTCAGCCAGATGAGCACGGGGCGCCCCCGGCTTGTGGTCGGCTTTGCCGCCGAAACCGACAATGTTGTGGCCCACGCCACCGCCAAACGGCTGCGCAAAGGTTGCGACTGGATTGTGGCCAATGACGTCTCGCCCGCGACTGGCATCATGGGCGGCACAGAAAATGCGGTTGTATTGATCTCGGACGCGGGCACGGATGTCTGGCCACGGATGAGCAAGGCGGAGGTGGCGCGCCAGTTGGCCCATAAGATCGCCGACCGTTTGAGCGCGGCATTTGCCGTTGAATGAGTATTTGGACAGCGATGAAAACATGACAGTTGATATTAAAATTCAATGGCTTGAAGGCGCTGATCCGGCGATCAAGCCGCCATCTTACGAAACCGAACACGCCGCTGGTGCCGATGTGCGGGCGAATTTTCCGCCGGAGACGCGAGACGTTGGTTTGGTCTTGGAACCCGGTGCGCGCGCCTTGATCCCGACTGGATTTGCGATGGAAATCCCGCCCGGATTTGAGGTGCAGGTCCGGCCCCGTTCGGGGCTTGCGCTCAAACATGGGATTTCCATGGTCAACACGCCGGGCACCATCGATGCCGATTATCGTGGCCCCATTGGCATTTTGTTGATCAATCACGGCTCGGAAACGTTCCACATCCAACATGGCGAGCGCATCGGCCAAATGGTCGTCGCACCTGTGGTGCAGGGGGTCTATTCGGTGGTTGAGACCTTGGGCGATACCGTGCGTGGCACGGGCGGATTTGGCTCGACGGGTCGTCAATAATGATCCCGTTTCTGATCATGGCTGTGGTGCTTTGGGGTGTTGGGGCGGTGACTCATGCCCCCAAACGCGCGCGCTGGGCAATGATCGGCATTTTGTATGTCGCGGTGATCTTGGCGCTGGCCGTGCTGCCAGACGCGCATCCGATGCGAACCACTCTGGGCGGAAGCTTGGCGAGTGGCTGCTTTTGGGCGGTTTTGCCGCTGTGATAATGGCCTATCGGTTTGGCCTGCGCGTCCTGCGGTCGCGGGTTGCACCTGTGGCGGACAGCGAAGCAGAGGGCCCGTTTCGCCCGGCCGAACTGGACCGCTATATGCGCCACATTTTACTTCGCGAAATCGGCGGGCCGGGCCAGAAGAAACTCAAAGAGGCCAAAGTCTTGGTTGTCGGGGCCGGTGGGCTTGGCGCGCCGATTTTGCAATATCTCGCGGCCTCGGGAGTGGGCACCATTGGCGTGATTGACGATGATGTGGTCGAGGCCTCAAATCTGCAACGGCAGGTGATTCATACAGATGCGAACCTTGGTGTGCCGAAAGTATTTTCCGCCGCCGAGGCAATGCGCGCGCAAAACCCGTTTATCGAGGTGCGTCCCTACAATCGCCGTTTTGACGAAAGCTGTGTGGCGCTGATCCGCGAGTATGATTTGGTGCTCGATGGCTCGGACAATTTCGACACGCGATACCTTGTGAATGCGCTTTGCGTGACGGAGAAAACGCCGCTGATTGCGGCGGCGATCACCCAATGGGAAGGTCAAATCAGCACATATAATGCGGCTAAAAATGGCCCATGTTATCAATGCGTGTTCCCTGAACGTCCGGCGGCGGGCATGGTGCCAACCTGTGCCGAGGCGGGTGTGGCGGCTCCTTTGCCGGGCATTTTGGGCACGATGATGGCAATGGAAGCGCTCAAGGAGATCACAGGTGCCGGGCAGGGCCTGATCGGGCGGCTGTTGATCCATGATGCGCTTTACACAGAGACGCGGGTGATCACGGTCAAAAAACGGGAAGACTGTCCGATTTGCGGGAGAAATAGTCACGGATAGCCCTTTTCCTTTGCGGGGGTGCGGCATAGCTTCACTCTCAAAGGAGATATTCATGACCAATCCGCTTTTGTCCGACTGGAATACCCCGTTCAACTTGCCGCCGTTTGAGGCAATCGAGGATGCGCATGTCAAACCAGCGGTCGAGGCCGCATTGGCCGAAGGGCGTGCGGCGGTTCAACTGATCGCAAGCGACCCCGAGGCCCCGACATTCGCCAATACAATCGAGGCCTTGGAGCGCTCGGACAGCACCTTGTCCAAGGTTCTCGGCGTGTTTTACGGCTCA
The DNA here is from genome assembly GCF_009129705.1 of Roseobacter sp. TSBP12. Taxonomy (NCBI): domain Bacteria; kingdom Pseudomonadati; phylum Pseudomonadota; class Alphaproteobacteria; order Rhodobacterales; family Roseobacteraceae; genus Roseobacter; species Roseobacter sp. TSBP12. Next base: position 28,844 of record NZ_PYIB01000029.1, read on the forward strand.
GCGGGGGCGGATGCCAATGATACGCGCGATGCGTTGATGCGGGAATTTTCCCCGATGCTTTCGGCTTACTCTTCTGAAATTACGTCAAATTCGGCGCTGTTTGCGCGAATTGAGACGCTTTGGGAGACCCGCGATACGCTTGACCTAACGCCAGAGCAGGCGCGGGTTTTGATGTTGACCTATCGCTCCTTTGTGCGCTCTGGGGCTAAGCTGGAAGGTCCGCAAAAGGCGCGGATGGCAGAGATCAAATCCAGGCTTGCCACTCTGGGCACTGGGTTTGGGCAAAACCTTTTGGCGGATGAGCGCGACTGGTTCATGTCTCTCACAGAGGCCGATCTTGAGGGCTTGCCGCAATTTGTGATCGACGCGGCACGGGCGGCGGGCGAGGAAAAAGGTGCGGATGGCCCGGTCGTCACCTTGTCGCGCTCGTTGATTGTGCCGTTCATGCAATTTTCGCCACGTCGTGATTTGCGTGAAGCGGCGTTCAAAGCCTGGTCTGCGCGGGGCGAAAATGGCAATGCCAATGACAACCGTGAAAATGCGGCAGAGATTTTGCGTCTGCGCGAAGAGCGCGCCAAATTGCTCGGCTACCCGAGCTTCGCGGCTTATAAATTAGAGACCGAAATGGCCAAAACACCGGAGGCCGTGCGCGAGTTGTTGATGCGGGTCTGGGCCCCAGCCAAAGAAGCCGCTGAGCGCGACGGTGCTATTTTGGCCGAAATGATGGCGAAAGACGGGATCAACGGCCCGTTGGAGCCGTGGGATTGGCGCTATTATTCGGCGATCCGGCGCAAGGCGGAGCATGATCTCGATGAGGCGGAGTTGAAGCCCTATTTGCAATTGGACCGGATGATTGAAGCTGCATTCGCCTGTGCGCATCGGCTGTTTGGCCTCGACTTTGAGCCGTTGGATGTCACCACCTATCACCCCGATGCGCGGGCGTGGAATGTGACCCGTGATGGCAAACATATCGCCGTCTTTATCGGTGATTATTTCGCGCGTGGATCGAAGCGCTCGGGCGCATGGTGTACCGCAATGCGCAGCCAACAAAAGCTCGAAGGGGACATCCGTCCCATCGTCCTCAACGTGTGCAATTTTGCCAAACCGTCAAAAGGAGAAGCGGCATTGCTGTCCTATGACGATGCCCGCACCTTGTTTCATGAATTCGGCCACGCCCTGCACCAGATGCTGTCAAATGTGACTTATGGCTCGATTTCGGGCACCTCTGTGGCGCGTGATTTCGTTGAATTGCCAAGTCAGCTTTTTGAACATTGGTTGGAAGTGCCTGAGGTGCTTGAAGAATTCGCGACCCATGCCAAAACCGGTGCGCCGATGCCGCGCAACATGTTGGATCGGTTGTTGGCCGCACAGACCTATGATCAAGGCTTTGCCACGGTGGAATATATTGCCTCGGCCTTGGTTGATCTTGATTTCCATGATGGCGATGCGCCTGCGGACCCGATGGTTGCACAGGCCGAAACTTTGGCGCGGATCGGTTTGCCCCGCGCGGTGACCATGCGCCACGCCACGCCGCATTTCGCTCATATCTTTTCCGGCGACGGCTATAGCGCCGGATATTATAGCTATATGTGGTCAGAGGTCATGGATGCCGATGCGTTTGAGGCCTTTGAGGAAAAGGGCGCGTTCGACCCGGAAACGGCGCGGCTTTTGGAGGAACACATTCTGTCCAAAGGCGGCTCACAAGACGCAGAGGCTCTCTACACTGCGTTTCGGGGTCGGATGCCAGGCGTCGAGGCGTTGTTGAAAGGGCGGGGGTTGTTCACCGCCTGAGTGGGTTAATCCGCCTCGCCCCACACGTCCTTGTGGATGATCACATCGGCGTTGGGGTAGGCGGTGACGATGTGGTGTTTGAGGCTTGCGGAAATCGCGTGGGCCTCACGCAGCGTCTGGTCGCCATTCAATTCGATATGGATGTTCACAAACGGTTTTGACCCCGCCATGCGGGTTTTCAGATCATGGAATGCGTGGATTTCCGGGTAGGATTTGGCCATGTTTTCGATGTTGTCGATCATATCCTGAGGCGCCGAGCGATCCATCAACGCATCCCAAGCCGATTTGCCAATGCGCAGAGCGCCGACCACCAAAATCCCAGCGGCGGCCAAGGCGACGACAGAGTCGATCTGATGCATGCCAAAGGCTTTGGCGGCAAAAAGCGCCACAATCGCCCCGATGTTTGGCACCAGATCCCCGACGTAATGCAGGCTGTCGGCGCTGACGACTTTCGATTTGGTCAGCCGCGCCACGCGCCTTTGCCAGAGCACAAGCGCGATGGTTAAAACGATCGACAAGACCATGACCGCAATGCCCGCGCCTTCGGCCTGAACTTCGACCGGGGCAGTGGAGAGCAGACGCCGGGTTGAGGTCACGGCGATGATCGCGGCAGAGACCAAAATGAACGCGGATTGGGCCAGCGCTGCGAGGTCTTCGGCGGAGGTGTGACCAAAGGCATGGTCGTCGTCAGGCGGGCGCGAGGCGTAATAAATCGCCATCAATCCGCCCAAGGCGATCATCAAATCCATGCCGCTGTCGGCCAAAGACGCCGCAATTGAGAGCGAGCCGGTTTGCCCCAAGGCCCAGAGCTTTGCGATGATCAAAATCGTCGCGACAGAGACAGAGGCCAGCCCCGCCGAAATATTCAAACGCGTGTCGCGCATAGGATTGTCCTTTCGCCCTAAGGCTTAGAAGGCGTTAGTCGAGCATCAGCTTGTCACGCACACGCGCCCAAGCACGGGGAGCGAAATTGTCTTTGGCGGGTTCAAGGCACTGCTTTTCCAAGAACCAGTTGAAAAACCCTGAATAGTCAAAAGAGGACATTGTTTCAGGGCCAAAACCTATCGCATCCCGCAATTCAGATATGTTTCGTGGGGTAAGCGTGGCGTGCCAATAATCGCTTTTGCCACAGGTGACCACCGGCTTTCGTTGCATCAAGGCTTCAAACCCGGCAGAGGAGTTTTGCGTGATCACGACGCGCGCCGCTTCGATCAGATCGTGAACCGAGGCGTCGCTCACTTTGACATTCGGATGATCGGCACAGATTTCAAGGATGTGCCTGCGTCCCAATTTACCCTGATGCGGATGCGGTTTCACATAGACCACCGCATCGCGATCAAATTCAGCGGCGGTGACAATCATCTCTTTCGTCGTGAGATAATGCGTGCGCGGGGTCTCATTTTCGATGGCCTGACACAGGATCGTCGCCGTCGCGGGCCGCAAAGGCGCATCCATGCGCGGCTCCTGACCCAATTTGGAGACATTTTCGCGCAACATAAACCCAGTCACGCCATTGAAAAAATAATCCGCCTGTTCCCGATCCACCTCATGTTCGGGAAAACGGGAAAAGCGCAGCGAACTGTTGGCGCCATGGCCCAGCTCGTCGAAATACCAAAATCCCCACAGATAAGAGGGATAGGCATGAAGAACCGTCGGGCCAAACATCGCCGGGCCACCGACGATGATATGGAGATGATTTTCCAGCAAAAGCGCACGAGAGGTGCGGCTGTCGCCCTCCACCAAATAGGGGGTGATGCCCTCACGGGTCAGCTTTGGCAGAAGTTTGGTGAAAAAATCGTGACGCTCGTGGCCAATCGCGTCAAACCAACTGCCAAAACCATGCACGACACAGGATTTAACGCCCTTTGGAATGTTGCGGGCGGCGAGGGGGGATTTGAGCTGTTCCATACCGGCTCACTCCAAAATTTCGTTTGAACGCACACCCCAAAGGCCCGATTTCAACACCCAGCCCTTATAGCCCGAGGCTGAGACTTTGCACCATGAGATGTTGCATTCCAACAGTCGCAAAATCACGCCTTTCTCGGCCTGTGCCGTCAAACGCGATCCGGTGTCAGGCCGCGAAAACAAATCTACAGTGCCATCCGTCACGAGCGCTGTCCGCACCCCGGAAATCAGCGAGTAATGCAGCCATCCAGTCGCGCCTTCCATGTCGCGGACACGCCGCCAATGACCATATTCGGCAATGACTTCAAGCGGGTAGTTGCGTTTTGTGAAAATCCAGTCAATCCGGTGCGACAGCGATGGCCCACGACGCACATTGGCCTCATTGGCCTTGAGCGAGACGAAGCGCGGCAACGGCAGGTTGGTGGCCGATCCGCGCGTTGGGCCTGTTTGTGGCATCTGCTCGATCGGCGGGGCGGTTGGATTTTGCACGGTATCTTCGGCGGCAGAAACCGGGGCCAAACCGAGGAAACATGTCAATGTCATGAGGCAAACCCCGCGTAAAAGCGGGGTGAGGCGATGAAACCCATAAGAGGAGCCACTGGATACCATTGTGAAATCTGACCTGCTCATGAAAAGAAGGCGTGCCTTGCGCGCCAGCGTGTCACGGAACTTATCCTTTACGCCTTGCCGGGATGCAATCCAGTTTGCCAGTATGGGGGCGAAAAAGAAAGGAAGAGGTGCGGTTATGGTGCAGGGTCGGCTAAAGGTCGTGGTCACGCGCGCGTTGCCTGAAGTGGTCGAGACGCGGATGATGGAACTCTTCGATGTGGAGCTCAATCAAGATGACGTCAAACTGTCGCGTGAGGCGCTGATTGCGGCGATGCAGCGGGCCGATGTTTTGGTGCCCTGTGTCACGGATCGGTTGGATGCGGAGATGTTGGGGCAGGCGGGGGAGCGGTTGAAACTGATCGCCAATTACGGCGCGGGTGTCGATCATATCGACACGATCACCGCCCATAATCGCGGCATCCTTGTCACCAACACGCCCGGCGTGGTGACGGAGGACACCGCCGATATGGTCATGGCGCTGATCCTCGCCGTCACGCGGCGTATCCCCGAAGGGCAGGCGGTGATGCAGGCGGGCAATTGGGGCGGTTGGGCTCCGACCGCCTTTATGGGGCAACGCTTGTCTGGCAAGCGGCTTGGGATTTTGGGGATGGGTCGCATTGGACAAGCTGTCGCGCGCCGGGCCCATGCCTTTGGCCTCTCGGTACAGTATCATAACCGGCGCAGACTTCACCCCGATGTTGAAGCGCGGTTTGAGGCCACCTATTGGGACAGCCTTGATCAGATGTTGAGCCGCGTCGATATCCTCTCGATCAACTGCCCGCACACGCCCTCAACCTTTCACCAAATCAATGCAAGGCGGTTAAAATTGATGAAGCCGACGGCGGTGATTGTGAACACCTCGCGCGGCGAAGTGATTGACGAAAACGCCTGACGCGGGGCTTGCGCTCTGGCGATATTGGCGGCGCGGGCTTGGATGTGTTTGAGCATGGCCACCAGATCAATCCGCGCCTGCGCGAACTGCCCAATGTGGTTTTGCTACCCCATATGGGCTCGGCGACGGTCGAAGGGCGGATCGAAATGGGGGAAAAGGTGCTGCTGAACATTCACACCTTTGCCGATGGTCACCGGCCGCCGGATATGGTGTTGCCGTCCATGCTTTGAGTGGTCTCACCGCGCCCCTCGGTGAAGGGCGCGGTGTCTCGGATAGCAGATCAATGATCGCGCTGATCCTTGATAAACGTGCCGTTGTTGAGCTCCTGCATCGCCAGCATCAACTCTTCGCGTGTGTTCATCACGATCGGTCCATGCCAGGCCACAGGTTCCTCAATCGGCTGACCCGAAACCAACAGAAACCGCACGCCCTCAGGCCCGGCGTTTACCACGATCTCATTGCCGGTGTCGAAAGTCACCAAGGTGCGGTTGCCCGACATGTCGCGGATGTTGATTTCCGCGCCATTCACCTCTTTCTCCACCCGCACGCCGTAGGGATTGGACGCATCGCGGAAGGAGCCAGCGCCGGCAAACACATAGGCAAAGGTGTTGGCATAGGTATCAACCGGCAACACTTTGCGGGTGTTCGGCGGCACGGAAATGTCGAGGTACAGCGGGTCCGCCGCCACCCCATCCACAGGTCCGTGTTTGCCCCAAAATGAGCCGGTGACAATTTTCACCTTGGTGCCGTCATCGTCAATGATCTCGGGAATATCATGGGCCTGAATGTCCTGATAGCGCGGCGCAGTCATTTTCAAACTGGAGGGCAGGTTGGCCCAAAGCTGAAACCCATGCATCTGACCACGGGCATTCCCGCGCGGCATTTCCTGGTGCATGATGCCGGAGCCTGCCGTCATCCATTGCACCGATCCTGCGCCCAAAACGCCTTTGTTTCCAAGGCTGTCGCCATGTTCGACCTCGCCATCCAAAACATAGGTGATGGTCTCGATGCCGCGGTGCGGGTGCCAGGGAAAGCCCTTTTCAAACTGTTTCGGATCGTCGTTGCGAAAGTCGTCGAACAACAAAAACGGGTCAAACTCGCGCGGTTTGTGAAACCCGAATGCACGGTAAAGATGAACGCCTGCGCCCTCTAGGGTCGCCTGGCCAAGGGATGTCGATTTTACGGGACGAAACGTCATGATGAGTCTCCTTGTTCTGTTGCCTCATCATGTGGTGATTTTTGTCTGTGCGTAAATATCCGCGCGCGAACTGGCTGTGTGCGTCTGTGCGCAGATCAGGCCGGGCGGAGTATTTTCACTGCAATGAAAACGGTGCCAGAAAAGCGAAGCTGTGTCCCGGCCGCTGGTTCATGGCGCTGTGGCGTCACCAGAACGGTTTGGGCCCACGGGCCGGGAGTCTTCACCGCAGGCGGTCATCTTCATCGCAGGCGGTCATCGGCTCTCCAGCCTGTACCGCGCCTTCAGCCTGACACGTTAACCTTAGCGCACGCCTAACACAGGCTTCATTGTAGCCCAAATACTCAAACAAAAGCGCCCCGAAGGGCGCTCTGTCTTTTTCTGGGCTTATTTCTTGTTGGAGCCGTAGACGTTGGCCGTTCCCGGAAAGGCCCGCGATCTGACCTCGGCGGCATATTCCGCCACGGCTTCGTTGATTGCATCACCCATGGCGCCATATTTTTTGACAAATTTTGGCACCCATTCGTTGAGGCCCAACATATCCTCCATAACAAGGATCTGACCGTCACAGGTCTTTGATGCCCCGATTCCAATGGTCGGCACGTCAATGGCTTTGGTGATTTTGTCCGCGAGCGGCTCCACGACACCCTCGACCACGATGGCAAAAGCGCCTGCTTCGGCCACGGCGATCGCGTCATCAATGTGGATTTGCCAGGTGTCTTCGTCGCGGCCCTGGGTTTTGAACCCGCCCATGACGTTGGTCGATTGCGGGGTCAAGCCGATGTGGCCCATCACCGGAATGCCACGTTCGGTCAGGAATTTAACCGTCTCTGCCATGCGCGCGCCGCCTTCGAGTTTGACGGCCTGACATTGGGTTTCTTTCATGATCGTGGCGGCATTGCGAAACGCCTGCGACGGGCTTTCCTCATAGGAACCAAAGGGCATATCGACCACGATCAACGCGCGTTTGGTGCCGCGCACCACGGCCTTGCCATGCATGATCATCAATTCCAAAGACACGCCAACGGTGCTTTCCATCCCGTGCATCACCATGCCGAGGCTGTCGCCGACAAGCAGAAAATCACAATGTTTTTCGGCAATTGCGGCGGTGTGCGCATGATATGAGGTAAGCGACACGATGGGCTCGCCGCCTTTGCGGTCTCGGATTTGCGGCACCGTCACGCGGCGGATGGTTTCGGTCTGTATGGACATGGGTTCCTCCTGAGTTCGGGGATCTGGGCCGAACTTACGTCGGGTCTGCGACCCGTTGGTCGATCAATAGCACATCGCCAAAGCGCGCGGCGAGCAAGATCACGGCGGGGCGTTCAATCAGCCCCTCGATCGGTTCCAGCGTGGCGGCGTCGCGCACATCGACGCTCTCGATGGTGGCGCGCGGTTCGCGAGAGATAAAGGTGCGGATGTCCGCCTCAAGCTGATCCGCCGTGCGCCCGTCCGACGCCTCATAGGCGCCATAAGCCAGCGCTTTGTTGAGGATCAGTGCCGCTTGGCGATCCTCAGGCGTCAGGCGGACATTGCGCGACGACATTGCCAGCCCATCGACCTCACGCACCGTGGGCACGCCGTGAATCTCAATCGGCATATCAAGATCGCGGACCATGGTTTTGATCACCAAAAGCTGTTGGTAATCCTTTTCGCCAAAAAACGCGTGATCTGCGCCGGTGATGTTAAAAAGTTTCGTCACCACCGTGCAGACACCTTTGTAATGGCCGGGCCGAAGCGCGCCCATCAACAGGTGCTCGAGCTGCTCGGTCACAACGGTGGTCTGTTTCTCTGGGTGATACATTTCCTCCGCACTGGGGCAAAACACCGCATCCACACCGGCCGCTTCCAAAAGCGCGAAATCGCGGGCCTCGTCGCGCGGGTAGGCGTCAAGATCGGAGGGGTCGCCAAACTGGGTCGGATTGACGAAAATCGATACAATCACCCGGTCAGAGGCGGCCTGCGCCGCGTGCACCAATGTCAGATGCCCGTCATGCAAATAGCCCATGGTTGGCACCAATCCGACCGTCTCGCCCGCGCCGTGAAACGCGGCGACGGCCTCGCGGATGTCGCGTTTGCTTCGACAAATTTTCAATAGATGTCCTCCCAACCCACAGCTTACTTGGCGCAGACCTTACAAAGCTTGCGGCACTGCGGCAAGCGGCTGCCCGTTTTCTGTGCGCGTTGGGTTCTCACTGTGTTTCATCAAATGTCCCTAAGCCTTCCCAATTCTCGCCATGTTTTGTTGCGATATTGATGACGATAGCGGTTAAAACGGTAGAATTGTCCAATGGGAACCTTTGGTAAAGCACTCAGTCTGATCAGTTTTGTGGTCGGGATCACGATTTCGATCTTGGTTTATTTGCAGTATTCTGAGGCGCAAAGCGGGATGATGAAAGCCGTCTCGAGCAATATGTCGGTGACGGGCTCGTATTGGCAGGGCGATGACGAGGATGAGGCACCGACCTGTCCACAATGCGGGTTGCCGCGCCGAAAGGCGGATCTGCGGCGAAAACCTTTGAGATTGAGCATGTCGATGCGTCTACGGAGACCGGGACGATTGTCTATGATGATGGCACCGGAGCGTTTGGCGAAGACGTGGACGCCGCTGAGCCAGAAGGGCTTGGTGCACCCGAAGACGCCACCTTTGGTGAATTGGCGAAATACTATTTTGAAATGGCGAGCATCTGGTTGTTTGGCGAGCCTAAAGACACGTTGAAAATGGACTGCAAAGCCAAAGAAGGCGGTGGCAAGGTCTGTAATGTGTCGCGCGGCTAAAGCCGGTGGTGCGGGAGAAACGAAAATGGCGCGAGGCGGGATTCCCGCGCCGTTTTGTTTTTGAGTAGCTTAGGCGTTAGACAATTCGTCCCAACATTCCAAAGCCTTGGCCGCATACATCAACACCGGACCACCGCCCATCTGGACGCCGATGGCCAACATTTCGGACAATTCTTCGCGGGTGCCGCCATGTTTCATCAATGCCTCGACGTGAAAGCCGACACAGGGTTCGCAACGCACACCTATGGCAATGGCCAGCGCCACCAATTCCTTGGTTTTGGCGTCAAGCGCATCGCCTTCCATTGCCGCTTTTGACATCGCGCCAAATCCCACCGGGATGTTGCGATTGGCTTTGTTGAGGGCGCGCAATGCTTCGCGCATGGATTCGTTTTTTTCAGCCCAAGACATGGGACTCTCCTTTGTTCGCGGGTCTTATATTGGTGCTATCTGTGGCATGAGAGTCGTGGCGCGACCTTGATCCGCATCAATCAAATTCGGGGAATTGAATGAGATTTGCGCGGTTTGCGGGTCCCCTCGCGCAGATCTTACCATAAAAAGCCCGCGCCGATCTCTCGGCGCGGGCCATAATCCGTCAATCGCGCAAGGCTTATTGCGGAATGTCGCCGCTCAGGCCTTCGACGTAAAAGTTCATGCCTGCGAGCGTGCCATCATCGGCCACTTCGCCATCGGCCAGCCAGACAGAGCCGTCTTGTTTGTTCAGAGGCCCGGTGAACGGGTGATACTCGCCCGCTGCAATGCTGTCGCGCAGGGCTTCGGCTTCGGCTTTGATGTCGGCGGGAACGGCGGAGGAAATCTCGCCAATGCCGACCATGCCCGCGCCGATGCCGTCCCATGTGTTGTCCGTTTCCCATGTGCCATCCATCACCGCCTGAACGCGTTCGATGTAATAGGGAGCCCAGACGTCGATGATCGAAGAAATCCGCGGCATCGGGCCATATTCGGCCATGTCGGCGGCTTGGCCAAAGGTGTAGACATTGCCGGCCTTTTGGGCGGCGGCTTGCGGGGCGGTCGAATCCGTATGCTGCAAAATCACGTCCGCGCCTTGGTCGATCAGGGCCTGTGCCGCATCGGATTCTTTTGCCGGATCGAACCATGTGTAGGCCCAGACCACGTTAAACTCGACATCCGGGTTAACCTTTTTGGCATGGATATAGGCGGAATTGATGCCACGAATAACCTCGGGGATCGGGAAGGAGGCGATATAGCCGACCTTGTTCGACTTGGTCATTTTCCCGGCCAAATAACCCTGAACCGCGCGGCCTTCATAGAAACGTGCGGAGTAGACTCCGAGGTTCGGCGCGGTTTTATATCCGGTTGCGTGTTCGAACTTCACGTTCGGGAATTTCGCCGCCACGTTGACGGTCGGGTCCATATAGCCGAACGAGGTGGTGAAAATCAGATCGGCACCGGACAGCGCCATTTGCGTCAAGACCCGCTCGGAATCGGCCCCTTCTGGCACGGACTCTTGTACGACGATTTCAACCGCATCGCCAAAATGCGCGGCCATTTCCTCCGCCGCTTCGTGGTGGTGTTGCGACCAGCCGCCATCATTTTTCGGACCAACATAGATAAAGCCAACTTTGACTTTGTCTGCGGCAAAGGACGGTGCGGCAAGACCGAGCGCCAGCACGGAGGCAGTGGCTGCGGTCAGCAAGGTTCTACGTTTCATCTTTGAACTCCCTGTTCGTTTAAAATCACCTCACGCGGAGGCTAAACCTGTGCCTCAGTGCGAGGCGTGAAAAATCCGGCCCAACATGGCGGGCGCGTTGCTCGCACCATGCCTGCGCGCGGAAATAACAACAAGAACCACAATCGTCGCAAGAAAGGGTGACATCGACAAAAGCTCCACCGGAACCTTCGCCCCCGCGGCTTGCAGGTTCAATTGCAACACCGTGATCCCACCAAAAAGATAAGCGCCGATTAAAATCCGCCAGGCTTTCCAACTGGCAAACACCACAATCGCCAAAGCGATCCAGCCATAGCCCGCGGTGATCCCATCGGTCCATTGCGGCACCCGGATAAGGCTGATGTACGCGCCGCCAAGCCCGGCCATTGCGCCACCAAATCCAATCGCGACGATCCGCACCATCCGCACCGGATAGCCAAGCGCATGGGCCGCCGAATGGTTTTCGCCCACCGCGCGCAGGATCAGCCCAGCCCGGCTATATTTCAAAAACGCCCAGACGCCGGCAATCGACAAGAGGCTCACATAAACTATCATGTCATGTTGAAACAGGATCGGGCCAATGACCGGGATGTGATCCAGGCCGGGAATGTTCAGGTCGGTCACCGGAGGCGGTTTAAGGCCTTGATAATTCTGTCCTAGAAGCGAGGCCAAGCCCACGCCCATCAAGGTCAGCGCAAGCCCAGCGGGCACCTGTGTGGTCAAAAACACCTGGGTCAAAAGCGCAAACACCATGGAAAGGGCCATGCCGCCAATAGCTGCGGCGATAAAGCCCAAAGTTGGTGATCCGCTCTCGACCGCCACAATAAATCCACAGACCGCGCCGGTGATCATCATGCCCTCGACCCCAAGGTTCAACACCCCGGATTTTTCCACCACCATTTCGCCCAAAGCCGCCAATAGGATCGGAGTTGAGGCGACCATGAGAGAGGCCAATAGGACGACGGGATTGATTGAGCCGAAATCCATCACATGGCCTCCTTTTCACGCAAACCAAGATAGAGCGGTAGGGCCAATGAAAGCCCAACAGTGGAGCCCGCAGGCAAGACCAGCCACCATCGTGCCACGCCTTCACGACGTGCATCGAAATAGGACCAAATCCAGAAAACAGCTATGGAGATCAGCACGTCGGCTGAAAAACCGCCTGCGGCCCCATTGGCGAATAGGTCTAGCAAGAAAGAGATCGGGGCAAAGCCGTTGGTTGCAAACCAGCTTCCGAAAAAGATCCACGGGATCAGGGTCCCTAAGGCCGCAAGTAAAAACCAGACACGAGAAGAGGGCATCACAGAGCCTCCTTTTTGACGACCATCAAGCGGTAGTTGACGAAAATATCCATCCCCAAAAGTGTCATCAGCAACATGCCTTGGAACACTTGGATCGAGGCAGAGGGCAGGCCCAACATGAATTGCGCCAATTCGCCGCCGATGAAGGTCAGCGCCAATAACAGCCCCGCCAAGAGGATGCCAACCGGGTGCAAGCGCCCCAGGAAGGCGACGATGATGGCAGTGAAGCCGTAGCCTGCGCCAAAGTCGATGGAGATTTGCCCGGCGGGGCCGGTGACCTCAAACAACCCGGCCAAGCCCGACAGCACGCCTGCCGTGCCGAGGCAAAACAACACCAAAAGTTTGTCTTTGACGCCTGCAAACCGCGCCGCGCGTGGGCTTTCGCCGGTCAGGCGAATTTGAAATCCCAACATATGTTTGTTGATCAACACATAGGCCGCAACCACGGCGGCAAAGGCTGCGACGACGCCCCAATGCGTGCCCGTGCCCGCGATCAATTCCGGGTTCGACATTGCCGGGATCTGGCTCAGGTTGCGCGATCCGGGAAAGCCGTTGCCCTCCGGGTTGCGCAGCCAACTCAGCGCCGCCGAGGCCAAAAGCTGTTCGGCGATGTAGACCAACATCAAGGACACAAGGATTTCGTTGGTGTTGAACCGGGTCTTCAAAATCGCCGGGATCATCGCCCATAAGAAACCGCCAATTCCCCCCGCGATCACCATCAGAGGGAAAATCCACCATGCGTCCGTCGGGTAAAACGCCAATCCCACAGCCGCGCCCGCAAGCGCGCCCATGATATATTGCCCCTCGGCGCCGATGTTCCAAATCCCGGCCTTGAACCCAAGGCTCAACCCGATCGCGATCAGGATCAGCGGGGCGGCTTTGACCAAAAGTTGCGGTCGCGAATAGGCGGCGAATTGGTCGTTGAACAGCGGGTCCCAAAAAATGGTGCGAATGGCGGCAAACGGGTCTTTGCCCATCAACGCAAACAAAACCCCGCCCAAGATCATGGTCAGGATCACCGCCAAAATCGGCGTCGCGATGGTCCAGGCTTTCGAGGGCTCGGGGCGTTTGACGAATTTGATCATGGTGCGACCTCTTCCAAATCATGTGCCCCACCCATCATCATCCCGATCTCATCGACGGTCAGGCCTTTGGCAACACGGGGCGCGGTCAATTTGCCTTCGTTGAGGGCGGCGAAATGGTCCGAAATTTCCATCAATTCATCGAGGTCCTGTGAGATCACGATCACCCCCGCGCCCTTGGCCGCGAGGTCCAAAAGCGATTGCCGGATCGCCGCCGCCGCGGACGCATCCACGCCCCATGTCGGTTGGTTCACTACCAACACGGTCGGGTCTTGGAGCACTTCGCGGCCGATGACGAATTTCTGCAAATTACCCCCCGACAATGAGCGCGCAGCCGAGTCGGGGCCGGGGGTGCGCACATCGAATTTCGCGATGATGTCGCGGGCAAACGCTTCGGTTTTCTTCCAGTTTACAAAATTGTTTTTGCTTAGTTTCTTGCGGATATTTCCGGTCAAAACCGCGTTTTCCGTCAGGCTCATATTGGGTGCTGCGGCATGGCCGAGGCGCTCTTCTGGCGCAGCCAAAAGGCCGATTTTACGCCGGGCATTTGGGCCAAGGCCACTGATGTCTTGACCGCAATAGGAGATCGCACCTTTGCTGGTTTTCGCCTCGCCCGAGAGCACCGACAAAAGCTCGTCCTGGCCGTTTCCTGCCACGCCGCCGATGCCAAGCACCTCACCTGCGCGCAGGCTCAGAGACACGTTTTTCAACCGGGTGCCAAACGGGTTGGCCGGAGCAAAATCGAGCCCTTGAACATCCAGCAACACGTCACCCGTTTCCCCGCCCTCGCGCGATGGTACATGCAATATCTGCCCCACCATCATCTCGGCCATGTCTCGTGCGGTCGTGACCTTGGGGTCACATTCTCCCACCACCTTGCCCAGACGCAGGATTGTTGCCCCATCACAGAGCGCCCGAATTTCTTCGAGCTTGTGGGAGATATAGAGGATCGAGGTGCCTTCAGATTGCAATTTGCGCAGGGTTTTGAACAGGATTTCAACCTCTTGCGGGGTCAAAACCGATGTCGGTTCATCCATGATCAACAGTTTGGGGTCTTGCAAAAGACAGCGGATGATCTCAACCCGTTGCCGTTCGCCTGCCGACAAATCGCCAACAATCCGGTCCGGGTCGAGCGGCAAGCCGTAGGCGTCGGACACCTCGCGAATGGACTGTGCCAAAGCGTGCATTTTCGGCGGGTTTTCCATCCCAAGCGCGACGTTTTCGGCCACATTAAGCGCCTCGAACAGCGAGAAATGTTGAAACACCATCGCCACGCCTGAGGCCCGCGCCGCTTGTGGATTGTTGGGTGCATAGGGCGTGCCGCGCAGTTGCATTGATCCCGCATCCGGTTTTTCCAGCCCGTAAATCATTTTCACCAGCGTGGATTTGCCTGCACCGTTTTCGCCCAAAAGCGCGTGAACCTGACCGGCTCCGATGGAAAAGGACACGTCATCATTGGCGCGCACGCCGGGATATTGGCGCGTCAGCCCCGAGAGTTTCAATAGCTCTGTCACCCTGTCTGTTCCCCGTAAGAGTCTGCGATCTCTGTGGATGAGATTAGGCTTGCGGCCACCCCAATCGCAATGGCTTGTGGATGTTTCCCTAAGGACGGTTGCCCAATTGGACAGAAAATGCGGTCAATTTGGCCATCTAAATGCCCTAAATCGTGCAGCCGTCCGCGAAATCGCGCCCATTTCGTGCGTGAGCCGATCAACCCGACAAAGCCAAAGCCATGGTTCAAAAGCCGATGACACAGCTCCAGATCCAGCGCGTGGGAGTAGGTCAAAATCAGATGTTCGGCATGTGCAGCCGCGTGATGCACCACGTTTTCGGGATGAGCCGCGATCAGGGGATCGACGGTTTCGGGGATATGGTCAGGGAACCGATCAGCCCCGGTGTCGACCCATGTGATGGCAAAATCGGGCAGGGGGGCGAGGGTGTTGACGATGGCACGACCGACATGCCCGGCACCCCAGACCCAAAGCGGGCGGGTGGCGCGTCGGACCGGTTCGATCATCCAGTCGCCATGACGCGCGGGTTTCAAAACCCCTTGTGCGCGCGCCAAGCCGAGGACCTTCTTGACCGCAAACGGCATCTCGCCGGGACCACGCGCATAAATGTCCTGTGGAATATCCTCAACGGTGTCAAAGACTTCGGTCAAAAGCGTCACCGCCCCACCGCAACATTGCCCCATTGCGGGGCCAAGTGGCAGACGGTTCAGGCGCGGTGCGCAAAACGCGGCTTTCGCGGCCTCAAATTCCAATGTTCCACCGCCAATCGTGCCCGATTGGCCAAACCCCTCCGGCGTGGCCCAAACCAACATTGCCGCGCCAACCTCGCGCGGGGCAGAGCCTTGGACCTCGGCCACAACCACCCGCGCCACCCGCCCATGTTGGGCGATGGCTTGGGCCAAAGCGTCGCGATCAAAACTCATCCGCGGGCTCGCGCGATGGCGTTGAGCAACTCTTCGGGGGTGGCGGGGGCGTTGAGTGCCGGATAGTTCGGCCCACAGGCGGCGCAGGCATCCGAGAGCGCCAAGAACGCCGAAATGCCCAACATAAACGGCGGCTCACCCACCGCTTTGGAGCGATAAATCGTATCTTCTCGGTTGCGCCCCTCCCAAAGGGCGACGTTGAACACGTCGGGCGCGTCAGAGCAGGCGGGGATTTTATAGGTGGAGGGCGCGTGGGTTTTCAGCAACCCCTTGGCATCCCACCACAATTCCTCGGTGGTCAACCATCCTGCACCCTGTACATAGCCGCCCTCGATCTGACCTTTGTCAATTGCGGGATTGAGCGATGCGCCCGCGTCATGCAAAATATCAGCGCGCAAAATGCGGTTTTCGCCGGTGAGCGTGTCGAGCGCCACTTCTGTGATCGCAATGCCATGGGCAAAGTAGAAAAACGGTCGCCCCTTGCCCGCAATCCGGTCCCATTCGATCTTTGGCGTTTTGTAAAATCCGGTCGAGGACAGGCTGACACGGTTCATATAGGCGAGGCTGACGATCTCCGAGAATGCCATGTCATGAGGGCCAAAGCGCACACGTCCCTCGGCCCATGTGACCTCGCTTTCGCCAAACCGTTCAAGGATAAACACCTCAATCCGCGTGCGGATCGCGTCACAGGCGTTCTTGACCGCCATGCCGTTCAAATCGGTGCCAGACGAGGCGGCGGTGGCGGAGGTGTTGGGGACTTTGCCGGTGTCTGTGGCGGTGATTTTGACGGTCTCGACCGAGACGCCAAAGACCTGAGCGGCGACCTGCGCGACTTTGAGAAACAGGCCCTGACCCATTTCCGTGCCACCGTGGTTCATATGGATCGAACCGTCATTATAGACATGCACCAAGCGCCCGCCTGATTGAGGTGGGTGAGGGTGAAGGAGATGCCGAATTTCACCGGCGAAATCCCAAGGCCCTTTTTGACGATCGGGTTTTCGGCGTTCCATTTCGCCACCGCCTTTTTGCGCGCGGCATAATCGGCGTCCTTCAAAAGCCGTTCAGTCATGGCATGAAGGATGAAATCCTCGACCTCCTGACCATAGGGTGTGAGCTTTCCGCGCGGCGTGAGTTGCCCGCCAGCATGGGCGCCATGTCCGGTGTCCGTCTCCGCACCGCCACGCGACAAAGGATCGCCATCCAGCGAGAGTACATGATCTTCCGGCAGACCTTCGCCCGCCGTCGGAACCACCATTTCGTCATAATAATTCAGCCGCCGCACCTCGGTCGGATCACGGCCCAACGTGTGCGCGATATGATCCACCACACGCTCAATCCCCAACACGCCCTGCGGGCCGCCAAAGCCGCGATAGGCAGTGTTGGATTGCGAATTGGTTTTCAACCGATGGCTTTCAATCCGCGCGTTGGGCAGGAAATAGGCGTTGTCCGCGTGCAACATGGCGCGATCAGCCACGGGCAGGGTCAGGTCCATCGACCATCCGGCCCGCGTGACCTGGACAAACTCGATGCCCTCTATGCGACCGTGTTCATCAAATCCGCAGGTATAGGAGATGCGGAAATCGTGGCGTTTGCCAGTGATGATCATGTCGTCATCGCGGTCATAGCGCATTTTACAGGGCTTGCCCGTGTCGCGCGCGGCGATGGCGCAGGCGATGGCAAGCCAGTTACCCTGTGATTCCTTGCCGCCAAACCCGCCGCCCATCCGCCGGGTTTCAACCCGCACCGCGTGCATCGGGACATGCAGCGCATGGGCGACCTTGTGTTGGATTTCGGACGGGTGTTGGGTTGAGGCATAGACCACCATATCCCCGCCCTCTTGTGGCAGGGCGGCGGCGGCCTGGCTTTCGAGGTAGAAATGCTCTTGGCCGCCCATGTGCAGCGTGCCTTCGATCACATGAGCGGCGGATTTGATCGCCTCGGCTGCGTCACCACAGCTGTAAATGCGTGGGCCATCTTCAAACCGGCTCTCCGCCGCCAGAGCCTCGTCATAGCCAAACAGCGCGGGTTTCTCATCATAGATGATCTTGCCCAGCGTGGCGGCTTTGCGCGCGGCATGATGTGAGGTCGCGACCACCAAGAACACCGGCTGGCCAATATATTGGACAGTGGTGGCGGTGAGCAGAGGTTCATCCCCCAGAGAGGGCGAACAATCGGGGATATGATCGCCAAAATCTTCCGCTGTATAAACGCGGACCACACCGGGGGCGGCGCGCACGCGCGACAGGTCCATCGCCGTGATGTCCCCGTGGGCCACTGAGGAAAGTCCAAAGGCCAGATGCAGCGTGCCTGCGGGCAGCGGGATGTCATCAATATAGCGGGCCTGACCCGTGACATGCAGGCGGGCGGCGTCATGGGGATGGGAAGACCCAACAGACATTACACGCCCTCCTTGATCGAGAGGACCGAGGTGGCGAGGCCGGAGCGTTCGGCATAAAGCCGGCGCAGCATGTTTTGCGCTGCTGTCAGGCGATAACCGGCAGAGGCGCGCATGTCGCTCATCGGGGTGTAATCCTCGGCAAAGACGGGCAGCGCGGCGGCAATCGTGGCCTCATTCCAGGGCTGACCGATCAAAGCCGCTTCAACGGTTCTGGCCCGCGCGGGGGTGCCTGCCATGCCGCCAAAGGCGATCACTGCGCTGCGAACGATCCCGTCCTCAACCGCGATATTGAATGCGCCGCAGACGGCGGAAATGTCTTGGTCGAAGCGTTTCGAGAGCTTGTAAACGACAAGATTGGCCAGTCCAGCTTTGGGCACGGTGATGCTTTCGACAAATTCAGAGGGCTGACGGTCCTGCTTGCCATAGGCGATAAAGAAGGCTTCGAGCGGAATTGTGCGCTGATCCTCGCCTTTGCGCAGGGTCACGGATGCGCCTGCCGCAATCAGCGGTGGCGGGCTGTCGCCAATCGGTGATCCGTTGGCGATATTGCCGCCCAAAGTGGCGGCGGCGCGGACTTGGGTCGAGGCAAAGCGGCGGAACATCTCCGACAGCGAGGGCGCATAGGGTTTAAACAGGGCGATCAAATCGGCGATGGGGGTCATGGCTTTGATCTCAAGCGCCTCGTCCGTCTCGGTGATGCCCTTGAGATCACTGACGCCGTTCAGGAAAATCACCTCGTCCAAATCGCGCATCTGTTTGGTCACCCAAAGCCCGACATCGGTGGCCCCGGCAATCAAGGACGCAGTGGGGCGCAGGGCGTAGAGCGCGGCCAATTCGTCCACCGTTTCCGGGCGCTGTACCACGGCAGGCGCGGCAAAGGGGATATGCTCAAACCCTTCGGGCACAGGTGCGGATTCGGCCTTTTGAGCGGCGCGCAGGATCGGCGCATAGCCGGTACAGCGACACAGATTGCCCGCAAGAATGTCTTCGTGGCTGGTCTCGCCGCGCGCATGCGCCGTGGCCATCGACATGATAAAGCCGGGGGTGCAAAAGCCGCATTGGCTGCCGTGTTCTTCGATCATCGCGCTTTGCACCGGGTGCAACGTGTCGCCTTTGGACAGGCCTTCGACCGTGGTGACGGATTTTCCGTGAAGCTGCGGCAGGAACAGGATACAGGCGTTCAGCGGCTTTTTGCCACTTTCATCCTCGACCATCACGGTGCAGGCCCCACAATCGCCTTCGTTGCAGCCCTCTTTGGTGCCACATAGGCCACGCCCTTCGCGCAGGTAATCCAGTAAGGTGCGGGTTGCAGGTTCGCGGGTGCGAACAATCTCGCCGTTGAGCCGAAAAGTGATCTCCATCGTGTCAGACCTACCGCTTTCTCTTTATGACAGACGCGTCCGATGCGGTGGAAAACGCGTGCCCTTCCGGCCAAGGAAACCGGGATGAGCGGCAATTTGCAAGGGATTCCGACGCTGCTCCTGCATAGAGTTTGAACGTTTGGTGAAAAACTGAGCGCTTTGGGGCCGTGGAATGAGCTGTGGACAAGAGGCGTTTTGCACTTGGCGGCGGTTGTCGCCATGCGTTAGCTTATGCCACAAATGAGCAGTCCCTCCTTCATCCATCTTCGGGTCCATACCGAATATTCGCTTCTCGAAGGCGCAATGCGGCTTAAGAAATTAAGCGGCATGGTCTCCGATATGGGCATGCCTGCGGTGGCTGTCACCGACACCAACAATCTGTTTTGCGCGCTGGAGTTTTCCGAATACGCCAAAGGTGCCGGGGTTCAGCCGATCATTGGCTGTCAGGTGGATGTGGCCTTTGCCGAAGGCGAGCCGGGCGAAAAAGCCAAACCCCCGGCGCCGGTCGTGTTGCTGGCGCAAAATGAGCAGGGCTATGAGCATCTGATGAAGCTCAATTCCTGCCTTTACATCGACAAACACGGTGCCCTGCCGCAGGTTACGGTGGAGGAGTTGGAACGCTATTCTGAGGGGGTGATTTGTCTCACCGGCGGCGCACTGGGCCCGATTGGGCGGATGATCACCGAGCATCACCAACCACAGGCCCGCGCGCTGTTGCAGCGCTTCAAAGAGATTTATCCAAACCGGCTTTACGTCGAGCTGCAACGCCATCCGGGCGAAGATGGTCAGCACACCGAGGCCGAGCGGGCAACCGAGCGGTCTTTCGTGGAATGGGCCTACGATTTGGGTCTGCCCCTGGTGGCGACCAATGATGTCTATTTCCCGAAAGCGGAGATGTATGAGGCCCATGATGCGCTGATTTGTATCGCGGAAGGGGCCTATGTTGACCAGTCCGAGCCGCGTCGGCGGCTGACCGATCAGCATTATTTCAAATCCCCTGCGGAAATGGCCGCACTCTTTGCCGACCTGCCGGAAGCGATTGAAAATACGGTGGAAATCGCCAAACGATGCGCGTTCAAGGCCTATAAGCGTGATCCGATTTTGCCGAAATTCGCCGATGACGAGGTCGAGGAGCTGCGCAAACAGGCGTGGGAGGGGCTTGAGGCCCGTTTGGCGGTGATCGAACCCGCTGCCCCGCGCGAGGAATATGATGCGCGACTGAAATTCGAGCTTGGCATCATCGAGCAGATGGGCTTTCCCGGCTACTTTCTGATCGTGGCGGATTTTATCAAATGGGGCAAAGAACAAGGCATCCCGGTGGGGCCGGGTCGCGGCTCCGGGGCGGGCTCGCTCGTCGCCTATGTGCTGACCGTGACCGATCTTGATCCGCTGCGCTATTCCTTGCTGTTCGAACGGTTCTTGAATCCCGAACGTGTGTCGATGCCTGACTTTGACATCGACTTTTGCATGGATCGCCGCGAAGAGGTGATCCGCTACGTTCAGCAAAAATACGGTCGCGACAAGGTCGGTCAGATCATCACCTTTGGTGCGCTTTTGTCCAAAGCTGCCGTGCGCGACATCGGTCGGGTGTTGCAAATGCCCTATGGTCAGGTGGACCGCCTGTCAAAACTGATCCCGGTGGAGGGAGTCAAACCCGTCTCCATTCACCAAGCGCTGATCGACGAGCCGCGCCTGCGCGAAGAGGCCAAAAACGAAGAGGTCGTCGACCGGCTTTTGACCTATGGCCAACAGGTCGAGGGCCTGTTGCGCAACGCCTCCACCCACGCGGCCGGTGTGGTGATTGGCGACCGTCCAATTGACGAATTGGTGCCGCTTTACCAAGATCCGCGCTCCGACATGCCCGCGACCCAGTTCAATATGAAATGGGTCGAACAGGCTGGTTTGGTGAAATTTGACTTTTTGGGTCTCAAAACCCTGACCGTGATCCAATCGGCGATGAACCTGATTTTCAAATCGGGTCGGCCTTTGCACATCGCGGCCGACGGCACCACGCTCTATGAGCCGCCCGAGGGCGCGGAAAATGAGATCAACCTCATCCCGCTGGATGATGACAAAACCTATAAGCTCTATTCAGACGCCAAAACGGTCGCGGTGTTTCAGGTGGAGAGCTCGGGCATGATGACCGCGCTGCGCCAGATGAAACCGACCTGTATCGAGGACATCGTGGCGCTTGTGGCGCTCTATCGTCCCGGTCCGATGGAAAACATTCCGACCTACTGCGACGTGAAACACGGGCGCAAGAAATTGGAATCGGTGCATCCGACGATTGATCACATTCTGGCCGAGACCCAAGGCATCATCGTCTACCAGGAACAGGTGATGCAGATCGCTCAGGTCATGGCGGGCTATTCGCTTGGCGGTGCGGATTTGTTGCGCCGTGCCATGGGGAAAAAGATCAAAGAGGCGATGGACGCCGAGCGCCCGAAATTCGAGGCGGGGGCGGCGCAAAACGGCGTCGATAAGAAAAAAGCCTCTGAAGTCTTCGACCTGTTGGAAAAATTCGCCAACTACGGCTTCAACAAATCCCACGCGGCGGCCTATGCGGTAGTGTCCTATCAAACCGGCTGGTTGAAGGCGAACCACCCTGTTGAATTCATGGCCGGCGTCATGAATTGCGATATTCACCTCACCGACAAATTGGCGATCTATGCCGAAGAGGTCCGCCGCGGCCTTGAGATCGAGATCATTCCGCCCTGCGTGAACCGCTCTTTGGCGACGTTCGATGTGGTCGATCAAAAACTGGTCTACGCGCTGGGCGCGCTCAAAAACGTTGGTGGCGAGGCGATGCAATTGATTGTGCGGGCGCGGGAGGCGGGCAAGCCGTTCGTCACCCTGTTTGATTTTGCCCGCCGGGTCGATTTGAAACGGGTTGGCAAGCGGCCGTTGGAAATGCTGGCGCGGGCGGGCGCATTTGATCTTTTGGACCCGAATCGTCGCCGGGTGTTCGAGAGCCTCGATCCTTTGGTGCAATATTCCGCTGCGATCCATGACCAAAAGGCCTCGAACCAGGTGTCGCTGTTTGGCGAGGCGGGTGACGACCTGCCCGAACCGCGGCTGTCCCCGGTCAGCGACTGGGTGGCCTCTGAGCGACTGATGGAAGAGCAAAAGGCCATCGGGTTTTTCCTCTCCGGTCACCCGTTGGACGACTACGCCAGCGCTTTGAGACGCAAGAAAATCGGCACTATCGCTGATGCCCAAGCCAAGGCCGAGGCCGAAGCTCCGCCATCGTCAAGGTCGGTGTCATGGTGTCGGGCTTTCGCGAGATGAAATCGGGCAAAGGCACGCGCTATTTCCGCATGAATATCTCCGACAGCACCGGGCAATTGTCCGGCATCGCCATGTTCCCGCGCAAAGACGATTTCGACAGCTCAAGACAGGTGTTTGAAACCACGGATAAGGTCGTTGTCACGCTGGAAGGGCGGTTCAACGATGGCCAATTCGACCCGACCATTCGCTCGGTCGGTCCGATGGAAGCCGTCGTGGCCGATGCGGGGGGCGCGGGCTTGCGGATTTTCTGTGACGATGTGGTGGCGATTGCGCAGGTCGGCGATCTGTTGACCCGCACCACCCGCGAAGCCAAGCAACCGGCGCGCGGGGCTGTGGCCTTTTGCATCATGGCGCCGGATTATCCCAACGAAGTGGACATCGACATTCCACAGTCCTTTGTTATAACGCCCGAAATCAAAGGAGCGATCAAATCGCTCGACGGGGTTGTGATGGTGGAGGATCTGTGATGGCGGCGAGGCTTTCGGTTTATGTGCTGGCGGCCAGCGTGGCCTTGTCTGGCTGTCAGCTTCAGAGCCCGACAGACCCGCCGATTTCGAACACGGACGTCCCCGCCGCTGGCCTCTCTCAGGCGCAATTGTCCCGTGCCTTTGCCGCCGCCGCAGAGGCCGCCGAAACCGAGGACACCGTCGAGACTGGTGAAAAGCCGGGTCAGCCAAAGGGACTTTTCGCCTTTTTGAAGCCTGCATCACCCGAGGCCTCGCCTTTGAGCGGCACCGAGATTGAGGTGGTGACGGGCACATCCCCCGAGCAGAGCGCGACGTTGATTGCGATGCCTGAGACGGTCGATGGGGCGGCGGTTTTGGAGGTGCCGGAAGAGACGCAGGAGGCTGAGACCAAATCTGCTGTGACCAAAGAGGCGAAAACAGGCGGGTTCTTTGCGTTCTTGAAACCGAAACACCCCGCTGCGCCCGCTGAACCGGAATCCTTTGTGGCGCGGCCAGAGACGCATGGCGTTCCCGCCGTGCTTCGCGCGCCAGATGAGACCCCCGAGTCCCTTGGCGCCCCCCCTGAGATCCAAGCGCCCACAGTCTCTGCAGCGCCGAACAAGCCGCTGTTTGGATTTTTGAAGCCCAAAGCCAGCCATGACTCACCGAAGGCTACGGTACAGCCCGGCGAGATCCTGCCCTTTGGTGAGGTTGGCATCGCGTGCGGCGCCAACAAACGCAACATGGGGCGCGAGGTCGATCAGTTCCCGCGTGAGGGCGCGACCGTTTGGCGGCTTTTTGATACCGACCCGGCCAACACCGGGCCAAGGACACAGTTTATCACCGGCTTTGCCGATGGCTGTCCGCGTCAGGTGACGGCGGCTTTGGTGATGTTTGGGGCGGCCGACCTACATGAGGTATTGCGCTATTCCGAGAGCAATGACCGCGAATGGACCAAGGCCGACAAAAGCTATGAGGCGATCAAATCCGCAACCTGTGGCGTGAAGCGCAAACAACGCTGCCCGGCGAATAAGGTCGGGCTTTTGGAAAAACAACTGGCCTTTGTGTCGGTCTATCCGACCTTTGGTGCGCCGAAAGGGTGGCTGGAACTGTTGCTCCACAATGGCGATGTCATGTCCGAAGAAATCCGTTGAAGCGCGTCAGATTCAGCTCCATTTTCCTTCGGGAAATATGATTTTTACCAATGTGGTGGGCGTTGATCGGCCAAGGCCACGGTGCCCTCGCCATCGGACTGACGCACCGCCTCCGCCTGCATCAACATCCCAAGACGCCGGCCGATCACTTCGATCTCACGTTCTTGCCGGGCGACAATATCGGACAGTTCATCCACCGTTTTGCTCAGATGCGCGACCTGTTCCTCAAGCGCGAGGGTGCGATTTTCAGTGCTCATTCTGGCTCTCCCTGTGACGTCATCATTACGTAATCTGACCTGCGTTCCAATGATACGGCGGTTTGTCCCGGTTTTCACCCGTCGGATGCGGTCCCCGGCTTGCCCCTTTGGCCCCCGTGGGCTATGCCGCATCCCGTGACAGACGTAAAGGACAGGCCATGGCCAAGCCCAAGAAAACCCCACGCCCCAAGGCGATCACGCCCAAAGGCTTTCGCGATTATTTTGGCACCGAGGTGACCGAACGCAAAGCCATGCTCGATCAGATTGCGGCGGTCTATCATCTCTACGGCTTTGAGGCGCTCGAAACCTCGGCTGTGGAGACGGTGGAGGCGCTTGGCAAATTCCTGCCCGATGTGGATCGCCCGAATGTGGGGGTCTTTGCCTGGCAAGAGGAACCCGAGGCGGAAAAGCCCGGCGATTGGCTGGCGCTGCGCTATGACATGACCGCGCCTTTGGCCCGCGTGGCCGCGCAATACCGCAATGAGTTACCATCGCCTTATCGCCGCTATGCGATGGGGCCGGTGTGGCGCAATGAAAAGCCCGGTCCGGGGCGGTTCCGTCAGTTTTATCAATGCGATGCGGACACGGTGGGCGCGCCGTCCGTGGCCGCGGATGCCGAGATTTGCGCCATGCTGTCGGACACGCTTGAGGCCGTTGGTATTCCCCGCGGCGATTACATCATCCGCGTCAACAACCGCAAGGTTTTGGACGGCGTGTTGGAGGCGGCAGGGCTGCCCGACACCGAGGAATTCTCTGATGTGCGCGGCATCGTGTTGCGTACGATTGATAAGCACGACAAATTTGGTGACGAGGGCGTTATGGCGCTTTTGACCGAAGGCCGCAAAGACGAAAGCGGCGATTTCACCAAAGGTGCAGGTCTTACGAGTGCACAGGTCGAGCTGATCTTGGGCTTCGTCAACGGTCGCCAAGCGGACAACGATGCGACGATTGCGCGTCTTGGCGCGTTGGTCGAAGGGGCACAAACCGGCATTGATGGCGTTGATGAACTGCGGCAGATCGCCAATCTTCTGGCCGGGCAGGGCTACGGCGCGGATCGTATCGTGATTGATCCGGCGGTTGTGCGGGGCTTGGGCTATTACACTGGCCCGGTTTATGAGGCCGAACTGACCTTTAAAATCGAAGATGAAAAAGGCCGGGTGCGCGATTTTGGTTCGGTTGCGGGCGGCGGTCGCTATGACGATCTGGTCAAACGCTTTACCGGCCAAGAGGTCCCGGCCACGGGCATGTCCATCGGCGTCGATCGGCTTTTGGCCGCACTGACCGCCAAGGGCCGGATGGGTGCAACCGCGCAAGGCCCGGTTGTGGTCACGGTGATGGATCGCGACCGGATGAATGATTACATGGCGATGGTCACGGAATTGCGCCAAGCGGGCATTCGCGCCGAGGTCTACCTTGGCAATCCCAAGAATTTTGGCAACCAACTCAAATACGCCGACAAACGGATGAGCCCGGTGGCGATCATTCAAGGTGGCGATGAAGAGGCCAAAGGCGTGGTGCAGATCAAGGACCTGATCCTTGGCACCAAACTGGCGGAAAACGCCTCGCTTGAGGAATGGAAAGATCGCCCGAACCAATTCGAAGTGCCCCGTGGCGAGATGGTCGCCAAGGTGCGCGAAATCATTGAAGGCTATTCCTGATGCCCCGTACAGACATTCCAAAAGCCGCCGTGCGCGCCGAGGCCGCACGCCTGAAATCGGGGTTTGAGGCCAAGGGCGCGCATCCGGTCGAGATGGATGTTCTGCTGCCTGCAGAGGTGCTTTTGGACCTCTACGGCGAAGATATCCGCGCCCGCGCTTACATGACCTCGGACCCGGATCGCGGCGAAATGATGCTGCGCCCGGATTTTACCGTGCCCGTGGTGCAGGCCCATATGTCGGACGGCGCCGAACCGGCGCGTTACACCTATGCGGGCGAAGTGTTTCGCAAACAAGAGGTGATGCCCGAGCGCGCCAATGAGTATATTCAGGTCGGCTATGAGGTCTTTGACGGCGCCAATCCCGCCGATGCCGATGCCGAAGTCTTTGCCGCTTTTTCCGATGCGCTTGCGGGCTATGATCTGCGTGCTGCTACAGGCGACATTGGCATTCTGGTGGCCGCCGTGCGGGGTCTTAAGACCACCGAACGCCGACGCGCGGCCCTGTTGCGCCACATCTGGCGGCCCCGCCGGTTTCGCGCGCTGATGACCCGGTTTTCCGAGGGCGGTACAGATTTGCGTCAGCAAAACCTCGAACGTGTGACCGCCAATCTGGCGGAGGCTGAGGCGCCCTTTATCGGCTTGCGCACCCAATCCGAGATTGACGCGCGTATTCTGGCGTTGAAAGAAGACGCCAATGAGCCGTCAATTTCCGAGACCGAAATTGAGCTGCTCGACGACATTCTTTCGTTGAAAGAAACCGTGCCTAATGTGCTTTCTGCGTTGCGCGACATCGTGGTGGATATGCCCGCGATCTCTGAGGCCGTGATCCGGTTGAGCCGTCGCGCCGATGCGATGGCGGCGCGTGGTGTCGATGTCGAACATCTCGAATTCGAGGCCTCCTATGGCCGCACCTCGATGGAATATTACGATGGGTTTGTCTTTGGCTTTTACGCCGAAGGCCGCCCGGATTTGCCGCCCGTGGCCACCGGCGGGCGCTATGATGCGCTCACCGCCGTTTTGGGGCAGGGGCGCTCTATTCCGGCCGTGGGTGGGGTGATGCGCCCCGGCTTGATGTTGGCTCTGAAAGGAGACGCGTGATGGTTGTCAAACTGGGCGTGCCCTCCAAGGGCCGGTTGATGGAAAAGACTTTTGAATGGTTCGCGCAGGCGGGGGTGACCCTGTCGCGGGCGGGCGCTGAACGCGAGTATTCCGGCGTGGTTGAGGGCATTGAGGGAGTGGAATTGGTTCTGTTGTCCGCCTCTGAAATTCCGCGTGAATTGGCGGCCGGGCGCATTCATTTGGGCGTTACAGGCTCCGATCTGGTGCGTGATAAACTGGCCGCGTGGGACAGCAAGGTGATCGAAATCGCACCGATGGGATTTGGTCATGCCGATCTGATCATCGCGGTGCCGAAAGCCTGGGTTGATGTCGATACGCTCGACGATCTCGACGCCGCCGCCGCCGCTTTTCGCGCCCGTCATGGCTTTCGCATGCGCATTGCCACCAAATACCACCACCTCGTGCGGGAGTTTTTGAAAACCAACGGCGTGGCCGATTATCAACTGGTTGATTCGCAAGGCGCGACCGAAGGCACGGTGAAAAACCTGACTGCGGAAGCCATCGCTGACATCACGTCAACGGGCGAAACTCTGCGCGCCAATCACCTCAAAATTCTCAATTGCGAGCCGGTGCATAAATCCCAAGCGACCCTGTTCAAAAGCCGCACAGCCGCCTGGTCTGATGACACGCGGGCAACCATGGTGGCGCTCAAAGAGATGTTGGGGATGGGGGACTGAGGCGGGGGCCTGCGCCTGAGACGCTTCAAATCAATCCAATCTCGGCCAAGGTTTGTGCCAGTTCTGGCGGCAATTCTTGTTCGCTTTCGCGGCCCTTGGGCAGGTCTGCGGGGGCGTCTTCGGGTTTGAGGTAACGCCAGCCTTGGAACGGGCGTCGGGTGGCATTTTGGGTGCGGATCAAAGGCTTGGCCAAGACGATGCGACAGCGCCGCACGCCATCCGCGCCGATCACTTCTTCGAGGCCAGTGACGTGCTGACGGGCCTGAATCACGCCCTTGATGACCCAATAAAGCGACCCGCCATTCAAAAGCGCGTCCTCTTGTTTCGGCCACATCCGCGTGACATGGCCGCGCGCCTCGCCGGGGGTGGCGTCAATATAGGCTTGGAGCTGATCAAAACTGTCGACACCCACGCAAAGTTTTACTAGATTTATGTAGTCGGACATCATCTACCCCCACCTGTGGTGTTCAAATTAGATCTGCACACAAAATATTCAACCCACATTTGGACGTCTTGCGCGTTGATCTTGGACCTATAGCACGATACATCCCGCTCTCTAAACCGCTGACTCGAACAAAATCGGACCCTTGCACATGACACGTTTTGCCGCCCCCATCGCCGAACAAATTTGGGATATGAAATATCGTCTGAAAGAGGCGGGCGGAAAAGCGGTGGATCAAACCGTCGAAGACAGTTGGCGTCGCGTTGCGCGCTCGCTGGCCTCTGTCGAAAAAGACAGCGCGGCATGGGAAGAAAAGTTCTACGGTGCGCTTGAGGATTTCAAATTCCTGCCCGCAGGTCGGATTTTGGCAGGTGCTGGCACGGGCCGTACTGTGACCCTGTTCAACTGTTTCGTCATGGGCACGATCCCTGACAGCATGGGCGGCATTTTCGACATGCTCAAAGAGGCCGCTTTGACCATGCAGCAAGGCGGCGGCATCGGCTATGATTTCTCCACCATTCGCCCCAAGGGCGCGGATGTGATGGGGGTGGCGGCGGACGCCTCCGGCCCCTTGTCCTTCATGGATGTGTGGGATGCGATGTGCCGCACGATCATGTCGGCGGGGTCGCGTCGCGGCGCGATGATGGCGACAATGCGCTGCGATCACCCTGACATCGAGCATTTCATCGAGGCCAAACAAGACGCCGCCCGGTTGCGCATGTTCAACCTCTCGGTCCTGATCACCGATGATTTTATGGAAGCGGTTAAGGCCGATGGCTCTTGGGATCTGAAATTCGGCGGCAAGGTTTATCACACGGTTGAGGCGCGCGATCTTTGGAACAAGATCATGAAGGGCACCTATGACTACGCCGAGCCGGGCGTGATTTTCATCGACCGGATCAACAAACTCAACAACCTGAATTACGTCGAGACCATTGCGGCGACCAACCCCTGTGGCGAGCAGCCTTTGCCACCTTATGGTGCCTGTCTTTTGGGCTCGATCAACTTGGCCACTTTGGTCGCAAACCCGTTTGCGCCAGGCGCGGAGATGGATGAGGCAAAGCTGTCTGATCTGGTCGCCACTGCCGTGCGGATGATGGACAATGTGGTTGATGCCTCGCGCTTCCCGCTTGAACAACAAGCCCAAGAAGCCGCCGCCAAACGCCGTATTGGCCTTGGCGTCACCGGGCTTGCCGACGCGTTGTTGATGATCGGTCAGCGCTATGGCTCCGAAGAGGCCGCCGCGACCTGTGAAAAATGGCTCAAAATGATCGCCCGCGCGGCCTATCTGGCTTCGGCTGGCTTGGCTAAGGAAAAGGGGGCTTTCCCGCTGTTTGACGCGGATAAATATCTGGCCTCCGGGTCGTTGAAAGATATGGATCAGGACGTCAAAGACGCGATCCGTGAGAACGGTATTCGCAATGCGTTGCTGACCTCGATCGCGCCGACCGGGACGATTTCGCTCTATGCCGGCAACGTCTCGTCGGGGATCGAGCCGGTGTTCGCCTATGCTTACACCCGCAAAGTTTTGCAAAAAGATGGCTCGCGCACCGAAGAAGAGGTCGTCGATTACGCCGTCAAAATGTACCGCGACACATTCGGCGCGGATGCGGAATTGCCGGAGTATTTCGTCAACGCCCAAACGCTCGCACCGCTGGATCACGTGCGGATGCAGGCGGCGGCGCAGAAATGGGTCGACAGCTCAATCTCCAAAACCATCAACTGCCCGGAAGACATCTCTTTTGACGATTTCAAAGAGGTCTATATGGCGGCGTGGGACAGCGGCTGTAAGGGCTGCACCACCTATCGTCCGAACGATGTGACGGGCTCGGTTTTGTCTGTGTCCGAAACCTCGGAAGCGACACCCGAATCCGATGAAGGCGCCGAAGTCGTCTATCTCTCCGAGCCGCTCGACCGTCCGCAACAGCTTGAAGGCAATACATATAAACTCAAATGGCCGGATTCTGAGCACGCGATCTATGTCACCATCAATGACATCGTCCATGGCGGGCATCGTCGTCCGTTTGAGATTTTCATCAACTCCAAGAACATGGAACATTTCGCCTGGACCGTGGCTTTGACGCGGATGATTTCGGCGGTGTTCCGGCGCGGCGGCGATGTGTCTTTCGTGGTCGAAGAGCTCAAAGCCGTATTCGATCCGCGCGGAGGTGCGTGGATGAAGGGCAAGTACATCCCTTCGATTCTGGCGGCGATTGGTGGCGTGATCGAAACGCATCTGGTCGAGACCGGGTTCATCGAAGGCGAAGGCATGGGCCTGAAAACCGACCCGCAAGCCGAGGTCGCCGTATTGGGCCAAAAACCGCGCGGCAAGGCCTGTTCGTCCTGTGGCCAATACGACATGCGCATGATCGAAGGCTGCATGACCTGCGCCTCCTGCGGCTATTCCAAATGCGGCTGAGGTGAATTTGGGCCCCACTGTGGGTGTTTCGGCGGGCAATTGAGGGACATTCCGGCCAAAAAAACGGACTCTTGCTGGGTATAAAATGACCAGTCGAAGCTAAGTCGTTGATATTGCTTGATCTGAAGAATGCCGGTCCGAGAGGTCCGGCATTCTTGCGTTCCGGGCAGTCTCCTTGGCGCCCAGGTTGACCTAGGACGCGCCATGTTCTCATAACGTTCTCAAGGATCCGGATCCTCTGACTGAAACCCCTGGCAGCCCCGCGCTGCCAAATGTTGGCCGCCAATCGAATGGCGCGCCGGCTCAGAGAGGACACCCAATGCCCCGAATACCGTTTGCCGATGTCAGGTTCCCTCCCGAAAACCTGCAGTCTGAATTCGAGATCAATACGCGCCTGAAACGTTTCCTGTGGCGGTACAGGGAGAACATGGAGAATCCTCCCGATGAGTTGGGCTTGTCGGAAGAGGACCGCGCAAAGATAGAGCGCCGGACGCAAAAATATCTCCGCAAGGTCGCGAACCAATCCGGGTTGGCGCACCTCGACAGAAGAGACCGTGCGCGGCTCGAGGTCTTCCGGAATGGTGCAATGCTGATGCCGGTCGAGACCGAGCATCGCGCCGACGAGATCGCCAGCGCCATTCATACCGCCATGCCGTGGATGGCACCTGCCACCGATCGTCTTTGGCGGGACATGCGCGCTTCGGTCCGCAACGGCGATCCTGCGCCCCGTCTGAGGCCGATGCTCCTCGTTGGTCCGCCAGGGATCGGGAAGAGCCACTGGGCGCGCCTGCTGGGGGATCTGCTCTCCGCTCCAACGACAATCATCGAAGCCACAGGGGAGCCTGCGCCATTTGCTGTGACGGGGTCTCAGCGAGGCTGGGGATCGGCGAGCCCGGGTAAGGTTCTGGAAGGGATCATGGCGTCTCAAATTGCCAATCCTGTGATCGTGATCGACGAGATCGAGAAGACCGGGGATGTCCAGACGACTGGCGGTCAGCGCTATTCTCTGGATGAGGGTCTGCTGCCGCTCCTCGAAAGGTCTACCGCGCGCCACTGGTCATGTCCGTATTTCCGCATTGCTTTCGACATGTCCTGGGTCACGTGGGTGCTCACAGCCAACACCCTCCGCGGTCTGTCAGAGCCGTTTCTGAGCCGTTGCCCTCCCACCGAATTGACGGCCCTCACACAGGAGCATCTGATCGACTTTGCGGACCGGGAAGGGGCGCGTCGCGATCTTCCCCAGGATGCCGTGGATGCGGTCAAGGGGGTCATCGACGCCATCCGGACCCCGCACAACGTCAGCCTGAGATCGGTCGTTCGGATGCTGGATGCTGTCGAGCAGGCAGTGAACCGCCCTGTGTTGCACTGAGAAGAACTGTCGCGAGGGGATGGCTATGACCTCCCCGACCACCGTCGTCCATCAATCATGCCTTTTTCAATCTGGGAGTTCCCCGTGAACAAGAAACCTGCGCAGCCCCACTGGGCCAAAAAGATACGTGCCGCCATCAAAGCCACCGATGGTGGCCCTTCCGAACCTGACCTCGCCGAGGCACCTGTGCTGAACTACTGGCGACCCCATGTATCTCGCCACGGCGCACCAATCCTTTGGGGCATGGTGTCGGGGCATCCGACGCTTGCGGGCGGTTGGATCACGACCTCACAGCTTGTCGCGATTGACGCCAACCGGGGTTGGGCACGCACGGCATCCCGGTGGTATGCGCTGGCTCAACCCTTCTCTGTCTATGAGGCGAAGATCGCCAAGAGCCTCGGGATGGACGAGGCACCTTCCGGCTTCGTGCAGATCGACATGCCTGGGTATCGGCCGCTGGATGACTTGTCGCTGCTTGCTGAACTGTTGGCGGCCTGGCGAGAACGTATGGTGTTCAACGACACGGGTGAGGGCTGACATGCGCGACGAGGATGGTCCCAAGTACTTCGATTTCGAGGAGCGGCAACGGCAGAAAGCGCGGGCTCGGCAACGAGACGAGGAGCGGCTGGCGCGGGGGGAGATTTCCCCCGCCGAGTTGCAGCATGAGAACATGCCGTTTCGGAAGCTCCGCCGCGACAAGGTTGCGATCTATAGAAACAAGAAGACCGGCGAGTTTGTGTGGATGTCCTTTGAGCGGAAACGGGGGGCCGAAGACGGCAGTGAGGATTGACGCTGCACTGGAGGGCCCGACCGTCAGTTGGCGTGTGAAGGGTCTTCGTTCTCTTGGTGTGGGAGGGCGCTGTTGCACGCGAGGATTCTCGTGTGCGGCGGTGCCTTGGACAGAGGATTGAGGGAAGATGGTTTTCTGCCGGTCCCCGACCGCGCAGGGAGCTTAAAATTTACATTCGCCCTGTCGGTACGTCGCGACCGGCCCTTTGCGGACGGTCCACGATGCCTTATGCTGCGGGGCAGCATTCCCCAAAGCGGCCGTTTGATACGGGTGAACTATCTTGGGCTGAAGGCAGTCTGGCGCGGCAATTCGTGACGGCGCAGCCGCTGACCAAGTGACCGGTCCCAAACGTCGCGTTCTTCAGTTCGGAAACGGAATCGCGCTAACGTTACCAGGTTCAAAAAGATGCGAAACCGCCGATAGCGCAGCAGGGCTCAGTGTCTGTGTTGCCAGAACTGCCAGACGCGTCTCTGGTCGAGATATCGCAACGTAGAATAGGTTTCGTGCGCGGTAAAATCCGCCCTCTTCCTTCGGGCCAATGGCACCTGTGTGGAGCTGGTCCAGAAACCTATGCCAGTTATAGTGAGCCCATCCTCCACTCAAGACGACCAGCACGTTCTCGAACTGCGCTCCTTTCACGCTATGCTGGGTTGCGAATGGCGTATGCCCACTTACAAATCGGTTCACCTCTATAAGCTCGGCGTAGGGGACGGACCGCAATGCCCTATGGTTCTTTAGTGTGTTAGATTCGCCGTCTGTTGGCTCTGGTCCAAGCTTCTTAATCTCGTCTTCGCGTTCCATAATGCGGTCTGTCAGGCGGGGACGCGCGGAGTCTCGGAGAAAATCGATCACATCGCCAATCGTTCCATTAAGCCTCAGTTCCACGAGCTTATCCAAGTCCTTCACCCAGCTGGCTTTGTCATCGAGAGACCGTATCGTTGGCGCCCTGCCCAGATGTGCGAACATGTTTCCGAATCGTTTAGCTTCATATGCTTCGCATAGCGGTTCTACGACGTCCGCAAAGAATGCAATTACAGCATCCTCTTTCTTCGCGAAGGCATCGTTGTATTTGAAAACCTTCGCGAGACGCGGATAGCCCTGCTTCGCGGCAATGGCATTATGGGTCAGCATAAGAACCTTCGTCCGCTTCGGCGCGAAGTCCCAGCCGTCAGCAGTGAGGTGCTCCTTCAGGCGCTCCACCACCGCCGAATGATCCGTCGCCGGCAGGTCCAGTTTATGGGGGCTGTCATCGCGCCGTGCGCCCTTGAAGTCATTGCAATGGAAGAATCGAGCCTCTCCGGGTGCCTTCGGATCCCGGACAGCCTGCGGCAAACCCGGTCTCAGTTTGTTCAGCACATTGACCACCGCTGGCACGGATCTGAAATTCGCGCCCTTGTCGATTCCAATCACATCCGGAAAGTTCGTCAGTTCAAAGTCATTTCTGTAGATGGTTTGCCAGTGATCGCCAAACAGGCCGATTATCGGCCCTTCACCAGCGGTAAAGAAGTGCTCGGAGATGGCGGACATCACGTGCGGATCGGTATCCTGATACTCATCGATGAAAAGCACGGGATAGAGGTCAGTGAAGAGGCGGCGGCTCTTTTCCTTAGCCAGCAGTTTTGCGAAAAACTTAGGCACATGGTCATGGTGCAGCGTGATCCGTTTATCGTCGATGCCAAAGAAGCCGAGATTATAGTCGACAATCTGGTCTTTCACACCGCCTCCCGCCGCGATTGCCTCAAGCTCCCGTTCCGACTCAAGGCCGATGACAAGCTCGCGGAGCGCCTTCTGATGCTGGGTCAGGAAGGACCAGGCAAAGCCGTGAATGGTATTCACAAGGATGGCAGGATGATCCTCGATATCCTGTGCGATCTCTTTGCGGGCCACCTCCGTGTAGGTGATGCATGCAAATTTTTGGCCCGCGCGGATCAAGGTGGGTCCCCGCTCGGCGATGATCTTCTTCAATGCTTCTACGAGCGAGAAGGTCTTTCCAGCGCCTGCACCGGCCTCAAGACGGAAGTTTTGCCCGGCATCAAGGCATTCACTGACACGTGCCTGTGCGGCTTGCGCGGCCTGAACCGCTGGGGAAACAGCCGCGATCATTCTTCGGCCTCCGCTGCGACCTCGATTGTAGCTGGCGGTTCAATCAGCGGCGGGATAGGAGGCAGGGGTGGCGGAGGCTCAGACAGCCAAACCAGCCCCTCACGGATGTATCGCGGCACATTCCAGTCTTCCTCCTTCACTGCGAACCGGATCGCTTCCTCGGATTTGCCGAAGCCTTTTGCTACTTCCCAAGCCTTGCTCGCGGTATCCGCATCGGCTGCAATTCCGAAATCGGCCAGGTTTGCGAGGATTAGTGCGTCCTCATAGCTGCGCGCACAATGGGCGGAGCCCTCTTCGGGAATCTGATAGGCAATCCGGTAGAAGCCTCTTGTTTTCTCTGCAGGAGTCTTTGCCAGAAGTTCTGTCACCTGAATGTCCGGCTTGTCGAACCATGCCTTGAGCGCGCTGTTGGATGTGCCCCCCGCCTCAGCGCAGAGGCACTTCCGATGCCTGCCGCCTTCAAGGCGAACTGCATCCAGATCCGTCACAATGATGGACTTAAGCTCAAGGTATTCCAACAGCGGAAAAAACTTCTGCGCGTAGGCACCACCGATCTCCATAGTGGTGATATACTGGCTACCGAGACACTTGGCGGCATCGATCCCTTTATCAATCATCCGGATGATGCGAGGCATAAGGATCCGTTCCGTTGCGCCCTCGACGAGAATGGCCTTGTCCGCGAAATAAAGATCGCATTTCGTAAGGGTCATATATTGCTGAAGAAACTTCCGATCCGGCTCCGGGATTTTCGTAGCGCCCTTCCGGAAGTCCTTGACCTTTGTCCGTCGGACCCCCGCGATAGGAGTGCTGACATTCAGGAAATATCGAATGGCTTCGAACGCGGCTGCGTTTGCAAGGTGTGATGAATGGGTCGATACGATAAACTGTGCGGGCCAGACACCGTCCCCCGGATACCTGGCAGATAATGCGCCCACCGCTTCGTTCAGCTTGGCAATGAACACCTCCTGCATCTGGGGGTGAAGATGCGCCTCCGGTTCCTCAATGAATACAAGATGCACCGCAGGGCGGGTGGGTAGGCCGCGATAGACCTTATGGATCGCTTCAAGCTGTAGCAGGATGTAGATCAGGTTCCGCGTGCCAAGGCCGTTATAGCCCTCTGGCAGATGAACGCCGTCAAACCCTGAATAGAGGATCCGCGTGTTGTCTGTTAGCACGCTTTCAATATCGATGGTGGTATGGGGTCTCAGCTCCGTGTCGTTGAGACTTGGAAAACCGAACATACCGAGCGCAGGCAACAGGCCTTTAAGCTGGGTGTCAAAGCCGCTCTGCATTGCGGCCTCAACGTGCGACACTGATTTCTTGAGCTGCGCGACAACGTCCTGATCCGATTGCGCCGCCTCAGCGGAGTTCGCCGTTCTAAAGAGCTGGCTCAGAAGTTTTCCGATAACTTCCGGGTCTCCCTTTTTGCCGGGGTCGAGTGTGCGCTGCGCACGGACAATCCCGACACGTATTAGGGCGGTGAGTTCAGAGGCACTCTGGAAGGTGCGCCGGTTTGTCGGATCGGTCGGATCTATGGCCGAGACCCGCAACGTATATGCATCGGGTATGGCCGTCCGAAGATGTCTGAAGAAGGCGGTATTGGGATCCACGGGCACAACCGGTTCGGCTGCCGGAGCCGGTTCGATTAAGAGGGGCACCGCAGGGTCGGCTGGCGTATCGAGAAGGGCACCAATTGTGGCGATTGTCGCGGAGTATTCAATCCGCGCAATCGCTGTCGTGCAGGCCGGATCAAGGTCAATGATGAACGGCGACAGGGGACCGAGACCTCCCTTGCCATATGTAAACGTCAGATCCAGAGAAATGGCGGGAAGCTTTTCGAGCAACTCTGATGCAGGCAGAACGCCCGTGTCGCGGTCGACCTTGCTCGAAATGAAAGCTGATCGCAGGCCAGCGGAGAAGTCTTCAAGCCTAAACTTGCCGGCCTGTTCGCCGAGAAAATGATCCAGCACCTCCGTCAACGACGTCTTGCCGCTATTGTTGCGCCCGACGATGACAGTAGAGCCGACCTCCACCGACATTTCGATGTCTTCGAGGAGCCGAAAGCCGCGCACATGAATTTTGGACAATGTTATCATGAAATATCTGCCTGAGTTCATTGAAGTTTATGCATGATCAATCATGTCGCGTCACTACCTATCTCCACACAAGCTGTGGAGGTTTGCGAACGGCTCCATTCTTTATATCCTGCAAGAGCAATTGAACGACCACATCAGGCCGCTTTCCGCCCTCCCTGTAGGTGACCCGGGGTTCCGCAGTGCGATCCTGGCGGCGTGTCCGCTTCCGTGATCTGGCAGGGTTCGGTTCGCACGTGCAGAGAAGGTCTGGAATCCGCCCTTGGTGTTGATGGACGCGAACGGCCCTGAGCGGATGAGGTGGGTGGCTCC
>NZ_PYIB01000030.1:0-69603 GCF_009129705.1 Roseobacter sp. TSBP12
AGATTTAAAGGCAACGCGACACCAAGATTGCCGATCTGCAGCGCATCGAGCGCGTCCTGTCGGACACTGTTGCGCGATGCACCGGCGATGCTGCCCCAGAATGCGCGGTGATCGATGCGTTACTCGATGCTTAGTCCACCCTGAAGAAGAGGGGGCAACGGACCTTCGTGAACGGCGCAGCGAAAGCCCGAAAAGTCCCGCATTGTGTGAGTTCATGCACAGTGCGGCGAAAGGCTGCTTTCTCCTTTCTACTCTCGCAAACGTTTTGCTCGTTCCGCCATTCTGACCACCTGCGCGCTTGTCGTTGCCGCGGCGCTCCGCACAGCGGCAGGCGTCTGCACCGCGCCTCGTCCGATTACTTCGCTTGTCGTGAGCGCACCGATCCGCGCCCGGCCCTTCACGCCGTCGGTATTGAAGATCCCCCGCATGATCCCGGTCGATCCAGCGACCACAGCGGGCGCTGCGGCTACCATCAGGTTCCCAGAGATCCCCCGCACAATCAGGGGCGTTGCAGCGACGAAGCCCTTGGCTAGGAACACCATGACGAAGAACGGCACGAGCGATCCGATGTTGGTTGCCGAGTTTGGATCACCGAGCTGCGCGAGAAGCGAATTCGCCATGCCGACGACGGTCGAAAACATTGCTGCGATGACGATGGGGTAGAAGGCATAGCTGACCGTCGTCGAGACCCACCTATGGAAGAAATCCTTGGTCGCGTCGAAGAGCGACAGAGCGATCATGATCGGAGCAAGGCCGAGCATGAGGGTCAGCATCATCTTGGCGAATATGAGGACGATGCCGGTCATGAAGCCAAGGAGGCTCAAAAGAATAAGCCCGATGCCGCCTAGGATCGCGCCCGTCATCCAGTTCAAATTGCTGCCGATGGCATTCAGGTACTGGCTGAATTTTTCGATCAGGATGTCGAATTCGCCGGCAAAGTGTGTGGCTCCGGCTCCTCCGCCGCCAACCGAAGACACCAGCGCGCCAGCGACGTAGTCCAAGCCTCCAATGACGGCGTTCGCTACTGCATTGAAGTTTGCCCAGTTGAAGGCGAAGAGCCCTATCAGCATCAGCTTGATCAGGTACCAGAAGAAGCTGGCCCCATCCATGCTGCGGAACTGGAATGCCATGTTGATGCAGACGCCGATTAGCGAAAGCGTGACCATCAGCAGGACGATCGTGCCGGTATTGCTTGCCACGGCCCCGAACTGGGACTCAGCCGCATCGACAAGGAACGCGTCTGCCGTTCCGACCATCCAGCTGACGACGCCCATTACCAGTTGCCTTGAGCTTCGCAGATTGTACGCACGCTCGGCTCGAGTTGCTTCCTTACTTCAATCCAGTCGCGGCGAAACGCTGAATGCTCGGCTTGGCTAAGGCCTGCATACCTTTCATGATACTCGCCATCGGAGCTACCCCAAGCGGGAAAGCGGGTTTCACAGCCGCAGTCGCCAGATTCAGCGATCTCCTCCCAGGCCCGAATTTCGTACAATTCCATCAAAGCTGCTGCCTTGTAGCTTCCCGCGGATTGATTTCGTCCATCCAGGTCGGGCGCGCCGGACGATCGTTGCAAATCCGGTACTTTTGAGGCGACATATCGACCGTGAGATCGTTTGAGATCGGAGGCGAAGTCTGCGCCACAAGGGGGCCCGCCAAGGCGGCAAGCATGAGTGCGAGAATTGGTTTTCGCATCTGGGGGGTTCCTTTTTTACTCAGCGGCAACGGAGGGGCTCTTGTTGCCTCTGCCGTCGACCGTGTCGAGGTTCAAATCTGTGGTTTGACCCGGGAGGAAGAACTCGGTGATCCCGCGCGCGCCTTCATGGCGGCCTGCCTGAATGATCACGTCGATCGAGCCCTCAATGTAATCGATCATGTCGGCATAGGTCATCGGCACATCGGTTTTCAGGGCGGCGATGGCGAGGCGGCGAACAGCAAGTTGTGGGGTCTCGGCATGCAGCGTAGTCAGCGATCCACCGTGGCCGGTGTTGATTGCCTCGAGAAACGTCATCGCCTCGCGACCGCGGACTTCGCCTAGGACAATCCGGTCGGGTCGCATGCGAAGCGTTGAGGCCAAGAGCACATCGGCACTGCGGGCATCCGTGTCCCGGTCCGCGATCAACGTCACGGCATTGGGCTGCTCGGGGCGCAGCTCGGCCGCCTCCTCGATGGTGATGATCCGCTCTTCGGGCGGAATCAGCGAAAGGATCTTGCGCGCCGCAACCGTCTTGCCGGTCGACGTGCCACCCGAGACGATCATGTTGAGCTTGTTCTCGACGCAAAACCGCAGCGCGGCGCCGATGTCGCCGGATGTCACCACATCGCGCAGTGCGGCGTTACGTTCGCGGCGCAAGCCTTCGAGGCTGCGCTCCTTGCCATAGAGAAATCCGAGCCGGATCGCCTCTAGCGGCAGGGAGGAGAAAAACCGCAGTGATATCGAAAACCCGCCCTCGACTGCCGGCGGCTGGATCACCTGCGCGCGGATCGGGCGATCTCGATATAGGATCGAGACCGAGACGATAGGCTTCTTGGTGCTGAGTGTGGTCGAGGCGGCGGAGGCAATCTGGTTGCCGAGGTCCTTGATCTCGGTTGGGCTCAGCGGGCTGCCGAGACCTCGCATGAAGTGGTCGCCCTGGAATTCGCCCCAGACTTGTCCGTCGGGATTGATGCAGATCTCGATCGTGTCGTCGCGCAGGACCTCGGGGCCGAAACGGTCGAGCGACGCTTCCAGATAACTTGCAGCCATGTCAGAAAATCTCGAGGTC
Organism: Roseobacter sp. TSBP12; assembly: GCF_009129705.1. Taxonomy (NCBI): domain Bacteria; kingdom Pseudomonadati; phylum Pseudomonadota; class Alphaproteobacteria; order Rhodobacterales; family Roseobacteraceae; genus Roseobacter; species Roseobacter sp. TSBP12. Next base: position 2,763 of record NZ_PYIB01000030.1, read on the forward strand.
ACGATCAACCATGACCGTGATCCGTGTACCCTGGTCGACATGTAGCACTGGCCGGATCGCCAGATAGTCCTGCATCACGCTTTGCGTGCTATCGCGCAGGTCGGTGCCGACATCACTCGCAACATCGGCCGCCGCCTCGCTGTCGATTTGACCCGCTGCAGCCGCAGGCAGAGCGCCGATCAAGGAGATCAGCGCGGCGGAGCCGAAGCGTTGCGCGAAACGGGTGTCGACAAACCCGGTGGTGCCAGTACGGCCGAGTTCGTCTCCACCGAAGGCGCTGATCTGCACAGTCTGATTGTCGGGCAAGATGATCCGGTCCCATGCCACCATGACGCGCGATTGGGCGAGTGCGACATCGGAGCGGTAGCGCCCGATCAGCCGCGCGCCGCGCGGGATCAGGATACGGGTTCCATCGAACGAATGGACGTCTTCCGAGACGATGGCGCGGATCGCGCCGGGCAGTGTGCTGTCGAGAGCCGTCTCTGTGACAGCCTGAATCATGGTGCCCTGAACAACCGTGTTCGATGGGTTCGCGATCACTTCGGCACGTGTCACCTGCGCAGGTTGTGCGCCCGAACGAACAAAGGCTTCATCTGCATTCAAACGTGCGGCTTCCAGCGTGTTCTCCCTATCCGCACCCGCGCCCATCCCGGAGAATGCGATCATAGGAGACGCGATACGCTCTGCGCGGGCCTCAGCTTCAGCAGCGCGCCGCCTTTCGAGTTCGGCCAGCCGCAATTCTTCTTCACTTGGTCCCAATGAGGTCGGCTCTGGTGGTGCAAGCCGTGCAAGTTCCAAGTCCATGCGGAGCTGATCCAATTCGCGGTCCCGCTCGGTCAGCTGCCGCTCGAGGGCACGCTGAGCCTCGGCGGATGCTTCCTGTAAGGTGGCAATTTGCGCCGTCAGGTCCGCAATAGCCTGCTCCGCCCCGCTATCCGCGGCCTCGGCCGGTCTTGCGCGCAGGTCCTCGAGTTCCGCTCTCAATGTCGCAAGACTTTCCATCAGCGCGAGTTCAGACTCGCTCGGACCTGTGTCCGCAGGCGGGGCTTGGCTGGGCTCCGGGGTAGAAATCGGCGCCAGATCTCCGAATCCGGGGCCGCTGCTCTGGAACTCCTCCGGCGCGGCGGTCGCCATTGGTGCTTCTGCCGACGGCTGTAGGGCAGCCCACGCCAGACCACCTGCTGCGGCGATGCCGACGACTCCAAGGATCGCGGCAAGCGGTGCAGGCCGCTTGTTTGCCTTCGCTTTGCCTGTCGAACCTTCGAGAGCCGCGAGGCGCGCGGCGAGGTCTTCCGTACCTTCGGTCATGATGTGGCCTGTCCTGCGTCCTGGACGCAAATCACCTCTTCGCCAAGGCGAAGGACCCATTGCCGGTTGACGCCGGACACGCGGATGACGCCGTCACTCAAGGCCTGGCTGTTTACCGCGCGTTCCCTGCCGTTCGAATATCGGAAGATGGCGGGCACCGGCGCGTTCCGTGCAAACCGGAAATACGTGAAGGTACCATCATCCCAGATGGCCGTCGGCGTGAACTCTTCTCGGGCGCTGACCGCATAGTTCGCGTTCGGCGCATCGGCCGCAACCGCCCTGGTGGGTTGCACGCGGTTTTCAGGATAGCGGAACTGCACGACATAATGCGGCGTCTCCCGGGCTTCGACGACATGGAAGTAGTAGGAGCGGCGGTTGGTGTAGACGGTGATGTTGGTGGCGACGCCAGATGCTGTCGGCTTGATGGCGAAGGCACGGCCACCCGGGACACCGTCGAATTGAAACCCGACCGTATCGCCGGCGATGATCGAGCGGATGGTTTCACCCTCACCGAATTCGACTGTGGTGACGCGGGTCAGAGTCGTGACGACACGGTAAACCTGGCCTTCAGTCCAGGTCGCGACGCGCACGCGATTGTCATGAGAACCTGGACGGGGCGTAGTTTCGGCCAAAGCAGTCGTTCCCGCGAACGCGAGAATACTGGCGGCCAGCAGCGCAGAGATTGGAGTGCGAGTCATTCGGAACGGTCCGATCGGATGGCATATTGGGTAACGGTGAAACCGAAAGGGTTTTGCCAAACATCGTCGATCGCTCGGGTCCGCTCGGGCCGGAATTCGAACATCAACGTGGCAGTGAACGATCCATCCTGTACCCCCTGAGGCTGGTCAGGCGCTTTCTGAGCCGCACCTGGGCGCGGTTATCGCCAATAAGGGTGATCGATGCGATCTCAACGGCCATCTCGGCCGCAGCCCCGTAACGCGTCGGCGGATAGCTGTCCTGCCCCGATGTCCACATCGCGCGCATGCTGGCCTCGGCCGATCCGGAAGACTGTGCCAGGACACGGCGGACACGAAGATCGTTGTCGAGCTGGTTGTAGGTTTCGCGGTCGAAAATGTAGCGGTAGATTTGCGCTTCGATCACGGCAGGCCGTTCGGCGAGCGACACGGTTTCAACCGTGGCATTGGGGAGCGCCATCCCGGTCGCGGGATCGTAGGGCACAACCACGGGAGGCGGCGTCTCGACCATCAGCGCGACAGCCGCAGCCGTCAAACAGCCGAATACGCCAAAGCCTGCCCCGGAAATGCCGATCATCCGCCAAAGCTGTTCCCGGCGCAGGGCACCGTAGACAAGTTCCTCTTCCACGAGCTCGCGCGCAGTCATCACCCCTGCCCCACTCATGGCTCAAGATCCGGCAAGGTGAAGTCCATGTAGCGGCGTTCTTCGGCAACCGTGGCGGCGTCGACCACGCCTGCATTGCCTGCGCCTAGGGTTTGGATCGCTTCCAGCTCCCACATCCGGGTCATGGCGATGGCGAGTTCCGCCGTGACGCGTGTGTTATGATCCATCGAGGCTTTGAGATCCTCCATGTCGGGGATCATCTCGACCAGACGTTCCACCCGTTCGAGAGACTGTTCCGCCTCTGCGTGGCTGTTCTGCGCCGCCGCCGACATCACAGCACCTGTGGTGGCCCGCGTGGCCACGCCTTCGGCGCCCGGATTGCCGCTGGTGGCGATCTCGCGGAGTGAATCCTCGTCGAACCCGGCGCTTGCCAGCGCCTGTTCCATCTGCGTGCGCATGGGCCCGGCATTGGGCCCGATGAGCGCGCTCCAATCGCCCGCCTGGATGCCTCGGATCAGGCCGGGGATGTCTTCGAAGTTGGCCTCAAGCAAGGTATCGAGGTCCCCGCCCATGGCAAGTCCGAGGATGCTGCGCGGCCCGGTGAGCGAGGCATACATCTCGTTCAGCTGATCGAGTTGGCTTTGCAGCATGTCCAGTTGCTCCAACGCATTGTCCAGAAGATCGGTCTGGATCCCGAAATCCTGCAGCATCTGCTGAAGCTGGCGGATTTCCTGGGCAATGTTCTGAGTGTCCACCGTGGGCACACCCTGTGCCGCGACAGGTCCGGTAACATTGAGGGCAAGCGCGAGAGCGATGCTACCGGCGAAAAGGGAACGGGGCAGGCGCAGGTTCAACGCAAATCCTCCTGACTAAAATCCATGTATCGCCGCTCGGCAGCTTGCGCTGCCGCCAAGGCGATCTGCTCGGCGCTGAGTGGCTCGGTTCGGGCGGCCTTGATCCGGGTCCGGATTGCGACCAGCCGGGCCAGTTCGGCCCGGGCATAGGTGTTGAGCGCGATGGCCTCGTGGAGATCCTCGGTCTCACCAATGCGGGTGATGATGTCCTGAACCCGCAGGGCGGCGGCACGGACCGAGACCAGCGAATAGTCGCCATAGACCCCTGCGCCGTGGGCCGAGAGGCTGAAACTCGCGTTGGCGAGGAGCACAGGATCGATGGTGCCGAGCGCATCGATGCCGCCCACGGCCGCGAGGTAGCTGTTGTACTGCTGCGGGATCACCACGACATAGTGCTGGGTTTCCGCGAAAGGCGGCACACCGCCATAATCCTGCACATTGCCAGGACCGGCGTTATAGGCGGCGAGCGCATGGATAATGTTGCCATCGAACATGTTCAGCATTTGTGCGAGGTATCGCGCACCGCCGGTGACCTGCAGATAGGGATCGTCGTAATAGGCCGGGTAGATCCCGAGATCGCCCGCGGTACCGGGCATGATCTGGGTAAGTCCGAAGGCCCCTACGGGTGAGCGTGCCCCGATCTGGAAGCGGCTCTCCTGCCAAATCAGCGCCTGCAAGAGACAGCGCCATTGCACGAGCGAAAGACCTGCGCGGCCGACCCCGGACAGACTATGGGTGTCGCGTGCTGCGCGGATGATCAGCTCCTCGATCCCCTCCCTGGCATCGCCGAACATCCGCGCTGCCGCTGGATTGGTGTCCTCGGGCGCATAAAGACTGGCGGCCGCGCTTTCGACGTCGTCTACCGCCCCCTGCCCCGCCTCGAGCCCCGCCACGGTTCCGGCCACGTCTCCAGCGCCAAGCGACATGGCATCCATCAGCCCTTCGAGGGAGGCGAGTTGCTGGCGCTCGATTTCGGCCAGTTCCTCCTCGCGGCTTAGCCGGACCTGCTGCAGTGCCAGGTCCCGATCGGTCTGCTCAAGGATGGCCTGCCGCTCTGCGAAGAGGCGCAGATCGAAGGTCGGCACGCCTTGGGCGACCGCTGGCCCTGCCGTGGGACCTGCCAGTGCAAAGCCGATCATCGAGAGAGGTAGCCAGGTCCGCATTGGCTCAGCCGCCCGCCCCCAAGAGGACGAAATCGCAAGGACTGTCGCGGCGCGTGACCTCCGCCCCCATGGTCGAGATCGTGGCGGTGGCGGTTCCTGCCTGCGCAGGAGCCTCGCGAAAATTGAAGCAGTTGGCTTGCGGGGGGTTATGCTGCGCACAGGCTGTCAGGGTCAGGCCGAGCCCGAGCAGCACTACGCTGCGAATGATGGTACGGGTCATGTCACTCTCCAGAAATCAGGACGTTCGCGATAATCGGCGCCGACAAGCGCTTCGCCCTTCTCCATTCCGCCAAGGATGGTCACGAGCGGGCCGAGCGCGCTGAGATCGGCATCGATCACGACGGAACCACGGTCGTCGCGTACAAGCGCGAGCCGCGAGGCCGAGCCGACGCCCAGAAGCACGTCGAGCTCTTTCTCGGTCAGGCCGAGCATCGCGTAGTCAGCGGCGGAAGCACGAATGTTGGGCAAGAGCACCTGCGTCGGCACCGCTTCCACGATGGTCTTGCCGGTGCGCGTGCGCTCGAGCTGGCTGGCATATTGCGTCATCATCACGACGACGGCGTTCTGCTTGCGGGCGGTCACCAGCCAGTTGCTGAGGCGCTCCGCAAAGTAGGCGTTGTCGAGGGCTTTCCATGCCTCGTCGATGACGATGATGGTGGGCTTGCGGTCCTCGATCACCCGCTCGACCCGGCGGAAGAGGTAGGACAGGACCGCCATGCGTTCCCGCTCGCTCTCGGAATCGAGGATGCCGGTGAGGTCAAAGCCCGCGACGTCTCCATCGATGCTGAAACTGTCCTCGGCATTGGCCCCGAAGATCCAGCCGTAGCGACCCTCGGCCGTCCATTCCTGCATACGCTCGAAGAGATCGCCCTCGTCATCGGTCGAGACCAGCAGCGAGGCGAAATCCGACCAGTTTCGTAGGCCCGCATGTCCTGCGCTCGCGTTCTGGCGCACGACTTCCTGCAATCGGTTGGTCTGAACCGGGGTTAGCGGTCGATCGCGCCGCTCCAAGAGGCTCGCGAGCCAATCAGCAAGCCATGCCTGGCCCCGCATGTCGATCTCGGTCTGGAGCGGATTGAGGCCCGTGGGGCGCCCCGCCCGCACGGTCGAATAGCTGCCGCCGAGCGCGCGGACGGCCATCTCCATGCCCGCGCGATAGTCGAATACGAAGACCCGCGCACCTGCCCGCCGTGCCATGGTCATCAGGAAAGCCGCCAGGACGGATTTGCCGGAGCCGGGACGGCCGAGGATCAGCGTGTGGCCTCCCGTGGGCTCGCGATCCGGCGCGCCCTGTTCGTGGAAGTTGAAGCGAAAACCACTGCGCTCGGGTGTCGGAAAGAGCGTGATCGGCACGCCCCAGGGGACTTCCCGACCTGTCTTTCCGAGCGGGGTGCGGTGAAAGGTGGCGAGATCGGTGAAGTTGTGGTTCGTGATTGCGGCCTTGCGGCTGCGCGCCCCTGTGTTCCCGGGATGCTGCGCCATGAAATGCGCCCGCGCCCCGAAGGCCTCCGAGATCAGGTTGATCCCGGAAGTGGCGGAGATGTTGCGGATTTCGGCCGCGATATCGTCAAGCGCCGTCTGGGTGCGGGCATAGACGGCCACGGTCATGTGGTGCTCGCCGAAGATCAGGCGTTTGGATTCCAGATCGTCCTGGGCGAGTTCCAACTCCTGCGCGAGGCTGACGGCCCCGTCATTGGCCGCCTGCATGAGCCGCAGCTGCCGCTTGATCCGGCCCGCCATGATGTTGGCGTTGATCGGCACAAAAGAGTGCGTGACCACCATGTCGACGGGCAGATTCAACTCGTCGAGCATCAGGCTATCGGTCTTGGCGGGGTAGTTCTTCACCGCAAAGATCGCCCCGAGCTTGTCGCCGACGGCACCGTCCGAGAGTGCGATGGTCGTGCCGCGGAAGGTGACGCGGGTATTTGCGACGTCCTCGGCGATCACACCGAGGCGCGACCGGGGGAAGAGCGGGTGCTCCTCGCCTGTGTTGAGTGAACCGAGGAAGCCCAGAAGCTCGCCGCTGCTGGCGGCCAGCGGGCGGGGCTTCAGCTCATCGAAGGAGGACAGCAGAAACCCCACAACCTCGTCGAGCTTGCGCAAGCGGCGGGTGGTGTCGGCCGCATGTCGCGAGCGAGACGCCCCCAGACCGAAGGGCAGACGGCTGCTCGCCTCGGGGCGCTTCAGCACGGTCAGAGTCAGCGTCTTGTCGCGCAAACTCGCGCGGCCGAGATGCGCGTGCCATCGTTTGTCGACGGCGGCCGCAAACCCTTCGCCCGGAACGGGCGGCAGGGTCACGTCGACCGCTTTCGAGACCTTGTGCAAGTAGAATGAGAACTCGGTCCCGACCTGCGCCACGATGCCAGCCAGCAACCCTCCGATCCGGTCGAGATGCCCGTCCTCGCTCGTGGTGCTGTTCACCCCCTCGAGCCGGATGCATTGCATCAGCTCGTTGCCGCGTGTCCGGATCGTTCGGTCGTTCACGAGGCTCACATAAGGCAGCATCATTGAGAGCCGCTTCTCGCCCTTGACCCATGCGGGTAGCGCGGTCAGCGGATCGATGGCGTTCTCAATCTCATCGGCAATTCCATCACGGGGCATAGCTGTCGCCTCCATGCAGCTTGCGGTTCGTCGTGGGCGGGGTTTCCTGCAGGGTGATCACCAGGACATCGAGGAAGTTCGGATCCCAGTCCGCGGCCTTCCAGAGCGCCGGCCAGGCCAGCCCCGCGAAAACAGCCACCACCCAGCTCTGCACCCAGAGGAACAGAAGCGTCGAGCCGAAGAGCCAGACCATGGCGTACATGATCGGCAAGCCCATCAGCTTGGGTGGCCTGAGAAGGCCGATGAACACGCGGGACTGGTCAGCCATGGCCAAGAACTCCGGGATTGCTCAGGTGGTCCAGATGGCGGCGACGATGGTGGGTGCTGCGGCGATGCCCGCGATTGCAACCACGACCCAAAGCGCCTGACGAAAGTCGAGGATGCCAAAGAGCCAGGAAAGAAACACACCGATCAGTGCGAGCGTGCCAATCACGATGCCCAAGGGACCGGTGATCGCATCGACAATGCCTTGAAGCAGGGTCTGTACCGGCGAGAGGTCGATGCTTTGCGCAAGCGCTGGACCCGCCAGCACGATAAGGGCCGTCGCGCCGAGCGCGACGATCGCCCGCGTGCGGAGCACGCTTTGACGTTTCCTCGATGTCATGAAAGATCTCCTCTGAGCCGCTCAAACACGGCAGTCACACGGGCCACATGCCCTTGGGTTTCTCGAAAAGGGGGGATGCCGCCGTGGCGTGTGACCGCCTCAGGGCCAGCGTTGTACGCGGCAAGGGCCAGAGAACCCTCACCGAACTGGTCGAGCATCATCAGCAAGTAGCGGGCTGATCCGTCGAGGTTCTGCGCAATGTCATGTGGGTCCACGCCGAGGTCGCGGGCGGTATCCGGCATAAGCTGGCCAAGGCCTATGGCACCGACAGGGCTACGTGCAGCCGGATTGTATGCGCTCTCGACTTCGATATTGGCCCGGTAAAGGAGCGCCCAATCAGTGACTGAAAGCCCTGCGCGACGCAGCGCACCATGCCCGGCATACCGCAGAGCCGTGGTCTCGATCGCATGGAGGATTTCTGGGGTGGCGCGGGCGGCGGATCGAGCCGGGATCGCTGTCTCGCTCGTTGCGTCAGGAACGCGAGGTTCTGCGAAGAGAAAAAGGCGCCCGTTTGCCTCTTGAGAAGAGGAAATCAATTGGCCGTCTGGGCCAACCGAAAAGATGAAACCGTCGGCCAGGGCCGGGGGCGCGGAACAAACGCCTGTACCCAAAGCAACGACGAGCGCAGTCGCGCGGTCAGCTGCCTTTGACCGGAGGCGCGGCGTGGCGCTCGCGGCCACCTTCTTCAAGTGGGATGCTAGCGGTCGTACAGCCCATGTCGGCCAGGAAACTGACAAGGCCAACGATGGTTTTGAAGTCGCGGAGCTTGAGGACGCTTCGGCTGGTGACGAGCATCTTATCGTCACGCTCATCAGTGGCGACGGCGCGGATGACCCACGAGCCGTACCAGCTGTTATGGCGCTTCTCTGCTCTCTCCTTGCAGACCACCTCAATGAGGTAGCCCTCGGCGAGCAAGCCGCGCAGTCCGTCTTCTGTAACCACATTCGGGGCTTCTTCAATCATGGCCTTCCCTTGGGTCCTTGTTCTGCCTGGGTGCAGTATCAGGCCCACGGGGTCGCAACACCGTGAGCGATACAAAACAACATTAATGATAGCAAGACAATAATAACGTGTTGACGAAGTTCGCCTTGCTCCGATAACGGTGATAGCCGACAGAATGATAATCTTAAAGGCGGCAAAGGAGTTTTGCCCTGCGGCTGTTTATTGCGCGCAACGCACCGTTGCTGTTCGCGTTCCTGCTTGGAAGCATGCCGATAGCCGCGGCAGCAGATTGCGTACCTCCCGAACGACCGTTCTTGCCTCAGTCGCAAGACGACATGCGTGCCTACGCCGATCTGATCAGAAGCGATTTCGAGACCTACATTGCCGATGTGCAGGACTACTTTCGTTGTCTCGACGCCGAGCGCGCTCGCGCCTTTGTTGAGGCGAGGGAGGTCAGTGATGACTACGCCAGGTTCCTGAATGCTCTCGAGTAAGCGACTACGGGTTTGTGCCGCCAGTAGAAATCAACCGTTAGACCAACGCTCCGTCAGTCTCTAACGCAATGATGTTTTTCAAGCGGGCGATCATGTCGTCACCGCTTGCGACATCCGCGCTCGCACATTCATTGATCGATTAGGATTTCAGCAGTTTGTTCAGACTTCTACGAAGAATGTATGAAAAATTGGCCCACACGTTTTGGTGACTTGCCGACATTTTGTTTCAGCAATACAGCTTCAAAAATGATGTACAGGATTCGGGCCTTTTTTGGGATACTCCAGATTGCCTCCATATTGGTGGCAGTGACCCTGATGCCGTCCAATGCATCAGCCATGGTTTCGTGCTCTGTTGAACAACTCGCCCAGGAGTCTTCAAACGAGCGCCACCATCATGAAACGGACATTCCGGCTGCAGATATCGACCATGGAGCAGACCACTGTGCGTCACATATCTGCGTGGTCGGAGACTTCGTAGGTGCCGAAAGTTGCACAAAGCAGTCCGCTAATGTTTCCCTCCGGTCCTGGGATATTGCGTCCCTAGTCCGTTCGGCCACACCCGAAGGTTTGCGGCGCCCTCCTCGCGCCTGATGCACCTGTAGCCGCAGTTTGACTGCGACCATCTGCATCTGACATTTCGAGGAAATCTAAGTGAAAATTCTGCTTGCGGCATCCTTGCCGCTGTTCGGGGCCGCCTGCTCGGCGCTTCCTGAACTTGAAACCGTGCCAGCGCTTACGGCGGCGGTTACATCGCCTGTGGTCGCGTCTGCGCAACCCGGGCCTGTTGTTGCTTACGCGGGCTACTCGGTCGGAGAACCGGCCGAATGGCGGACGCTGAATGATGAACAACGGGAGGGTGGCGAATGAAACTGCCTCTTCTCATGGGGTCCATGTTGCTGGTGTCCGCCTGCGCCAGTCCTGCCGTTCTTGAGCGCGCAAAACCAGATCGCGCGGGCTTTGGCAGTGTCGAGACGGGTGCACGCCAGGCTCTAGGGGCCACACCGATCTGGAACCTGTCTGCCGCGGACCTTGAGGAAACGCGCAAGAGGGTTCACGCCATGGTGCATGGTAAGACCGTCAGCGCCGACACCGCAGTGCAGGTTGCCCTGATAAACAGTCCCGCACTTCAAGCCAGCTTCGCTGAGCTAGGTCTGTCCTCAACTGACTTATGGGAAGTGGCTATGGGGCCGGTGCCCTCGATCGGTGTGTCAATCTCCGGGTTGGCTGGCGATGTCACTCGCACACTTGAGGCAACATTAATCAACTCCCTGCTCGACGTGGCAACATCCGCACCGCGGACCCAACTTGCGGAGATTCGCTTCAGACAATCCGAACTTGCTGCGCTCGCCGACACGATAGACTTGGCCGTTGAAACCCGCCGGGCCTGGATTGAGGCGGTTGGCGCTTTCGAAGCCGCTGCACTGATCGCTCAAACTCAGGGCACTGCCGAGGCAGCGTCCGAACTTGCTGTGCAACTGGGCCGTACCGGCGCGATGAGCAAGGCCGATCAAGCAAGAGAGCATGCCTTTACTGCTGAGCTTGCCGCCGAACGTGCAGCCGCCCAATTGGAGGCGCAATTGGCCAAAGAAAAACTGCTTCGGCTGATGGGGCTTTGGGGTAGCGACACCACTGTATTCGTGCCGGACTCGCTGCCCGCCTTGCCTGGTGGCCCGCGCGTTGCAGGAAATATCGAACAGCTGGCACTGGCAAACCGCGTAGACCTGGCATCTGGAAAGCTGGAACTCGAGGCGCTCGCGCTGGACTACCGTCTGACCGGGCAAACCCGTATGGTCTCGGACGTCCAGTTGGTGGCTGGTTTCGACCTGGAACGTGCAGCCGGAGAAACCGAGGCCAATCCAGCGCTTGCTCTAGATTTCGAGATCCCGCTCTACGACACCGGTCCGCTGGTGTCGAAGCGTGGCCGCATGGCCTATCTGCAGGCAGCGAACAGGCTGGCCCAGCAGGCCGTCGATGCGCGTTCGGACGCACGCATGGCCTATAGGGCCATCACCGGTCGCCATAGCATCGCGCGGCATTGGCGCGACTCTGTTTTGCCTCTGCGACGCCAGATCGATGACGAAGCGCTGCTGTCCTACAACGGCATGCTGACCTCGACCTTTGAATTGATCGCTGATGCCCAGGAGGGGCTCGCTTCGCGCCTCTCTGCCGCAGAAGCGAAACGTGACTACTGGCTTGCCGAAACAGACGCGACCGCGGCGATTTGGGGCGGGGCAATTACTCTGACCGGAGGTAGCGAAGAATGATGAACCGTCGTCAATTACTGGGCGCGGGATTGACCGCGAGCGCTGGAGCTGTGCTGGCGAACGCCGGGGCCGCGCAAACACGCTTTCGCGATCTGCCCGAGGCCGCCTTTACCGACAGCCCCTATACACAAGTTCCCCCAAGGCCTTCGGATCGGTTCGACTACAACCCCGTTGTAACACTGAACGGATGGTCTTTGCCGTATCGCATGAACGGAGATGTAAAGGAGTTCCACCTCGTTGCAGAGCCTGTTGAAAGGATTATGGCGGACGGGATGATTGCGCGGCTCTGGGGCTACAATGGCCAATCCACCGGACCCACAATCGAAGCGGTCGAAGGCGAGCGGGTGCGTATTTACGTAACCAACCGTCTTCCGGAACATACCAGCGTGCATTGGCACGGACTGATCCTGCCATCGGGAATGGATGGAGTTGGTGGTTTGTCGCATCCCGGCATCCCGCCGGGTAAGACCTTCGTCTACGAGTTCGACCTCATCAAGTCCGGCACCTTCATGTACCACCCGCATGCGGACGAGATGGTACAGATGGCCATGGGCATGATGGGGCTCTTCATCGTGCATCCGCGCGACACGGCGTTCATGCCGGTGGACCGGGATTTCGCGTTCCTCCTTGCGGCCTATGACATCGACCCGGGGACCTACATCCCGCGCGTGGCCGAGATGACCAATTTCAACATGTGGACCTGGAACAGCCGGATCTTCCCGGACATCGATCCTCTGGTGGTCAACAAGGGGGACCGCGTCCGTGTGCGTTGTGGCAACCTGACGATGACCAACCACCCAATTCACATGCATGGCTATGACTTTCAGGTCACCTGTACTGACGGAGGCTGGGTGCCGGAAAGTGCCCGTTGGCCCGAGGTCTCGATCGACATTCCTGTAGGCGCCATGCGCGCCTACGAGTTCGACGCGATTCACGAAGGTGACTGGGCGATCCACTGCCACAAGTCGCACCACACCATGAATGCTATGGGCCACGACATCCCTACATTTATTGGCGCCGACAAGTCCCGCCTGACCCAAATGATCCGCCGCCAGCAGCCTGGCTACATGCCGATGGGCACGGCGGGTATGGCGGATATGGGCGAGATGTCGATGGAGATCCCCGAGAACACCGTGCCGATGATGACCGGATGGGGGCCGCATGGCCCATTGGAAATGGGTGGCATGTTTAGCGTGGTGAAGGTTCGCGAGGGCATCGACCGCGACGATTACAGCGATCCTGGCTGGTACGACAACCCGCCCGGAACACAGGCCTACGAATGGACGGGCGAGCTGCCCGAACATGCATACAACACCAGTCCGAAAACCGTGATCACGCCGCGCGGCGGCGTGCGGCAGGGCTGATGCCAGAGCACAGGAGAAACACGCTCATGAAAACTGCACTTTTGACATTGGGGCTGGCCCTGATTCCCGCCCTCGCAATTGCGGACGCCGGGCACGGCAACGGTCAAATGGCCATCGGCATGCCTGCGATGCATGGCCATGAACCCACGCGAACCATCGATGTGATAATGCGTGAGGACTACGACAAGGACGCACCGTTCGTCTTCGAACCCTCCTCGGAAATGACTTTTTCTGAGGGTGAAACCGTGCGCCTGCGCATCACGAACATGGGTGAGGAAACCCACGAGTTCGTGATGGATTCGATGGCACAAAACGCTGAACACAAAGAGCTGATGGCCAAGTTCCCTGAGATGGAACATGACGACCCTAACGCTGTGCGCCTTGAACCAGGTGAAGAGGCGGAGATCCTTTGGACTTTCAACAAGGCCGGCAACTTCGAATTCGCCTGCCTGCTGCCCGGCCACTATGAAGGCGGCATGCACGGCGCCCTTACTGTCAACTGATCTCAAATCAAAGGAAACCAATCATGACCAAATTTTTGACGCTCGCCGCTGCCCTTCTGATGACCGCTGGAACTGCAATTGCTGCTAGCGATAGTGCCATGTCCTCGGGCACGGTGACCAAGATCGATGCCAAGTGGAACAAGATTACTGTCGACCATGGCCCGCTGGAAAACCTCGACATGCCAGCAATGAAAATGGTCTTCGTTCTCGCCGATCCCGCGATGCTGGAAGGGCTGAGTGAAGGCGCACAGATCAACTTCGTTGCCGACCGTGTGAATGGCAAGCTGACTATTACAGAGCTGGTGCAGTAACTACAGGTCGCGCGCCCTGTCTCGCAGGGCGCGCGATTTCATTCGTCGTCGGAGATCATGAGAAAGTTGCGTCGTCTACGACAGAAAGATCCGCAAGAATTGGACAATCCGGTCGGTGATCGCCAGCACACTGGTGCACGAGAGACGAAAGAGTTTCTTTCATCGACATGAGTTTAGAGATCTTTTCATCAATCTGGCGCAGGTGCACCTCTGCGACGGCCTTTACCTGCGCACTTTCTCGATTGTCATCGTTATAGAGCGCCAAAAGCGTACGGCAGTCTTCGATTGTAAATCCCAAGGCTCGCGCTCGTCCGATGAATGCCAGCTTATGAAAATCGATCTCTCTGAAGCTTCGATACCCGTTTGCAGCGCGCAAAGGTGTTACTAGACCGATATCCTCATAGTAGCGAATGGTCTTGGCCGGCACTCCTGACCGCTCGGCAACATCACCAATGTTCATTTCTGCCTCCTCTCACTCGGCCGGGACGGGGGCGAAGTCCTCCACCCGCCCAGACTCTTGGCGCTCGTCCATCGCCGGTCTTACGCGCCGCAGCCGCAAGGCGTTCGTCAAGACAAAGACCGAGCTAAGTGCCATCGCACCGGCAGCGACGACCGGTGACAGCAGCACGGCGAAACTCGGATAAAGCGCTCCGGCGGCCAAGGGTATCAAAGCCACATTGTAACCAAAGGCCCAACCAAGGTTCTGTTTGATGTTTCGCATGGTGTGTCGCGAGATCTCGAAAGCGTTCACAACGCCGCGAAGATCACCGGACATCAATACGACATCTGCGCTTTCGATCGCCACATCCGTGCCAGTGCCGATGGCGATGCCAACATCCGCGTGGGCGAGCGCGGGTGCATCGTTGATGCCATCGCCAACAAAGGCCAATGTGCCCTGCTGGCGCAGATTTTCCAGTGCCGCCACCTTGCCGTCGGGCAAGACCCCCGCGATCACGTGGTCGATACCAGTCTCTTCGGCAATTGCTTCTGCCGTTTCGCGTTTGTCGCCGGTAATCATTGCCACCTTCAAACCCAGACTGTGCAGTGCGGCAATCGCGGCTCGGCTCGAGGGTTTGACCGGATCGGCGACGCCAATCGCAGCCACCGCCTTGCCATTGATTGCGGCGAAGAGTGCGGTGCGACCTTGCCGTGCGAGCATAGTTTCAGCCTCTGCGAGTTCACCAAGATCGATCCCTTCGCGCTGCATCATTCGGTCAGCTCCGACAACAACCTCGGCCCCGTCAACGATGGCGCGCACGCCATACCCTGTAATCGAAGTAAACGCGCTCGGTTCCGACAGTCTGATGTTTTCCGCCTGCGCGCCGCGCACGATAGCTTCGGCGATCGGGTGTTCTGATCTGGCTTCGACCGATGCGACTGCCGCAAGAACGGTGCAGCGCTCGGCTCCTTCCGCCAGCACAAGGTCGGTCAGCGCGGGACGTCCGGCGGTGACGGTGCCGGTCTTGTCCAGAGCGACAACCTTGACGTCCCCCAATGCTTGCAGAGCATCCCCCTTGCGGAACAACACGCCCATTTCAGCAGCGCGACCGGTCCCGACCATGATCGACGTCGGCGTCGCCAGTCCCATCGCGCAGGGACAAGCAATGATGAGAACTGAGACACCCGCGACCAGCGCATAGGTGAGGGCGGGATCAGGGCCGAATATTAGCCAGACAAGGATCGTCAAGGCGGCGAGGGTCATCACAGCGGGGACGAACCAAAGCGTGATCCGATCCACCAACCCTTGAATGGGGAGCTTGGCGCCCTGCGCATCTTCGACCATGCGGATGATTTGGGACAACGTGGTATCCGCACCAACACGCGTTGCTTTATAGGTCAGACTGCCCGCGCCATTGACCGTACCGCCCGTGACAGGATCACCAGCCGACTTGCCGACCGGCACGGGTTCCCCGGTGATCATGCTTTCATCGACATGGCTTTCGCCGTCCACAACCTCACCGTCCACGGCGAGTCGTTCTCCGGGGCGCACAACAATCAGATCTCCGGTGCGCAAGGCATCGATCTCGACCTCGACCGCATCGCCGTCACGCAAAATACGCGCCGTACGAGCCTGTAGGCCGAGCAGCTTCTCGATTGCAGCCCCTGTTCGCCCTTTCGCTCGCGCTTCGAGCCAGCGCCCGATCAGGATCAGGACCACGATGACCGCGGCGGCCTCGAAGTAGACAGCGCGGACGGCCTCGGGCATCAGCGACGGGAAGAACGTTGCGACAACTGAATAAAGATAAGCTGCGCCTGTGCCGACGGCGACCAGACTGTTCATGTCTGGAGCACCTTTCAGCAAGGCCGGAAACCCTTTCAGATAGAACTGTCGGCCGGGCCCAATGAGCACAGCCGTTGTGAGGATGAACTGGATCAACCAGCTGGCCTGCTGTCCTATGGTATTGTTGATCGCCATATGCACGGCCGGGATCAGGTGCCCGCCCATTTCCATCAGGAAAACCGGCAAAGCGAGTGCTGCGGCCAGTGCCACCCGGCGTGCCAACCCGCGCGCTTCCTCTTCTTTTCGCGAAGTGCGATCCTGTGTTGCCGTGGCCTCGGCCACGCTGGCTGGATATCCGGCTTGCTCGGATGCACGGATGAGGGCCACAGGGTCGGTCATGCCCTCAAGATATGTGATGCGCGCATTTTCCGCCGCAAGATTAACGTTGACCTCCAACACGCCGGGAACCAAGGCAAGTGCCTTGTCGACGCGCCCGACACAAGAAGCACATGACATGGACGCGATGTTCAGCGTCACGGATGCCGTTCGCGCTGGATACCCGAGATCTTTCAGGGCTTGGACCGCATCTTGCAGGTGGGGCGAACCATCCACGCTGAAACGCGCCGTCTCGTTCGCGAGGTTCACCGAGACATCGGATATTCCCCTCAACGCGGCTAGGCCCCGATCCACGCGCCCTACGCATGAGGCGCAAGACATTCCTTCAATCGAGAGCGTCACTTTGGATTGATCTGTCATTTCAGTCTCCTGGAATCCCATTTGACACCCCAAATAGGAGTTCCAGTGACTGGAAGGTCAATACCCAATTTGAACTTTCCTGGCTTCGCTTTAAAAATCTACGGAGACCCTTGACCTTCCCCCCACTGGAAGCCCCATCTGCACTGAACAAGCTGTCACAGAGGAGACATCGACATGAAATTCAACGTTCCCGACATGAGTTGTGGTCATTGCACCAGTACGATCGAAAAGGCGATCAAGGCAGCTGACGCAAATGCGAGCGTATCTTGCGACATTCCGGCCCGCACGGTTTCTGTTGAAGGTGCACTGTCAACAGAACGGCTGACGGCCCTGCTTCGTGAAGCTGGGTACGAAAATACCGTGACTGCCTAATCTATGGGTCATCGCACCCGTCGTGACGGGTGCGATGACCTAGCGATTTCTAGCGACGGATTTGCCTGGTTTTCTGAGGTTCCGCAGATCATGAGCGCGAAGGCAACAGGATGAGAGCACTGCCTAAGAGGCAAAGAAGAATGCCTGCAATGTCCCAGCGGTCCGGTCGGCTCCCCTCCACTAGCCACATCCAGATCATGGACGCCGCTATGTAGACGCCCCCGTAAGCTGCATATGCCCGACCGGCCATTTCGCTTTCTGCGCGCGTCAAAAGCCATGCGAAGAGTGCCAAACTTACCAGACCTGGCCCGACCAAAAGCGGCGAACGATCGAGCCGCAACCATGCCCAGAAAGCAAAACATCCGGCGATCTCGGCAAAGGCAGCAATAAGATACCAAAGGTAAGTCATCTTCTCGCCGCCTCTTTCAGTGGTAGGCCGTGCCTAGGTCTTTTGGTATGTAGGGGCTCCGGCTCATTCGCCTGCATCATTGCTCATCGGGCGTGATGTCAGAACCCACCGCAGAGTGCTAGTTTGCCGACGCCCGCACGTTGTCGACCAGTTCCGTGAGCTTATCGCTCTCCACGAAGCCTGGAACCAGATTGTCGCCGATCACAAATGAAGGCGTGCCACTGAAGCCGAGCGACTGCGTCAACCGCATCGAGGTCGCGATGTGCTCTTCAATTTCGGGGCGCTCCATGTCGGTTTGAAGGCGTTCGATGTCGAGACCAACTTCTTGTGCTATCCTGAGAACGCTTGCCTCTTCCGCCCGGCCGTTCATACCCATTAGGGCCCAGTGGAATGCCTCATACTTGCCTTGCAGCCGCGATGCGAGTGCAGCTTTGGTTGCAAACACTGACCCGTCCCCGAGAATTGGCCATTCGCGATAGACCAGACGCACATCAGGATCGGCCTCCAACAGAGCCTGAACTTCCGGCATAGCGCGTCGACAATATGGGCAGTTGTAATCGAAAAATTCGATAACGGTCACATCCCCATCGGGATTGCCGAGAACCGGTGCATTCGGGTCTTGCTCGAGCAATTGTCGCTGATCGCGCAAGACGGTTGCCTGCGCTTGTGCCTGGGCTTCGGCGTCCTGACGTTGAAGTATTTCGACTGCTTCCATGATGATTTGCGGATTCTCGCGGATAGCCTCATATACAAGTTCCTTGACCCGCGCTTCGTCCAGGTCTGCGGCCTGCACTGCCATTGGAAGTAAGGCAAATGACGATACGAGCATCAAATTTCTGAAAATCATGTCCATTATCCCTCTTGTTCTGCTGCTGTGCGTGCGGCCTGAGCATTGCGCTCTCGCTCTGGCCAGGTCGACTTAATGAAGCCGAGAATGTTCCAAATTTCCTGATCTGTGAGTTTGCCGGCGAAGCCCGGCATGCCACTATCGAAATCTGAGCCCTGTTGTCGCATCAGTTCCGCCCCCCCGAGCTTGGTGTAGGAGAACAAAATCTGGTCACTATGGTGCCAGGTATGACCGTTGCGATCATGCGGCGGCGCGGGCAGGCGGCCATCTGAACCAGGGCTTCGCCAGTCTGGTTGCCCTTCGAGATTGGCGCCATGGCAGGACGCACAGTTTTCAGAATAGAGAGCTTGCCCCAGTTCGATATTGACGTCGTCAAACGGGGAAGAACCCTGGGAGGCATTGCCGCTGAACCACCAGGTTGCACCTAGCCCAATCAGGCCAATGGATGAAATTACCGCCAGGTAAGCTGATCTCATGCGACCTCCAGCCACGTCATCATGCCGGATGCCGCGTGCGAGAGCATGTGACAGTGAAACAGCCACTTTCCCGGATTGTCGGCAACGAAGGCGATCTCGCGAGTCTCGCCACCGAACATCAGCAAGGTATCCCGCAGGGGACCAACTTCACCGCCCTCCAGCACCTCCCGGAAATGCATCCCGTGCAAATGCATGGCGTGGGGGAAGGATGTATCGTTGTAGATCTCCACTCGCGCTGTTTCACCGCGTGACAGGCTAGCCAGTGGCTTCTCGGTCATGCCCACGGTACCATTGAAAGCCCAGAACTGGTTCGCGTCGACCAGTTGGCGGAACGTTTTTCGCTCACCCTCAAGTATGGCTGCGTCAAGGTTGCCCATTGCCCCGCCTTCCATGTTGAGCCTGATGCGTCTCGCCTGCTCCAGTCCCGGCACATCCATATTAGGGTTCGGTGGCAGAACTTGGGGGACATCCCGCACAGCGGAGGCCAAAGTGCCGGTCACGCGAAACTCGGTTTGGGCAAATCCCTGGCCGTCTTCAAGCCGCACCAGATGAGCACTTTCCCCTTCATCCGCAATGACGTCGACAAACAAATCCGCTCGTTGGCCCGGCCCAAGGATGATCGGTTCGCTGATCTCACTCGGCGTCACCAGTGGCATTCCGTCGAACGCCATCACCCACCCCTTTAGACCTGACAGGCCCAAAACAAAGATCCTGGCATTTGCCGCGTTGATCAACCGAAGCCGCATCCGCTCACCCTGGCTCACGTTGAGCGTAGAATTGAAGCTTCCGTTGGTGGCGACAAAGTTGCCACGTCGGCCTGCATGGCTACGATCATGAACGGCTTCAAAATCTGGGTCGAGTTGTGCGGTCTCCGGGTTGAGGAGCCAATCGTCAAGAATAAGGACTTCATCGCGATCAACATCCGGGGCTATCGGTTCTTCGACGATCAACGCTCCGTAGAGCCCACGAGCGACCTGTTCGACGGAGCGATTATGCGCGTGAAACCAAAAAGTTCCTGCATCTGGAACGGCAAAATCGTAGTCGAAGGTTTCGCCTGTGGGGATGGCATCTTGGGTGAGCCCGGCCACGCCGTCCATCGCATTTGATATCCGCACGCCATGCCAGTGCAGGGACGTCGCCTGCGGCAACTTGTTGACGAGCCGACGTTGAAGACGCGCGCCCTGCCGAACACGGATCACGGGGCCAGGAAACTTTCCGTCATAGCCCCAAATCTCCGTCTTGGGGTAGTCCGGAGGGGCGAGTTGTACGGCGCCACTTTGCGCTGTCATCACCTGAAATTCAGGGGTGGCTGCTGATCCAGCCTTAGGGAAGACGCTCAACGCACTCATTGCCAACCCCGATTGAATGAATGCTCTTCTGGTGTGTGTCATTTCGTTCTCGTTTGTTGTGCGAGCCAGTTTTGGCTCACACATTGTCTCTATTGCAGTCACATGTCTTTATTAGCAGCGGCGCCCTCGCCCTGAGCGACCCGGTCGGCTCGAGGTTCGTCACCATCAAGCAAGTACACGGCCATCGCTTCCAGATCATCGGGGGACAAAAAGCGCGTATTGCCCTGCACGACCTCCACCATGCTGCCGCCGAAAGCGTCGCCTGACGGCGTCACGCCAGTACGCAACGCATAGGCGAGGTTGGAAACGGTCCAGCCGCGTTCCGCCAGTGAGTTCGGCGTGATCGAAGGCGCCTTGCTCCCCCCTGGCAATGCCTCATTTCCAGCAAAAACCGCGTCAAGCAGGCGCCCGCCTCCGATATTGCGTGGCGTGTGGCAAGCACCGCAATGTGCTGCACCTCGAACCAGCTCGCGACCGCGGTTCCATTGTGCGTTTTTCTCGTCAATGGGTTCCGTGGGTGGATCGTAGAGATAGGCCGCCCGCCATAGCTTCAGGCCCCATCTCTGATCGAAAGGAAACTTGACATCATGCTCAAGCGCTGCCTCGGCGACCGGTGGCACGGTCTGGAAAGCTGCCCAAAGGTCGGCAATGTCCTGATCCGTGAAATCCGCATAGAACGGATAGGAAAAAGCGGGATAATACGGCTCTCCGCTAGGACTAATGCCCTGGCGAACCGCCTTGGCGAACTGCTCAACCGTCCACCCCCCGATGCCGCTCTCTTTGTCTGTCGTCAGATTGGGCGGAAAAAACGTGCCAAAATCTGTCGCCAGCCCCGCGCCGCCTGCGAGTGCGGCGCCGCCAGCCTCTGAATTGGTGTGGCATGAAATGCACCCGGATACGCGAGCCAAATAGGCGCCGCGCTGGACATCACCCGTTTGCGTGATCGACGCGGGCACCTTGCCAATCGGCCAGATCACAAGGCCGCCGACCACAAGGGCGCCAAGCGCCCCTGCAGCAAAGACCAGTTTTTTCATCCGGCCCATCTTTACTTCGCCTCGTAGCGGAATTTCGCGTGACATGCCGAACATGTCTGGGTCACCATGTTGAATGCCCCATCTGCGGGCATCGAGGCATAGTCCATCATCGGGCTTCCTGACGAAGTTCCCATCATGGACGAAGCTCCCATCATGCCACCGGGGGATTGCGTGCCCATCATAGAGCCTGCATCCATTCCCGCCGCTGACGCCATAAGCCCGTTGTCGGCGGCTTTGGCAAGACCTTCGCTAACCACCTTGAGCTGCTCTGCGAGCGCACTGAATTCTTCCCAATCCGACCAGATCTCGGGCTTTGCTTCCGACGGTTTCCCAGCAGACCCTTCGGGAAACAATTCGGTCATGCCTTCGCTATGTTCGACAAAGACGCGTGCTCCCGCACGAACAGCTTCAGCATCATAGGTGATTTCACCACGCATCATCGGAGCCAGTTCTTTGACCGATTGCCCCATGGCCATCATGCCGTCCATGCGTTCCTTGACGACGCCTTCCGCGCCACCATGTGCAAATGCAGCTGCGGCCATTGTCGTTCCTGCCAAGAGGCCGATCATCAGTTTGCTTTTCATCGTTCCGTATCCTGTATTTCCATGCTTGATAGATTTAATTTGATGAGGCGTGGTTGCCCCTAGGTCAGGATAGGTGTTTGGGAGGCGGGGTGTCCCTTAGGACATTCCGGTTAGAAAAGCTCTGATCTGGATGTTCGCGAGGCAATTGCGACAAGTTGGTCGAAGCTCTCGGAGCTGATAAAATGACAATTACCATATTTTTCGAGCAGTCCGGCCCCGGATCGCAATGCCCGGGGAGAAGATTATCTGCATCTTCCTCATGAGAGGTCTGATGTTTTTGCGCACTTCGTTCGGAAACTTTGGCAGCGACCGTTTCATGGCCAATTGCATCGAGAGATCCCGCCGGGAGAACGACAAATAACGCAATCGAGACCAGCAGGAGAATCTGGATCGCGCTACGGAAGATGTTCAGCCTGACGACCAAAGTCAGTTGATCCCGTTCGCGCGCTGCAGTTCGCGCACGTATCCAGCAATCATCTTCACATCACCTTGGGTGAGGCCTTCAACGGGAGGCATATTGCCAAAATTCCAATGATGAGATTGGACGCCGTTTTGCGCCGCATTCAGGAACGCGGCATCGGAATGGTGGTTCGGCTCGTAGATTTTGTGAACAAGCGGAGGAGCGACCCCATTCTGGCCTGCGGCATTTTCACCATGACAGCTGGCGCATTTTGCCTCGAACGCGCGTTGCCCCATTTGGGCTTGCGGCGAAAACTCAGCGGGAATTATTACATTGGCAATGGGCGCGCCCTGAGGAATGCCGCTCGTGTCCGGCGGAACCATTGAGTGTCCTTGAGCGGTCTGCGCCGGGGCCGGCTGCAACGCTTGCCAACCGACCGCTCCAAGGCCGAGCACGAAGAACCCGCTAACGAACCATCCCCAGAAATTCATAGTGTTTTACTCTCCTGCATGTGATCCGTTCAGATCAACTTAACCTGCGTCCCGACCGGCGTGCGATCGAAGACCTCTTCTATATGTTCGTTGTAAAGGCCGATGCAGCCGTTTGATGATCGACGCCCGATTTTCCGCGTGTCTTGGGTTCCGTGGATCCGGTAGTATTGCCACGACAGATAGAGCGCACGCGTTCCCAGAGGATTGGAGGGATCTCCTCCAGGCACATAGGCTGGCCATTCCGGATTGCGTTCCCGCATTGAAGGGGTCGGCGCCCAACTTGGATTTTCCCGTTTCTCGACAACTTCTGTATACCCGCGCTTCGTCAATTCATCAGTCAAGGGAACAGAGGTCGGGTAAATCCGCATCTCTTCATCCTCTGTCCAGTGTTGGAGCACCTTTGTGACAGTATCCGAAATGATGATGCCCTTCCCGAGACGGTCAAAGTGATCACGCCAATTGTGGAGAACGAACGACGAGATATTGCGTCTTACCACACCAGCCTCTTCCGCCCGAAGAGTGTGGGGGGTCATCAAGAATGCGCCTGAAATTGCAATCAGGCTCCGCCTGTTCAAACTCGGTCTCTCTGCCATTTGTTCGTCCTTGGTTACTCAATTGGACGAGACAGGCATTGCTCAGATGGGGCTGAATCTCAACCGCAACAGGCCGCAAGATTTGTATCGAAGTGTATCCTTGACCTTCCAGCGGGAGATCAAGCTAAACAGGATGCGTTGACCAAAATCAGAGGTGGATTCCATGCAAGAGGATAGCGAGTCAGGTGGCAATCGCCACGGAAAGTTGATGCACTGGGGCATGATGGCTTGCTGTGCTGTCATGCTTCTACCCATCGCAGCTTTCCTGATTGGCGGAGGCACCGTCGCAGGCCTTTGGGCAAACGCTACCGTCTTTGCGCCTCTGGTGCTCTGCGTTGGCGCCCATTTTGTGATGCACAAGATGATGGGGCGTTCATGCCATGGAAGCAAAGAGCACAAGCAGACCGCCCCCCAGCCAGTGCCGATTGAAGATATGACCGACAGCGCCGTCCGGCGGTAAGTCGAAATGAGAACAAGAGCGCGGCTGGCGACTGTCTTCTTGGGAGCGATTTTCGTGAGCGCTTGTTCCGGCGGACCAGTCCTGTGCCCGACAAACCCGCCGCCAACTTTGTCGACAAAGTCACCAGAGCTGGAGCTGCCCAATGGATGTCGTCTGGCAGGGCCTATCTCCAACGGTGTGGGCCAGTTGGATTGTGTAAACGGCCGATCAGGCTTTGTTGCCACTCAAGTTCAAAGCCTGGAGATAGTGCGATGACCATCTGGCGCTCGCCAATCCGTCTTGCTTTCTGCGGTACCCTCGCTGCCGCAATGTTCTGGCTCTTGATCCCCTTTGCTGCAACGGCCGAGGTATCAGTCGCCCACAAGGTCACTGCGGTGGAAGCGCGGCTGATCTCCGCCGAGGATGCCGTTTCCGCCGAAGCTCAAACGCTCTCCGCCGGTCTGGATCTGAACCTTGCTGACGGATGGAAAACCTATTGGCGTTCGCCTGGCGAGGTTGGCATTCCGCCACAGATCGACTGGAGCGGGTCGACGAATGTCGCGGGCGTTGATTTCCTATGGCCTGCGCCCGAGCGGTTCACTGCCTTTGGCATCGAAAACTTCGGCTATCATGATGAGGTTGTCTTTCCACTTCAGATCACCCTGAAGGATCCTAGGGAACCTGTCGAACTCAGAGCAAACGTCAAGCTCTTGACCTGCTCAGCAGTTTGTGTCCCCCAGGATTTTGACTTGGCACTTTCGTTGCCTCAGGGGAACTCAATCGATCAAGTCTCGGCTAATCGTATCGGGGCATTTCTCGCACGCGTTCCGGCGGAAGGAGGAGCGGCAGGCGTGACCGCCGCCACATCCCATATAAACGATGATTTCACCCGCCTAACGATAGAAATAGCTGCCACGACTGCCTTCAAAACCCCGGACGTCTTTCCTGAAATTGGTGATGGCAACACGTTGGGGAAGCCCGACATTCGCCTTGGGGCAAGCGGGCGAACGCTTTGGGCTGAATTCCCAATTCTTGCCTACATGGCAGATACAGACGCGCCGCCACGGGTAACCGTGACGGACGGGCCGGATCACGCCCTCACCGTCACGCCAGATCGGGCAACAACCGCCCCAACTCCCCCTTTCAGTATTGATCGGGTGGTCCCCGGCATTGATCAAGTGATCTGGATCGCCATCATCGCTTTTCTTGGGGGCTTGATCCTGAACGCCATGCCTTGCGTGCTTCCTGTTCTGTCGATCAAGTTATCTTCTGCCCTGAAATCCGAAGGACGCGGCAATGCCCAAGTCAGGGCAGGCTTCTTGGCCGCCGCCGCCGGAGTCATGGTCTTTATGTGGGCACTCGCGGCTGTTCTCTTCGCATTGCAAAAGATTGGCGTTGCCGTCGGTTGGGGGCTCCAGTTCCAGAGCCCAACGTTCCTGGTTCTGATGCTCCTGATCCTTGGTCTGTTCACCGCAAACCTGTTTGGACTGTTCGAATTCTCTTTGCCAGCCGCCCTGACAACGCGGTTGATGAAAGCAGGAGGTACGGCCGGTTATGGAGCGGATTTTGCCACCGGATTTTTCGGGGCGGTCATGGCTACTCCCTGCTCCGCGCCGTTTCTTGGAACAGCTATCGCATTCGCACTTGCGGGGCGGGTGATAGACATCGCTGTCGTTTTCACCTTTCTCGGGTTAGGTCTGGCCAGCCCATATCTGTTGGTGGCCATCGTGCCGAACGTTGTTCGGTTCGTGCCCAAGCCCGGCCGCTGGATGATCGCCTTGAAAGCCGGCCTTGGCATCCTCCTGATGGGTACCGCGGCATGGCTGTTCTATGTCCTGCTCGGCGTTGCTGGATCGCGCGCGGCCCTAACAGTTGCATCTCTCGGTGCGGTTATGCTCTTCATAGCGGCATCGCCCTGGGTGCCAAGATCTCTTCGCTGGCCCTTTGGGCTGGCGCTGGCGGCACTCGCGGTCGCGGCCGCGCCATTCTTGGCAACACCCGCCGCACCCGATGCCCAAGCAGGAAAAATTGCCTGGGTCACATTTGACCGCGGCGATATTGCCCGTCGGGTTTCACGCGGAGAGGTCGTTTTTGTCGATGTAACCGCCGATTGGTGTTTGACCTGCAAAGCCAACAAGGCGCTCGTTCTTGAACGCGACCCGGTTCTTTCGGCATTGAACAGCTCTGGTGTCACGCCGATGCTGGCCGACTGGACCCGCCCAGATGACGCGATCACCCGTTTTTTGGAGACCAACAACCGTTACGGCATTCCATTCAACGCGGTTTATGGGCCGTCTGCTCCCGAAGGAATTATCCTGTCTGAAATATTGTCGACTCAGGATGTTCTTGCTGCTCTGCACGCGGCGCGTCCGGGGGCCGCTCAAGCAACGCTCATCGAGGACGATGTGAAGGTTTCCAGATTTGGAAACACTTTGGAGCAAAGTGCCGACTGAGTAATTTCGCCTAAGCTGCGCATCAAGGACGCCGAGTCAGGCAGCATTTAACGCCCTGATTTAGATCAACCACACCATCTGGATAGCGTGTTATAATCACCTAGGAAGGACTCAAATCATGCGATCAAGGCCACATATCGATGTCAGAAGAGTGTCGCGTATTCGCGTCAGCTTCGTCCTGATATTGATCGGAGCCTTGTTTTTCGGTCTCATTGCCGATGGTTTGCATGCGCATGAGGGCGAGCCTGCCGGGTTAGAGACGCAGATTGTTCAGGTCACCGACGCAAATTCCTCCGTCCACGTTATTCTGGACGCGGATTGCGGAATTCATCCCGGTTGCGCCGCTGCTCTGATCCCTAACGGGCTTGTCAGCGCAGTAGTTTCGAACCGTAGCACGCGAATGGTAATGTCGTGGCGGCAATCGGCGTCTTTCGCCGATGACGAATTCATACACGTCCCCATTCTCTTCTGAGCATTCCAGTCAGCGAGGTAGCGAAGCGCCTCCCTTTCGGCTTTTACGCCAATCGTGACGCTTAGGTTTTTCGACAGGCTCGTAGTCTGGATGTCCGGATTCTGCCTGACCGCGCTCCTCACTTCATTCGCTCCTATTAACCGTGGATCCGCCGGTTTTCTGCCCTCGCCACGGCCACCGCATGATCTCGACCAGATAAAGGTTCCAAAAATGAACATGTCGCCCCGCATCGCCTATACGCTCGCCACTTTGTTCGTGTCAGCACCAGCTTTGGCCGCTCCGCCTACGGTCTTCATTCCAGAGGGCAGCGCCAATTCAGTCCTGATGGTTCAGGCGGAGACTGGAAAAGTCCTGCGTCGGATCAATGATGTCGAGGCGGTCCACGGTCTCGCAGGCGCACCCGGCGTGCCGTATCTGGTCGCCGGCAGCTATTCGGAGATCCCGCGCGAGGATGTCGCGGCGCTAGAAAAGCCCTCCACCGTGTCTGCAGACGATCACGCCGCGCACCACGCACCAAAGGCCGCGCCAATGGGGCCACCCGATGCCGGGATCAGTCTTCTCTCGATTCTGGACGCAAAAAGTGGCGATATCCTGCGTCGGATAGAGGTGCCGGGTGCCGTACATCATACGGCAGTTTCCCCTGATGGACGCTTTGCCGTTGCGACCCATCCGGCAGGTGACGGAATATCGGTGATTGACCTGGCGACTTTCGGCATGACGGCATTTGTCCCGACTGGATCGATGCCGAACTATGCAGCGTTCGGAACTGATCCCAATCTCGTCTACGTCTCCAACACCGGTAACGGAACGATCAGCGAAGTAGACCTGTCGCGGGGTATCGTTCGTCGCAACTTCATTGCAGGTGACACCCCGGAACATACGGCGGTTTCGCCCGAAACTGATCGACTCTTTGTGGCAGACGCGGACGCAGGTCAGGTTCTGGAACTGTCTTTGAGTACCGGTGAAAAGCTGCGGACCTTCGAAATTGGCGGCGAGATTCATGGACTGGGGCTGTCAAATGATGGGGCAACTTTGTTCGTCGCGGGTAGGGGAGAGGACAAACTCGCCTCAGTTGCACTCGCTACCGGGGAAGTGCGCACAGCCACGCTTGCACCAGAACCCTACCACCTGACGGTAATTCCAGGCTCCGACATCCTTTATGTCTCAAGCCGTGCAGAGCCCGTGGTTTGGCTCATCGATACCAGCTCACTGCAAACGCGTGAAACAGTTTCTGTCGAAGGAGAAGGACATCAGATGGTGGCGCTTCCCTGAAGGGCTGCCGATGGGAATGAAAGGCACAGGATCATGGCACAGGACACTCGCCCAACACTTCGTTTTCTGGGAGCCGCCGGAACAGT
Organism: Roseobacter sp. TSBP12; assembly: GCF_009129705.1. Classification (NCBI taxonomy): domain Bacteria; kingdom Pseudomonadati; phylum Pseudomonadota; class Alphaproteobacteria; order Rhodobacterales; family Roseobacteraceae; genus Roseobacter; species Roseobacter sp. TSBP12. The sequence continues at coordinate 30,724 of NZ_PYIB01000030.1, forward strand.
AACCGGATCGCGCTATCTGATTGAAACCGGGGATCGCCGCATTCTAGTTGATTGTGGCTTGTTTCAAGGCTTCAAATCGCTGCGGGACCGCAACCGCAAGGCGTTTCCGGTACGCCCCTCCACCATTGACACCGTACTTCTGACGCACGCGCATCTCGATCACTCAGGCTATCTGCCTGCGCTGATCCGCGGCGGGTATCGAGGGAAGGTGATGTGTACCGAAGCGACGGAGGAACTCTGCGGCCTGATCCTGCCGGACAGCGGCCATATCCAGGAAGAGGAGGCACGTTTTGCCAAAAGGCACCGATACTCCAAGCACAAGAACCCCAAGCCGCTCTACACGTTGAAAGATGCTCAGGCGGCGCTTGAGCATTTGCACAGAGTTCCCTTCAACAGCACAATCGATGTTGGTGACGGAATATCCGCAGAGTTCATCCCGGCGGGCCATTTGCTCGGTGCGGCGCAGATCCGTATCAGACTGCCGGGAAGGACAATCCACTTCAGTGGCGACCTCGGCCGACAGAACGACGCACTGATGCGACCACCACAACCGTTCTCAGGTGCGGACGTGTTGGTTTGTGAATCCACCTATGGCAATCGCCATCACGCAGCCATCGACGCGGAGGAAGAGCTTCTGCCAATCCTGAAACGTGTTTTCGGGCGGGGCGGTACGGTTCTCATCCCCTCATTCGCGGTTGGGCGCGCGCAGGGGCTTATGTATCACATTGCACGCCTGCAAAACCGCGGCGAGATCCCATATGTGCCGGTTTATCTCAACTCGCCAATGGCGATCGACGCGACCGAAATCTACCACGGCCATCACGAAGAACATCACGTTGCCTGGGAGGATTGCCTTGCGATGTTCCAGATCGCCAAGCGGGTCACTTCGGTCGAGGAGTCGAAGAAGCTGAACACGCAGCATGGCCCGATGATCATCATTTCGGCGAGCGGCATGTTGACCGGCGGGCGGATCCTGCATCACCTCGCCAGCTTCGGCGGCGACCCGCGCAACGCAATCCTGCTGTCGGGCTTTCAGGCTGGCGGTACCCGCGGGGCGGCACTGGCCGCTGGCGCGGACAGTCTGCGCATGTTCGGTCGAGATTTCCCGATCAGGGCAGAGGTGATCCAGCTCGAAGCCTTTTCCGGACATGCCGATGCCGAAGAGTTGCTGGCCTGGATGCGCGCGTCGGATCGCGCGCCGCGCATGACCTATGTGACTCACGGCGAACCTTCTGCCTCGGACCGGCTGCGCTGGCGGATCGAACATGAACTCGGCTGGCCTGCCCGCGCCCCCGAACACCTCGAAACGATCCGGCTGGACAATCCAAAATGACAGAAATCGACAATACGCTCGCCCTGTCCCGCGCGGGGATCGACACTTACCGGCAACCCGTTGTCTTCATGCGCGAAGACTGCCACGTCTGCCGCGCCGAAGGCTTCGCAGCCCTGACCCGGATCGAGGTCACGCTCGGCGACAGGTCGGTGATTGCCACGCTGAACGTGTTGACCAATGGCGACTGGCTGCCCGACGACACTGCCGCCTTGTCGGAAGAAGCCTGGGCCGCCCTGAAGCCCCAACCGGGGGACCGGGCAAGTTTTACGCACCCGGAGCCACCGGACTCCGTCTCAGCGATCCGCGCCAAGGTCTATGGAGAAACCCTTGAGCAGCAAAGGTTCGACGCAATCATTCGTGACGTCCTCGATCATCGTCTCTCCGATCTCGATCTGGCAGCCTTCATCACCGCCTGCGCGGGCGACCGGCTTTCGATTGCGGAAACCATCGCACTGACCCGATCCATGCAGGCGGCGGGCGAAACGCTGGATTGGGGCGGCGCCGAGATCTACGACAAGCATTGCGTCGGGGGGCTTCCAGGAAACCGCACCACGCCGATCATCGTTTCGATCATCGCGGCGGCGGGGCTGATGATCCCCAAGACCTCTTCTCGCGCGATCACTTCCCCCGCAGGCACGGCCGACACGATGGAGGTCATGGCTCCCGTCTCGCTCGACATCCCCGCGTTGAGACGCGTCGTCGAGGCTGAGGGCGGGTGCATCGTTTGGGGGGGCAACCTCGCTCTCAGCCCTGCGGACGATGTTCTGATCCGGATTGAACGGCCACTCGATTTCGACAGCGACGGACAGCTGGTGGCGAGCGTCTTGTCGAAGAAGGCTGCGGTCGGTGCGAAGCGCGTGCTGATCGATGTGCCCGTCGGACCAACGGCCAAGGTCCGCTCGGCGGAAACCGCCGCTGCGCTGGCAGAGCGGCTCCGCGCCGTTGGCAAGGCCATCGGCCTGACGCTCTCGATCCATCAAAGCGACGGGACTGCACCTGTCGGCCGCGGAATTGGACCCGCACTTGAAGCCCAAGATGTCCTTGCCGTGCTACGCCGCAACGAGAACTTCCCTGTCGACCTGCGCGACCGTGCACTCGACATCGCTGGAGCGCTGCTGGACCTTGTCCCCGAGACGGGCAGCGCGGGAGGGCGAAAGGTGGCCGCACAGCTGCTCGACAGCGGCGCTGCCGAGGCGAAGTTCATGGCGATTTGCGATGCACAAGGCGGTTTCACTGAGCCCGGTGAGGCGCGTTATCATGCGGTGATCACCTCCCGCACGGCGGGGCGCCTCATTGCGATTGACAATCGTCGCATCGCGCGCACAGCGAAACTCGCCGGCGCACCGCGGCAGCAGCTCGCAGGGCTGCGCCTTCTGGTCCAGATCGGTGACCATATCGAATTTGGCAAGCCGCTGTTCGAGATCCACGCCGAAACGCTGGGAGAACTGGAATACGCCCGCTCCTATGCCGAGGCGCAATTGGGACTTTGCACAATTGAGGAGGCAAACTGATGACCATTATCGCCCCCTTTCCCGGCATGGAGCCATTGGCGCGCAGAATGGCGGCGACATCCGGTGCCGAAATCCAGCCGGTGGACTTGCACCATTTTCCCGATGGTGAAACCCTCGTGAAGCTCGGCGGCGATCCTGCAGGACGCGAAATCGCCTTCCTCGCCACGTTGCGCGATCCTGATCGGCTGGCGTTGCCTCTGCGTTTCGCAGCTCTGACGGCGCGCGAACTTGGGGCCGCGCGTGTGGGGCTGGTCGCGCCCTATCTTGGCTACATGCGCCAGGACAAGCGGTTTCATCCACGCGAAGCTGTGAGCGCCCCGATCTTCGCGGGATTTCTTGATGAATGTTTCGACTGGGTGATGACCGCTGACCCCCATCTGCATCGCAACCCGAGCCTTTCAGCGCTGTTCCGCATTCCCGCATATCGTGTCGCCACAGCCCCTCTGCTGGCCGACTGGATTGCGGCGAACGTTCCAGAGGCCGTGCTCCTTGGGCCTGACAGCGAAAGCCAGCAATGGGTGGCTGAAGTCGCCAGGCTCGCCGGACGCCCCTACGAAGTGCTGACAAAACATCGCTCCGGGGATCGGCAGGTCGAGATCAGCCTGCCGGGCAGCGCCGTTTTCCGACAGGGGACACCCGTGATCCTCGATGATATCGCCTCGTCCGGACACACGCTGATCCGAACGCTCGAACAACTCGAGCAGGCCGGTGCCCGACCTGCGACTTGCGTAATTATCCACGCGGTTTTCGCACACGGCGCAGAGGAAGCAATCCGCCATGCCGGTGCCGCGCGGATCGTCAGTACCGATACGATTCCACACTCAACGAACGCAGTCTGCGTCGGCGAGCTGTTAGCGACAGAAATGAAAGTTGCTCAATGCGCCACTTGACCTTCCAGTTACTGGAAGAATTAGGTTTGAGGCAATGAGCTAGAAATACGGGAAAGGATCCCCGAATGAACAACCATCACGAACATGCCAACGGATCTGACGATCAAGTTCCTTCTGGCTACGCGGGCACGGTCTTCACTTGCCCGATGCACCCCGAGGTACGCCGCGCCGAACCGGGAGATTGCCCGAAATGCCAGATGCATCTGGTGCCGGAGGGCGAGCCCTCGCAACACCACGCCCATCATCAGCACACGGGCGACGCGGTGGAGCCAAACCACTTGGACTCGGTTCCCAACGACTACACTGGCCCGGTTTATACCTGTCCGATGCACCCTCAGGTGCGCCAGACGCATCCCGGGTCTTGTCCGATCTGCGGTATGGGGCTGGAACTGGAATCGGCCGCCATGGAAGCGGAAGGCCCGAACCCGGAGCTTGTGGATTTCAGCCGTCGTTTCTGGGTGGGGGCCATTTTGACCGTACCGCTCCTTGTGCTGACCATGGGCCCCTATCTTGGCCTGAGCGGGGTGCGCGAGATATTCGGAGAACGCGTCACCCTCTGGGTCGAACTCGCGCTCGGGACACCCGTTGTCTTTTGGTCCGGCTGGCCTTTCCTTGTTCGTGGCTGGAACTCGTTCCGGACAAGGAACCTCAATATGTTCAGTCTCATTGCCATGGGTGTAAGCGCCGCATGGCTGTTCAGCATCATCGCCGTCCTGGCACCGGGCATATTCCCCGATGGGTTCCGGGATGCCGAAGGGCATGTCGGCGTCTATTTCGAGGCGGCGGCTGTGATCGTCACGCTGGTCCTTGTGGGACAGGTGATGGAGCTGCGCGCTCGCGAAGGCACTGGCAAGGCGATCCGTGCTCTTCTGGATATGGCCGCCAAGACGGCACGTATTATCCGCGACGACGGAAGCGAGGAAGAGGTTCCATTGGAACAGGTCCAGGTCGGCGACCGACTACGTGTGCGACCCGGTGACAAGGTGCCGGTCGATGGTATGGTCGTCGAAGGCAGGTCCTCAGTTGACGAAAGCATGATCACGGGCGAGCCGGTACCTGTAGAAAAGGTCGGAGGAGACCCTGTAACGGGTGCCACGATCAACGGAACCGGCAGCCTGATCATGGAGGCGACGCGCGTCGGCGCCGACACGATGCTGAGCCAAATCGTCGAGATGGTGGCCAATGCGCAGCGGTCTCGCGCGCCGATCCAGAAATACGCCGACAAGGTCTCCGGATATTTCGTGCCTGCAGTTATTGGCATCGCCGTGCTGGCCTTCATTGGCTGGGCCATTTGGGGCCCGGTCCCGGCCCTTTCCTATGCTCTTATTGCGGCCGTTGCCGTTCTCATCATCGCTTGTCCCTGTGCCCTCGGCCTTGCGACACCGATGTCTATCATGACGGCGACGGGGCGCGGCGCGCAGGCGGGTGTCCTGATCAGGAATGCAGAGGCACTGGAACGGTTCGAGAAGGTCGATACCCTGATCGTCGACAAGACCGGCACGCTGACGGAAGGCAAGCCGAAACTTGTCGGCGTCTACCCTGAACCGGGTCACGATGAGGTAGAAGTGCTTCGGCTTGCCGCATCGCTGGAACGCGGCTCCGAGCATCCTCTCGCGGAAGCCATCGTACGCGGTGCTGAAGAGCGTGGCGTCGACCTGGCAAAAGCCGACGCCTTCGAGGCGGTCACCGGCAAGGGCGTCAAAGGCACGGTGGACGGGCGGGTAGTGGCGCTCGGCAACGTGAAACTCCTGACTGACCTCGGACTTGATGCAGCAGAGCTTCGGGACAAGGCGGATGCCCGTCGGGATAATGGCGAAACGGTTATGTTTGTCGTCGTCGAGAATGACGTTGCCGGTCTTGTCAGCGTCGCAGACCCGGTAAAGGCGACCACACCGGCCGCCCTGAAGGAACTGCACGCACTTGGGTTCCGTATTATCATGGCGACGGGAGACAATGAGCGTACCGCTAGGGCCGTCGCGTCCAGTCTAGGCATCGACGAGATCCGCGCCGATGTGATGCCGGAAGACAAAGCGAAGATCATCAAGGAACTTCAGGCCAAGGGGCACAAGGTTGCCATGGCCGGCGACGGTGTCAACGATGCACCTGCCCTGGCTCAGGCCGATGTCGGGATTGCCATGGGCACCGGCGCCGATGTGGCCATTGAGAGCGCAGGGTTCACGCTCGTCAAAGGGAACCTCGACGGTATCGTGCGTGCGCGCAAACTCGCCCGCGCGACCATGCGGAACATACGCCAGAACCTGTTCTTTGCTCTGATCTACAACACTGCGGGCGTGCCCGTCGCTGCGGGGATCTTGTTCCCATTCCTCGGGATCTTGATCAGTCCGATGTTTGCGGCCTTTGCCATGAGCGCTTCCTCAATCTCGGTCGTCCTAAACTCCCTTCGGCTACGGCGCGCGCAGATTTGAGGGGAAACAAGAACGATCGCGAGGTCCATCAGACCGTTCAATAAACAGTATTGGGTACAATCCATCGCCGGAGAAGGGGCAACAGCGTTCAGACAATCACCTGCAAACCAAGGAGACCAAAATGACCTACATTTCCAGACAGATGATCTTAGCCATTGCTGTGGTGTGGGCGCTGCCAGTCGGCGCCCAAGACAGCGGGCATATGACAGATAATGGGGCGATGAGTCAGATGATGAGCTCCGGACTGTTCCTGCCAAACATGGATGCAGCCAAGGGGCGTGCGCTGTTCGCCTCGAAAGGCTGTGTCGTTTGTCATTCTATCAACGGGGTCGGAGGCGAGGATGCCCCCGCCCTTGATGCAGCGTATATGGACCTGCCAATGAACCCGTTTGAATTTGCCGCCCGAATGTGGCGCGGCGCGCCGGCGATGGTCGCTGCCCAAGAGGATGAGCTCGGCGGGCAAATTGAATTCACAGGTCAGGAGCTTGCCGATATCATCGCGTTCGTTCACGATTCCGAAGAACAGAAGGCATTCTCTGCCGGCGACATCCCCGAAAAGATTGAAGAAATGATGCACCAAATGGGTGAGGAGGATCACGACTGAAGCGTCAGGGGATATCGCAGTAGAATAAGGCAATGCGTCGAAAGTTTCATTTGCGCCCTAAGATGCCGATCCTATGGCGGACCGCTTCTGCGCCAGCCAAAGTAATCCAAATCCCGCGGCTAACATCGGCAAGGAAAGGAATTGCCCCATCGTAAGCCCCCAGTCACCAAACTGCACAACATACCCAATCGGATTGTTCACGTCTGCGAATTGAGCGTCGGGCTGGCGAAACAACTCTACAAAACTTCTCGCAAAACCATATCCGGCCAGGAAGAGCCCGCAAATTGCCCCTGGTGTCCTAAGCCATCCGCGCCGCCACGCAAGGAATAGGAGAGCGAAGCCAAGCAACAGGCCTTCCAAAAGGGCTTCGTACAGTTGCGAAGGATGCCGTGCGCAAATGTCGGTTATTCCCGGGCATGATTGCGCTGCGTCACCGGGAAATATGACGGCCCAGGGCATGTCCGATGGGCGGCCCCATAGTTCATTGTTTATGAAATTTGCGATCCGGCCCAAGAACAAGCCCGGAGGCGTTGCCAGAGCGAGAAGGTCAGCCATGCTCAGGAGCGGCATACGCTGACGGATGCCATAAACAAGCGCGGCAATGGTTACGCCAGCAAACCCACCATGAAATGACATTCCCCCTTGCCAGACCTTCAGAATTTCTAACGGATTGGCAAGATAGAACCCGCGCTGATAGAACATCACGAACCCTAACCGCCCGCCAACGATCACCCCGATGATAATCCAGGTCAAAAGATCCTCAATTTGGCGCGGTGTTAGCGGGGCGCCCGATGCAGGCCACAGAGCGGCGCGTTTGACCGTGGCAACACAAATTCTCCAGCCGACGAGAAGGCCGATGATATAGGCCAACGCATACCAGCGGAGAGTCAACGTAAACGTGCCGATCTCAACCGAAAATATATCCGGCCCGATATTTGGGAACGGAAGTGCGGACAAAGGCATGGACATTCTTTCTAGTCATTCGGGTGAGGTCGGATCGTGCACATACGCCGTTCGTGCTCTCTCATGGTTTGTTCATCGCGAGTGAAGCTTCCGCGGGCTATTGGCCCGACTGGAGTTCTTCCAAGGACTGCAAAATGACACTTTGGCGCGGGTCTTCGGAGGAAACGGGCACCAATAGCTCTTTGGCTCGACTGTACGCGTTCAAGGCGAGGTCAGTTTCGCCGAGCACCCTGTAGGCCCTGCCAAGACGCATCCATCCATCGATATCGTCTGGTTCAGCCTCAAGGCGTGTTGCCAAACGTTCCACCATGGATCGGATAAATGCATCTCGATCGACATCATCCATCTGGCTGGCCGCTTCGACATCTGCAGCAGTGGGGCCGGGCGAATTGCCTGACATTACTGGAGCATAATCCGACAAACTGATAGGCGCTCGGCCCAGTGCCGCACCTATCCGGTTTGCTTCCGCGACAAATGTTTCCATCCAGGGTGCGAACCCATCCACTTCGTCCAATCGCGTGAGAAGACGATTGTAGGCCTGCTCATTCGCACCCGCTTGCGCAAGCCCGACAGCATCGTAAAAAGTTCCAGCAGGATTGGTCGGATCGAGCTCAAGTGCTCTTGCAATGGCCCGCTTCGCTTGGGGTGTCACGATCCCCTGTTCGGAAACGATGAGAGCTTCCGCATAGATCGAAAACACAGCAGAATCGGCATTCATGGATTGTGTTGCACGCTCGTAGGCCGATGCGGCATCCGAAGCGCGGCCCAATTTCATGAAGGTCTGTCCAAGGAGCATCCAGCCCTCCAAGGCTCCGCCTTCTGAATCCGCCTGCAACCGCTGCAATAGCTTCTGCGCCAACGCTTCGATTTCACGATTTTGCGCGACCTCTGCCTGGCGATCCTCGAAAGCGATGCTGGATAGGTTTGGCGCTCCAGCAAAACTGTAATACCCCGCCGCGAACAGCGGCACAAAGACCGCAGCAGCCATGAGTATGACCCTGCCGCCGCCGTTGGATTCCCCGGTGTTTTTTACTCTCCCCACGGAGAGAACCCGCCGCTTGATTTCCTGTCGCGCCGCATGCGCCTCTGCGACAGAAAGCAGGCCGCGTTCAGCATCCCGATCGACTTCAGACAACTGGTCCTTCAAAACTGCGAGAGTCCTGTCTTCGGCCGGACCTTGCACCAAGGCAGGCTTCCACGCCGAAGCCGCAACAATACCTGAGGCAGTCAAGGCGAGGACTGCCATTGCAATCCATATCATCGGTGGTCCCCTTCGCTGGATGAAGTGAAAATGCGTGCGACCTCGGCCTCCTCGTCATCGCTCAGGTCTGCGATTTTTTTTCTTTTTCGAGAGCCCATCAGGATGCCGCCACCGATCCCCAGAGCCAAGAGCCCAAGGAGTGGGGGGGTAAACCAGAGAGCGTAGGTCTCGGGTTTAAACGGAGGCTTCAGTAGAACGTAATCGCCGTATCTCGCTTGGATGAAAGCAATTGCATCTTCGTTCGTGTCACCCGCAACCAACCGTTCCCGGACCAAAAGTCGTAGGTCGCGCGCAACGCCGGCGTTCGAGCTGTCAATATCCTGATTTTGGCAAACTACGCAGCGAAGCTGCCTGGAAACCTCCCGTGCCCGAGCCTCGAGGATTGGATCGGAGAGGATTTCGTCGGGCTCAACAGCCTGCGCAGACATTGGCATGATGAGTGCCAACACAAGGAAAAAACGACGCATGTCAGCTCCTCTCCTCTAACACACCCGCTTGTCGGAGAGCCTGGCGAAAGGTTGATACAGCCTCTTCACCGACGATCGGGCCGACGTATCGGTAGAGCACCGTTCCATCGCCTCCGACAATGAATGTCTCGGGCACACCCGAAATCCCCCACTCGATCCCGGCACGACCTGACAGATCCAAGCCAATACGTTCGTACGGGTTCCCGAGATTTTGAAGCCAATTGACCGCGTCTACCGGTTGATCCTTGTAGTTGATCCCGAACAAACGCACGCCATCGCGCTCAACCAAAGCGCTCAGAACCGCGTGTTCGGCACGACAGGGAACGCACCAGGAAGCGAACACATTAACGACGACTGGCGTTGGGTTTCCGAGCAGGTTTTCCCGAGACAGTCCCTGTACATCAAGACCCGGCACCGGCCCGAGAATGAACGAGGGAGCTGGCTGAGAAATGAGAACCGAAGGAATCTCGCTTGGGTCACGATTGGGATTCAGGCCCCACAAGAAAAATCCGCCGACAATCACTGCCAGTACCAAGGGAATAATCGCTACAGATCGTTTCATTGCTCACTCCGCTGCGACCGGTTTCGTGGATCGTGCCTTGGAGCTTTGGGGTGCCCCGACCCGGAAGCGGCGATCGGACAAGGACAGACTGCCGCCTATGACAAGCATGGCCGCACCCAACCAAAGCAAGCCGACGAATGGCTCATAGAGAATACGCAGAGTCCAGGCACCGCTCTCTTCGGCTTTGTCCAGAGAGGGTTCCGTGATCGAAGCGTATAGGTCTCCCGCCAGGGTTGACCGTATCGCCGATTCTGTTGTCGTACTTTGTGCGACCGGATAGCTGCGCCGTTCAGGTTTGAGAGCCGTCACGAAAGAGCCGCCCCTTTCGACGCGCAGGGTTCCCTGATCCGCAATATAGTTCGGGCCACGAACGCGCTGCACACCTTCAAATGTGACATCAAATCCCGCAATGTTGACACTCGTGCCGGGCTCTACAAATGCGATCTCTTCAGATTTCCAAACCGAAGAGCCAATCATGCCGATCATCAAGACCGCAACTCCCGCATGAGCGAGCGTCATTCCATGCGCCGCGCGGGGCAAATTGCGGGCACGCCGGATGCTTTCCTGGAGCGGAACCTCGAACAAACGAACCCGCAGCGCCCATTCACGTAAGGAAGCAAAAAACAACCAAAGCGCGATGAGGATCGAAAGATATGCCAACACGGGCCCGCCTTTGGCGAAATACCAAATTGCGAGCGTTGCCAGCACCGCCAGCACCACCACGAAGCGGACACGTTGAAGCACTCCGACGAGATCGGCTCGTTTCCAGGACAAAAACGGCCCCAGACCCATGACAAAAACCAAGGGGAGCATCATTGGTACGAACGCGCCATTGAAGAACGGCGGACCGACGGAAATCTTGTCACCAGAAACGGCTTCGAGAAACAGCGGATAAAGCGTACCGAACAGAACCGTGCCAGTCGCTGTAGCCAGGATCAGGTTGTTTAGCAACAACCCTGCCTCTCGACTAATCGGCTTAAACAACCCGCCACCTTCCATCATTGGCGCCCGCCACGCATAGAGTGCAAGTGAGCCACCAATTGAAATCGCAAGCAGGCCAAGAATGTATAGGCCTCGCTCCGGATCCACGGCAAAAGCATGCACAGAGGTCAGCAAGCCAGACCGAACCACAAATGTGCCGAGGAGTGACAGCGAAAACGTCAAGATCGCGAGTAGGATTGTCCAGCTTTTGAACGCGTCACGCTTTTCAGTGACAATCGCCGAATGGAGAAGTGCTGTCCCGAGAAGCCAGGGCATAAAACTGACATTTTCAACCGGGTCCCAGAACCACCATCCACCCCAACCCAGTTCGTAATATGCCCACCACGATCCCAGAGCTATCCCCGCAGTCAGGCTGATCCACGCGGCCAGTGTCCAGTCGAACCCATCTTGCCCAGGCTGTGTCGATCCGTCCCTCGATCAAGGCTGCGGCTGCAAACGAAAAGACGATCGAGAAACCGACATATCCAAAATACAGCAGAGGCGGGTGCATCGCGAGGCCGATATCCTGGAGCAGAGGATTGAGGTCAGCGCCATCAAGCGGCGGAGGAAAGACGCGCTCGAACGGATTGGATGTGAAGAGAAGGAAGGACAGGAACCCGACGCTGATCCATGCCTGCATTGCCAAAGTTCGCGCTCGAAGTGTTTCCGGTAGGTTTGAGCCGAAAGCAGCAACCGCAGCACCGAAGATGGTCAGAATGAAGACCCAGAGAAGCAACGATCCTTCATGACTTCCCCAAGTCGCCGCGACTTTGAAGATCATTGGTTTCAGCGAATGCGAATTGTTCGCAACGTTCAAAACAGTGAAATCAGAGACAACAAAAGCGCGCATCAAGGCTGCAAAGGCAAGTCCGACGAAGACGACCTGCCCAAAAGCAGTCGACCGGGCCGAACGCATCCAGAGAAGATTGCCCCGGGCCGCGCCGAAAAGAGGAATAGTCGATTGGACGAGGGCCAACGCCAATGCGAGGGCCAGCACAAAATGGCCGAGTTCCGGGGTCATAGGAGCCTCACGATCTTTAGCAGTGGGGTCGACTGGTGATCACTTTCTCAGTCGTCTAGAGCGGCTTTGCGCTTGCGATACTCGTCTTCATCAATCTCACCGCGCGCGAAGCGATCCCTGAGAATGTCATGCGCGCTCGACCCGGAGGCACGGCCCTTTTCGCTGAACCAGCGAACGGCGAAGAATATCAGCGCAATAATCACGCCCCAGAACACGATCATCATCAGCCCTCCCAGCATTCCAAATCCACCGCCCCACATGTGGCCGTAATAATCTCCGCCGGGGTCCGCCATGGCGGTCGTCGCGAACAGTGTGAATGCTGCGGTTGTGTTGGTAAGTCTAAGCATGTCGGTTTCCTTTTCTGTCATTTCATGTTTCAGCAACTGGCAATCGAATTGTCGCGATAAGCCCCCCGTCCGGGTGGTTCGCCAGACTGATCTCCCCACCCTGCGCACGAAGAATGGACCTTGCGATCGACAGGCCCAGCCCATGCCCGCCGGTTTCCAGAGATCGGCTTTCTTCAAGCCTGAAGAATGGGTCAAATATGCGTTCCAATTCTGCGGTTGGAATCCCCGGCCCTCTGTCAGTGACGGAAATTTCTATTTCCCCCTCGGCTGATATCCAGCCCAGGGTTGCGGACCCGCCGTAGCGCACCGCGTTCTCGATCACGTTTCGCAATGCGCGTCGAATGGCATTGGGGCGCAATCGAACCGTGACTTCGGGGCCGTCAGAGAGCACAAACGGTACGACCATATCCCCCCGCAGAGCTTCTAGGAACGATTGCAGGTCAACATCCTGCATTGGTTCGTTCCCTGAGAGACCTTTCGCGAAGGTAAGGGTTGCTTCCACCATCGACTGCATTTCTTCGACGGTTGCGACGAGACTCTCTCGGGTTTCGTCTTCCTCTACCATTTCTGAATGTACTCTCATTGCGGTGAGCGGAGATCGAAGATCATGTCCAAGGGCCGCCAGAACCCTCGTTCTGTCGGCAACGAACCGTGTCAGCCTGTCCTGCATACGGTTGAAACCAGCGGTCAGCTCCCGAACCTCCTGGGGTCCCCGTTCTGGCAACGCGTCTATGTCTTCTCCACGCCCCAATCGTTCCGACGCCCAGGCCAATCGCCGCAGAGGGCCCAGCAGTCCGGTCATGACAAACCAGCTCACTGCGACCAACAGGGCCATTGCCGTCAGACCAAATGTCAGCATGGAATAAAGCGGCCACTGGATCGGCGGACGCTCAAAGCGCGTACTTACGTTCAACCACTGGCCGCCGGCGATCGAAATTGAAAGGTTCATCTCGATTGCGGACAGTTCACCTCGCATCATGGCCAAGTGCATCTCGGTCATTTCGTGCGAAAGGTTCGGTAGCGGCAGGATCGCGCCTTGGATCTGGTGAAGCTCCACACGAATGTCGCGACTGTAGCTGTCGTTCAGGAGTGCGCGGACGCGGGTTTCAACCAACCCGCCATCCGAATGGTCGCTATGTTGCACAAGCGGCTTCGTCCCGAGGTCAAAGCGAACAAGGGGCGAGTTCGCCGCGCGGATAATTGATGGGCGCAGGTCAGCGGGTGCCTCTTCAATCAAGCGCGCAACATTTGCCGCTCGTCCAGCTGCCTCAAACCCAAGAGCAGCCCGTATGGCGAGGCTTCGTTCATCGGCGAAGAGCCACAGGCTGACAAACTGTGCGATCCCCAACGCGATAATGATGAGAAGAACGAGTTGGACCCGGAGAGATCGTAGGAGCCGCCAGATCATTCGGACACCTCGACGTCGACCGACAGGCAGTAGCCGCCGCTTCTGATCGTCTTGATAATACGTGGACGGAGAATGTCGGGCTCGAGCTTTCGCCGAAGGCGCGAAATCTGGTTGTCAATTTTCCTGTCCAACGGACCAGCGGAAATGCCCTGAGAAAGATCTAGCAACTGATCGCGGCTCAACACCATCCGAGGGCGCTCCAGAAGGACCGTCAGCAGTTTGAATTCTGCGACCGTAAGAGCGGTCTCTTGTCCCGCGTCGTCGAGAAGCACCTGCCGGTCTACATCCAAGGTAAGGTGTGCAAAGCGGACTTTGCGGCCGCTCAGAGATCCGGTGAAGGCCTCTTTGTGCTCGCTTCTTCGCAGGACGGCTTTGATCCTCGCAAGGAGTTCGCGTGGATTAAACGGCTTGGGAAGATAATCGTCCGCACCGATCTCCAAACCGACAATACGGTCCGCATCTTCACCGAGCGCGGTTAACATGATGATCGGCAGTCGCCCTTCGCTTGACAGACGTTGGCAAACGGAAAGGCCATCCTCGCCAGGCATCATGATATCCAGGACCAGTAGGTCGAAGCTTCCGACAGCCAGCTTCGCGTCCATCTCCGCCGCATCCTTGGCAGCGGTTGCTCGCATGCCATTCTTTTCCAGATAGCGGGTTACACTTTTCCGGATCTGTTCATGGTCATCCACGACGAGAATATGTGGCGCGTGTTGCATGGGGCCCTTCTAAAGCATTGGAAATCAGACGGTCAGGTTCCTTTTTGTCGCCAATTGTATCAGCCCCTGTCCATTGCGACAGACGGATACAAATCCACGGGTGTACGTCCTTACATTCAAATGTTTGATGCCAAGTTGTATGAGGTCAAAAGAAGGAAAGGCTTCAAAATGTCCTACTCAACAAAAGTTTCTACCGGTCTTCTGGTTGCCGTTCTCACAGCAGGTGCTGCGCTCGCCGATGACAGCCATCACCAAGCTGCGGGCGCTGAAAGCGTCTCTCCCAATGTACTTGCTCAACCGATGGCAGGGACGGGCGGGCCCGGAATGATGATGGGTGGCGGCATGATGGATCCCAGTCAGATGGCCGAGCATCTTCAGATGATGCACGGCATGATGCGCATGATGATGCAAATGCATTCGGGCATGATGAGCGGAAACGGCAGCATGATGGGACCAAGCACAACCGGTCAAGGTATGTTCCCGATGATGGGGGGCAACATGATGTCAATGTTCGATATGGATGGAAACGGCGCGGTGTCTCCCGAAGAGGCGCATGAGGGCCTTCAGTCGATGCTGTCGGACTATGACGCCGACGGTAATGGCACGCTCTCGATTGACGAATTCGCGTCGCTTCACGCCAAGGCGATGCGCGAGACCATGGTCGATCGTTTCCAGATGCTTGATGCTGATGGCGACGGCCAGATTTCTCAAGGCGAAATGGTCGCCCCTGCCGACAACATGGCACAGGGTATGGCCGCAAATCCCGGAATGATGACGGACGAAGACAACTGAACCCCGTCGTTCAGAAATTCCCCATTCAGGTAAGCCCGTCAACGGTTCGGTGCTTTGGGTTTGCCTGAACAAGATCGAGAGGGCTCAAAATGAGTTATACCTACAACAGACATCTGCCCAATACGGCGATTGATGATGCGGAGATGCGCCTGCGCGAAGCCCTGAAAGAAAAGGGATTTGGTGTACTGACCGAAATCGACGTACAGGCAACAATGAAGAAAAAGATTGACCGCGACATGGATGGATACCGCATTCTGGGTGCGTGCAACCCTCATATGGCATGGGAGGCCATTGGGCTGGAGCCCCGTATAGGATCGATGCTGCCTTGCAATGTGATCTTGCGGACGGTCGAAAACGGCACTGAAATCAGCGCTGTTGATCCAGTGGCTTCGATGGCCGCTGTCGAGAATGAGAAGCTGCACGAAGTCGCCGCGCAGGTGCGCGATATGCTGCGATCTGCGGTTGATAATGCATAAACTAAACTGAGGAGGCAGACCATGCTGAGCCGCCGTCAAACTTTTGGCCTGTTCGCATCGAGCACCTTGCTTGCCTATTCGCCAGCTTGGGCTGACAACCATGACGTATGGGCGCTCGATACTCTCCATGATGCGCTGAAAAGCGATTTGGCAAGGCTTGTGGACATCCGCAGACCCGAGGAATGGCAAGATACCGGCGTCGCGGAGGGGGCGTGGCCAATCGACATGACCCATCCGCGGTTCGGGGAGCGCCTCTTCGACGCCCGCGATCTTGCTGCGGGACGCCCGGTCGCCCTGATTTGTCGGACCGGCCATCGCTCAGGTCTCGTAATGAGCAAGTTGCGTGAAGCGAAAGCTGCCGGCTTTGTTGACGCCGTAGGCGGGATGCTTGGCGCCCCGGGGAGATCCGGCTGGATCGAGCAAGGTCTGCCGACAGTAACAAGAGAAGCCGCACTGGCCGCCCTCCCAAGTGAGCTAGCGTGAGACACAAGCTATACCATGACAAATCGTAGAGCCTTCATCGCCGGCTTGGCTGGCCTGCCGTTCGCCA
Source organism: Roseobacter sp. TSBP12 (assembly GCF_009129705.1). Lineage (NCBI taxonomy): Bacteria > Pseudomonadati > Pseudomonadota > Alphaproteobacteria > Rhodobacterales > Roseobacteraceae > Roseobacter > Roseobacter sp. TSBP12. The sequence continues at coordinate 47,035 of NZ_PYIB01000030.1, forward strand.
CAGGTCCGCTGGCGGCCATCGCACAGGGGAGTGTCAGGGCGTTGGCTATGCCACCATTGCTCGACGCAACCCGCGATCGGCATTTCCGTCTGACTGCCCAAAAGGGCAAGACCGATTTTACAGGACTGGGCGGCGGTGAGACCTGGGGGTTCAACCAATCCTTTTTGGGGCCTACGCTACGTCTTCCCGCAGGAGCTTCGACGCAAGCACAGATCGACAATACGCTGTCAGAGAAAATCTCGGTGCACTGGCACGGTATGCTGATACCCGGCGAAGTTGACGGCGGCCCACACCAGACCATTGAACCGGGCACGACTTGGTTTCCCGAACTGGATCTGACACAACCACCCGCTACTCTTTGGTACCACTCGCACGTTCATGGTGACACCGGACGACAAGTTCAAAGGGGATTGGCCGGTGTGATCCACGTTGATGACGGTCGGGACGATGCTCGGGGTCTCCCGATCTCATACGGCGTCGATGATTTGACCTTGGTTCTGCAAGACCGCCGGTTCGACCGGCAGGGCCGCATCGATTATGGCCTGTCTATGCCAGATCAGATGATGGGTTTCATGGGCAATGTCATTCTTGTTAACGGTCAGCTAGGCACCCAGGCTGTCGTCCCTCGCGGTATTGTCCGTTTGCGCTTGCTCAACGGCTCGAACGCGAGGATTTATCCCCTATCGTTTTCTGACCGTCGCGAGATGCACCTCATCGCGACGGACAGTGGCTATCTCAATCAACCTGTCGCCATTGAGTCCCTCGTGATCGCTCCCGGCGAACGATACGAAGTCCTCGTCGATTTTTCGGGAGGAGAGGCTGGCACGCTGGTATCCTCTGCAAATCCCAATCAGATGATGGGTGGGATGATGGGCGGCGCGAGCACTGCTGGGGGGAGCTTCGTAGTTGTACCCTTTGGTGTGGATGCGAGACTTCCTGCCCGCATTCTGGAAATACCCGCCGACTTGGGCGGCGTCCTGCCTGACGGTGAGGCCCGATCAGTCAATACACGTCAGATCACACTCGATATGCCAATGGGGATGGGCATGATGATGCGTAGGTCGAATGATCGGTTTGCGATCAATGGGCAGTCCTTCGACATGGGGAGGATAGACTTGTCTCTTTCGAAGGGGGCGACCGAGATTTGGCAAGTCTCCTCAAACATGATGATGCACCCGTTTCATGTTCATGGCGTGAGGTTTCAGGTGCTCGCCGAAAACGGAAAGAAACCAAGCATACAAAATTCTGGCTGGAAGGATACCGTGCTCGTAAATGGCCGAGTCGATATCCTGGTCAGCTTTGAGCAGACGGCAGATCGCGCCAATCCCTTCATGTATCACTGTCACATCCTTGAACACGAAGATGGAGGAATGATGGCGCAGTTCACGGTCACATGATCGTGCAAGCATGGGGATATGGTCGCCTGATTGGTTGTTTGGCGATAGCAACAGTTCTGTCTCTTGCAGCTTTCGGTTTTTTTTCGGGCACGGTTTCTCTGAGCAATCTTGGGGTCGCCTTTTCACAGGCTGAAGTGCAGCGCCATATTGAAAATGCCGGAGCCGTTGGCCCCCTCGCGGTTATTGCACTCATGGCCCTCGCGATTGTCGCAAGCCCCATACCGAGCGCACCAATCGCACTTGCCGCCGGGGCTGCATTTGGTCACTATCTCGGAGCCGCCTACGTAGCCATAGGCTCGGAGCTCGGTGCTACAATCGCATTTGTCTTCGCGCGAAAACTCGGTCGAAGCACAGTTCGGCGTTTTTTGGGTAAGTATTCAGAGTTCGGGCTGTTGGGGTCGCAAAAGGCTCTGATGTTATCAGTGTTTGCGTCCCGCCTGCTTCCATTCGTTTCTTTCGATGCAATCAGCTATGTTGCGGGCTTGAGCCAACTTCATCTATGGCGCTTCATGCTGGCAACTTTTGCCGGGATTTTGCCGGCGAGTTTTGTTCTTGCCCATTTTGGAGCTGTGGCCATGTCAGGGGATTGGGGAACGGCTGAATGGATCACGATAGGACTTGGGGTTGTGACAGCACTGCCTTTTGTCTTTTTGACCCTCAAAAATAGAAAGCAGATCGACGATGAATAGCGACTATAAAGCGGGCAGCATTTCTCTTTGGGATGCCGTCGCCATGGGGACTGGTGTCATGATTGGCGCCGGAATTCTGGCACTCACAGGCCAAATTGCGGAACTGGCCGGCCCTACCTTTCCACTTGTGTTCATCGTTGGAGCCATCGTTACAGCCTTCAGCGCTTACACTTACATAAGAATGTCCAATGCCTACCCGTCAGCTGGCGGAATTGGAATGATCCTGCAAAAGGCCTATGGACCAACCGCCGTAGCCGCTGCAGCGGCTTTGCTTATGGCTCTGTCAATGGTCATTAACGAAAGCCTAGTCGCACGGACCTTCGCAAACTATTTGCTCCGTGGACTGGGCATTGCACCAGATGGCTTACTGGTTCCGGCAATAGGCGTTGCTCTCATTATCGCAGCCTATGTCGTCAACATCTCGGGCAACCGCTCTGTAGGCTGGATTTCCCAGTTGCTCGCGGTACTGAAGGTTGGCGGTATCACTCTGTTTGGGATCTCTGCGCTTTGGGCCGGCGGGTTTACTTTTGGCACAACAGGAGATGGAACAGCTTCACAGGGTCTCAGCGGATTTGTTGGTGCCACAGCGTTGGCAATTCTGGCATTCAAAGGGTTCACGACAATCACCAACAGCGGCGCCGAGATAGTGGACCCACACCGCAACATCGGACGCGCGATCATCATTTCATTGGCGGTCTGCGTAGTGGTGTATCTCTTGGTAGCATTTGCGGTGGGAAGCAGCTTGCCGCTTGGCAAGATCGTCGAAGCAAAAGACTATGCGCTCGCGGAAGCGGCAGCACCGTCCCTTGGGGAAACGGGCTTCTATCTGACCGTCGCGCTCGCTTTGATCGCAACTGCATCAGGCGTGATTGCCAGCATCTTTGCGGTATCTCGTATGTTGGCAATGCTGACAGAGATGAAATTGATCCCGCACAGTCATTTTGGGATGTCAGGCGGAGTCCGCGACCATACACTGATCTACACAGTAGTGATTGCGAGCCTGCTGACCATTCTCTTCGACGTTAGCCGAATAGCGTCGATGGGGGCCTTCTTTTACCTTGTAATGGATATGGTTATTCACTGGGGAGTGTACCGAAACCTTAGGGCCGAGCTTTCTGCGCATGGATGGATCATGTTGACTGCAATCGGTCTCGACGCGATCGTGCTTGCCGTATTCGCTTCACTAAAGTGGCAGAGCGATCCAATGATTGTAGTGGTCGCATTCGCGATCATGGCTTGTGTATTGATCTTTGAGCATTGGTTTCTTCAGCGCACAAAAACCGAGCCACATCAACATGATCACAATGGGCATTGAGTGCTCGCGTGATGACCAGGTATCGAAGCAGTAATTCTTAGCGCTTCCAACATTCAAATTGGTCGGGTTTGAGCGATTTTGAGACCCACTTTGCCGATGTGTAGGACTACTTTCGTTGCCTCGATGGCGGGCGCCAACGCGCGTTTCACGAGGTCAGTGAAGACTATGGAAGACTGGTCGAGCCATTGAAATGAGGAAACGCAAGGGCTTAACCGCCGTCGAGATCCTCGTAGTAGACGAGCGCGGGCATGTTGCGGCGCTGATGCACGATGCGCAGGATGACTGCCGCCCCATCCGCCGCATCTAGCCGCTTGTAGAAGATCACGTGACGTTGGCAGTTGACGGACCGCAACCCCGGAACGAAGAGACTCCTGTCCCGACCCCGGTCGGGATCCCCGGTGATCTGCTCGAAGGCGTTGACCAACTGGCGGTAATAGACGAGCCATTGGTCCCTACCCCAAGTTTCGACGGTGTAGGCACGGATCTCTTCAAGGTCGGCCCTGGCCCGACCGGAAAGTCGAATAATCATATGGGTCAGCGATCAAATGCATCCGGTTCGAAGGCATGAGCATCGAACTCGGCGAAATCCCCATTTTCGGCCAGGGAGGCTGCTTCCTCTAGGTCGGCCTTGAGGGCATAGAACTGCCGGGCGCCATCCTTCTCCATCAGCATCCTTACGCCGGCGCGCACGACTTCGCTCAGATTGGCGTAGGCGCCGGACTCGATCTGCGCCTGCACATATTTCTGCATCGGTTCGGTCAGGTGGACGTTTGGCATCAGACTCTCCTATCCATGCTCAATCGTATCAGATACTGACATAGATATTCAAGCTCATGCTCGATCCCAACTTGGGCCCCAAATCGGCTCGCTGGCTGCTCCCGCCCTTCTGCTCCCGGATTCCATGCGGAGAGCCGGGCCGGGCAGTTTCCCGATACAGCCCTTCCCGAGGCCAGGAGCGCTGCGCCACGCGGTTTGGAGGGCTCATTCGATCTGTCCTTCCGTGACCACTTTCGCGGCCACATTGGAACACCCAATTTCCCCTTTGTAACAGACGTTTGTTTAGCAGCTAACATGAAAGGGGTCCGCAATTTTGGCCACTTTCAAGACGCAGAAGCAGCCAGAACCGGCGTCAGATCTTGGAAGCGGTCAAGCGACACAAGCGAACAGTCGCAAGCAACCATCAATCAAATCTCCTTGCTATCATTAATGTTGTTTCGTATCGCTGCACCATTATAGATGGAGTCGGCATCATGAAGCACGTGATCCACGGCGTGGCAACAGCCACGGCAATAAGCATATCCGGACTAATGGCCTCGTCAGCTCCGGCTCAGGCCTATCAGGTGGATTGTGCGATCCTCCTCTGCCTTGCGGGCGGTTGGCCTGACTCTGCGCCCTGCGCGCATGCCAGAGCGGTCTTCATTCGGCGGATCACGCCATGGCCGATCGAGCCGCCCTTACAAATCTGGCGGTGTCCGATGGGTGTGTCGTTCAACGATCCCAGTCCGATGTCGCCTATGGAACGCCTTTATGACATCACGTTCCGCGATCCGCCCGAACCGCAGGAATCGTCTCCGATCCCCCTTGTTCGCGTCCAAGCAGATGAGCAAGCCGACATCGACATCTCAGGCGACGCCTTTGATTTCGTGCGTAGCATTCGCGTTTATCACATCCAGTACCGCCAGCATGAAAACCGAGATGGCGACTGCAATCGCAGCGACTCGACACGATTGGGGTCCTACGGCGTGCAGGGCGATTACCGATGGACAAGGTCCAACGTGGGCCAAGTGCCGACCGCATCCGGACTGAGCATCCCGAACGGATGCGGCAGCTACTTCTACCGTTCCGTCTTCGTCGACTGGCGCGATCACGCCGGGAACTATGGCTCTGAAGAGGTTCGCTACTGACAAAATCTGCGCGCGGTTCTGCTGCGCGCGTCCTCACAACCCTGCACGGAAGGCTGTGCAAAACCCCCAAAAAGGAGACGACGCCAGACCGTGAAGCCTGACGCCGTGCTAGAAAACTCCGTGAACAAGAGTTTCCTAGCGCACCGCTAAAACACCTGCAACCAGCAAAGTTGTTTTGCTGGCAAGAATGTTGTTGTCTCACGACATGGCGTCGGATCTCCAAGGAGACCTCGACCATGGAACCTACGACCGGCTTGATCCTGCGGCGGATTACGCAGACAAATCTCTCTGTTGCAGCGCACAAGCTTGCCACCCTCATCCTCGACGCCATCGCCTGGAAGGATGGCTACAACGGTTTGTCGCGGGGAACGGCAGCCTTCACCCTCTCGGCCCTGGCAGAGAAGATGGGTGTCTCACGGCAGTATCTTGCGGTTCTTCTGAACGAACTTGAGGCTTCGGAGTTGCAGCTCGAGCGGGCGAAGCCGAATGGCAAGTTCGCGCCCTGGATCTTTCGGTTTTCCGCTTTCGACGAGGAGAGTGAAACCCATGATCTCGTGTCAGGTGAAGGCGACACATCACTATCTAGAGATAGTAATAACAAAACTCTCTTCTCAGGGCTGATCGATATCACCGCGAGTTCGAGCGTTTTCCAGACCAGTTGGGCAGAGCTCATCAAAGCGGCGAAGGCCACGTTGCCCTGCTGGAACATCGACACCCAGGTCATCTGGGATCGCTTCCTCGCCTTCAACCGGTCCAGAGGCAATGGCAGGGTGCCGGCCGGCTTCCTGCTTGGCTTCATGCGCCGATGGCGAAATTCGTCGGGAACTCCAACTCGTCCCGCGGTCAAGCCGCCCGCGAGACCAATAACGGACCCCAAAGAGCGCGAATTGCTGAGACAGATGCAAGCCGCACCAACTTCGAACCGCCAGTTCCACGCGTCCGACTTGTGTCGCTTGATCGGACACACTGCCTACGAAGCGCGTGTACTCGATGTGATCCACGAGTTTGGGTGCCAGAGGTTTTCAGCGACGTTGGCGGTGCACGGACGAGCGGTGCTGGCAGGGGAGATATCCAGGTAGATTCACCTGCCAAGCTTTGGATCCGGGAAGGCTCTGCCCCCGCGTACAGAAAATCGGCAGATAATGAAGTTTATGTTAAATTTCGAAGAATTCAGCGCGTAGGGACTTATTTTGCAGCCTAAAGTCGACATCAAACTTCATCGGATTGTTTCATCCGAGCAGACAAATGTTGCTGACTACATTTAGATCGTTCCGATCCTCCATTAATCGTGAAGCATCTGATGTGATGTCAATTTCCAGGCCAGAATCCTTTTCTTGCAGAATCGCTGGCTACCCGTCACGCGCCCACGCAATTGCGGACTCGGTATCGCTTGATTCGAACCACTGCATCTCGGAGCCCGTCAGTAGGTTGACCACCCGTGCGCCCCATTCCATCCATCTGCGTTCTCCGACAACCGCTATGCGACCGAAATCGTTCACGTGGGCGGTGTCGACCTTCAGATCTTCCAGCATCGCCGAAGGCTCTTCGTAGCCCTCGAAACTTGTAAGGTCGAGAACCAGACCCGGATTATCGGTTGTTCCAAGACGCTCATGAAGCAGCGCGTGCATTTGCTTGAATTCTGTCTCCGTCAACTTGCCTTCGCAGACGAGCCCGATGACATCATCACGCTCGGTCAGCGTTTCCTTGAACATTGGTCTTCTCCTTTTCACTTGCGTTGCCGTGACCGTAGAGATCGGCGTTCTGATGAGCGCGATCCTCGTGCTCGAATTCGAGGCTGGAATGGCTGATGCCGAATTCTTTCTTCAGCCGCTCCTTGATCGCGCTCTTGATCTCTTCGATCTTCGACCATCCTTCGGCTGCCACGACGACATGACAGTCGAGCGCAGCCTCGTGCTCTTGCATTTGCCAGAGATGGACGTGGTGGACGTCGGCGACGCCTTCGACTTTCCGCATCGCTTCGACGACGGCCTCGTTGTCGATGTCCGGCGGGCTCCCGAGCATCAGGGTTCGGATTGGGCCGCCTATTTCAGTGAAAGACAGATACAGGATGTAGATCGCGATGCCGATGGTGATGGCAGGATCGACCCAAAGCATGTCGTAAAGGATGATCAGCGACCCAGCGACGATAACCGCGACCGAAGCAAGCGCATCCGAAAGGTTGTGGAGAAAAAGCGCACGGATGTTCACGCTCCCCTTCTGCATCGAATAGGTCAGCATTGCGGTCAGCGTGTCGACCACAAGCGCGATTCCACCGAGAATGACGACGGTCCACCCCATGACTTCGGGTGGATCAATCATGCGCATGCCACCTTCGTAGATCAGATAGAAGCCGATCACGATGAGGGTGGTGTAGTTGATCAGGGCCGCGACGATTTCGACCCGGCCATAGCCGAAGGTCATGCGCTCATCGGCCGGGCGGCGCGCGATCTTGCGTGCGGCAAAGGCAATGACAAGCGAGGCCATATCGGAAAAGTTGTGCAGCGCATCGGCGATCAGTGCCAAACTACCCGAGAATATGCCCCCGACGATCTGCGCAACGGTAAGAAGCCCGTTCGCCCAGATCGCGATGGCAACCCGCCGATCGCCAGAATCCGGTTCGATATGCGCGTGCCCATGATCATGCGGCATTGGCAGGCTCCTCATGCGCGTGTGTCGCGCGTCGGTCAGTCTTGAGGCGGCCGCTGCGGAAACCACGTACGCGCGCATTCATCCAGTGGCGGGTGATATGACGGTAAAGGGTACCACGCAGCCACCCAAAGGATTGCTCATGGGACAAATAGAAGGCGTCCGGCGTATCGTACACGCCAAAATCTTGCACAATGCCGGTTCTCTGAATGTAGGTATCTTCTCCGTTCCAGGCGACGGGAGGCGCGCCAAGGCAATCCGTGCCCGCGCCATAACCGCAGAGACTTTCTGTGTCCGAGAATGACGTTTGCAGGACATCGAGGAAAGCGTCATCCAGGATGAAGCCTTCAAGGTTGATCCAGGCACCTTGAAATTCGATCTCGACCCATGAGTGGAGAATTTCCTGCGGAGCAAGCGGATACACCAGCTCAGGGACAACACCGCGCTGCAAGCCTTTGTGGATCGTAAACCCATGCAACCGGCAACGAATGCCGACACCACGCAGCAGCGCCATCAAGAGCGTGCCTTTGGTATTGCACTGCCCATAGCCGTCGGAAAGCACTTCGGATGCGGGGATGTCGTCAGCTCGATTGTATCCGAACGCGATTTCATTCCGAACGAAATCATAGGCAGCTCCGATCCGATCGTATTCGGATAAGCCGCGCCAGCTGCGGTTCTCAATTAGACGCGCAAGAGGCGCGGCATCAAAATCCAGTAGTTTGGTGGGTACAAGTAGGGGGTCGGTCATCTGCAACGGGTCGCTCCTCGAATCGTCTTGGAACAAGACTAATTGCTATAGTCACTATAGCTTCAATCCTTTCTTTCAGAATGAATCTCCCGCAACTATTTGTCCGTGTGAACCGCTTTGTGGTGTTCGCCGTGTGCGTCGCGCAGGATGTCGATACCGCCCCAGGCCGCGATCCCGGCGACGATCACACCGACGACAAGATCCGGCCAGTTGGTTCCTAGCCAAGCGACGAGGCCACCGGCCACGACGATCCCGAGGTTCGCGGCGAAATCGTTGTAACTGAAGGTGTTGGCCGCGCGGATATTGACGTTTGGATTTTTGAGCTTAGCGAGCAGCCAAACGCAGACTGCGTTGATAGCCGCCGCGATCAGGGCCATTGCAATCATGATCGTCTCGAGCGGATCTGACCCACCGATGTAGCGGCGCCACGCATCGTAGAGGATGCCTGCAGCGAACAGGATCAGCAGCCCGCCGGAAACGTTCGCCGCCCCGCGTTTCCATTTGGCGGATCGGGACAAAGCGAAAAGGCTGATCGCGTAGACGAAGCTGTCGGAGAGGTTATCGAGCCCGTTGGCGATCAGGGCACTTGAGTCGCCGAAGGCGCCTGTTGCGAAAAAGGCCACGGCCAAACCGATATTGAGCGCCAGAACGATCCAAAGCGTCCGTCTCTCCATTGAATCTTGTCTAGCGGCCATTTTGTGGTTCCAGCTTGTGTTGTACGACACATTAACTTCTGCGGCTGATCTGCGTTCCAGCCGGAATGTTGGCTGAATTCCTTCAGGCCCCGATTTCCTCGTGTTCGGTCAAGCATTCCGAATGGTCCCGCAACACCTCAAGCACCTTGCAATCTCCCGTCCGCCCGCCGCTGCATTCGTGAACCATGCGTTTCAGTTCCGTGCGCAGCGCCTTCAGGCGGGCCATGCGCTGCTCCACCTGTTTGAGCTGGCGACGCGCGATGGCATCAGCTTCATCACAGGGCCGATTGGGATGGTCGCTGAGGTCGAGCAGCTCGCGGATCGCATCGAGCGAGAAGCCGAGTTGCCGCGAGTGGCGGATGAAGGACAGTCGATCAAGCTGTGCATTGTCGTAGCGCCTCTGTCCGCCTTCGGTCCTGCCAGGTTCGGGCATGAGTCCGATCTGTTCGTAGTACCGGATGGTCTGCACTTTTGTGCCAGTCTTCTTTGACAGAGTACCGATCGTGAGCATTTTCGCCTCCATGAAAAAGATACAGTTTGTGTAGGTTTTGCCGTCGGAATAAACAAGTGTCGGATTCACAGACGCGTGAGTTCAAGCTATACCATGATTTCGTGCTTGAACCTCTAGCAGCTAGAGGATGTATCCGCACAGGCAATAAGAATCAAAATCAGGCGAACAGGATTGTCCCTTACATCGGCACAGAAGTTTCTTTGGGTTTTGGCAGGCGTGGCAGCGCTTGCCTTCGTATGGCTTTTGCTATGGTCCGATTATCGTGCCGATAGCGCCCGAACCGTCGCCGAACCGCCTTTTTTCGCTGAGTTCGAACTGACGGACCACCAGGGTATGGTTCGAACCGAGGAGGACTTTGCGGGGCGCTGGATGCTGGTTTTTTTCGGCTTTACCAACTGCCCCGACGTCTGCCCGACGACCCTATCCGAGGTCGCGGCGGTGATGGACGGTCTGGGCGACGATGCCGCCAAGGTCCAGCCGATTTTCATAACAATCGACCCTGAACGAGACACGCCCGCAGCACTCGCCGAATACGTCCCGCTGTTCGATGCGGGCATCATCGGGCTGACCGGCACGCCGGAACAGATCGCCGCCACATCCGAGACCTTTCCGATCTTCTTCGAACGCGTCGAAGAGGCTGCGGCGCCGGATGGTTACACGATGGGCCACACGTCGCATCTGTTCCTCTTCGATCCCGACGCGGCTTCGCCGACTCGTGGCCCTACGGCACCTCCGCCGAAGAGATCCTCGCCGATCTGGAAGAGAGGATCTGACCGACATGATCCGTATGTCCGGAGAAACAGCCCTCGGGCTGGCGTGGATCATCGCGCTCGTCGCCTCGCTTGCCGTGCTTTTCATCGGCGAGGTGCTGGGGCAGACGCCCTGTGTGCTGTGCTGGTTCCAGCGCGCCTTCATGTTCCCCTTGGCCATTGTCCTCGGGCTCGGCCTTTGGTGGCGGGACGGCCGCGTGGGGCGCTACGGCATCGCATTGGCGCTTGGCGGCGGCGCAATCGCCCTGTGGCACATGGGGCTGTACGTCGGTCTTGTTGCCGAACGCGTCCAGCCCTGCACGGCCACCGGCCCCTCTTGCACCGATGACAACCAACTGGTCTTCGGCGTCCCTATCCCGCTGATGGCGCTCGCAGCCTTCGCGCTGATCGGGGCGCTGTCGGCCCTTTCATTGAAGGACACACGAACATGAATCGACGCGGCCTGATCCTGTCCGTTCTTGCCCTCGGCGCCGCCGGTTTCGGCGGAGCCACCTGGTTTGCAATCCGCCCCGGCCCAGTGGCCGAAGCGGAGCCCGTTGCTCCGGAACTTGCGGAGGCGATGATCCGCCCCTACTCGCCCATCCTCGGGCCTGCGGATGCGCCCGTCACGATCGTCGAATTCTTCGATCCGGCCTGCGAGGCCTGTCGCGCCTTTCATCCCATCGTGAAGGACATCATGGCCGAGCATGGGGAAGCTGTCCGCGTCGTGATCCGCTACACGCCCTTCCACGGCGCGGCATCCGAGGAAGCCATCCGCGTGCTCGAGGCGGCGCGCATGCAGGACGTTTACATGCCGGTGCTCGAGGCCGTTCTGCGGGAACAGCCGAGATGGGCGTCGCACGGTGCCCCGGAGCCCGGCCTGATCCTTCAGATCGCCGCCACGGCCGGGCTCGATGCCGAGGCCGCCCGCACGCAAATGCTGGCACCCGGTGTCGTGGCGATCCTTAACCAAGATCGTGCTGACGTCGAGGCCGTGGGAATTCGCCAGACGCCCACATTCTTTGTGAACGGCAAGCCGCTCGATCCATTCGGGGAGGCAGAGTTGCGTCGTCTGGTGGCCGCCGAAGTCGCTGCCGCGCAAAGCTGAATGGAAAGGGCAGGATCAGAACGATGAAAAAGTATATTTTGACTGGCACACTGGCCGCGCTTTTGACCCTAGGAGGGCTCTCAGTGCCCGCGCTGGCCGGACCCGAGGATGTTGTCGTCGAGAACGCGTGGTCCCGCGCCTCCATCGGGATGAACCGTCCCGGGGCCGCTTACATGACGATCCGCAACACTGGCGACGAGCCGGTGACGCTGATCGGCCTTACAACACCGCTCGCGATGATGCCCGAAATTCACGAGACGAAGACAAATGCCGAAGGTGTGAGTTCCATGAGCCCGGCGGGGGAGATCGCGATCGCCCCGGGCGAGAGCATCGCGCTCGAACCGGGGGGCCTGCACGCAATGCTGATGCGGCTGCAAGAACCAATGACGGAAGGGGACACTTTTCCGCTGACACTGCTTTTCGACGACGGAGGCGAAGTGACGGTCGAGGTTCCGATCCTCGGCATCGCCGCGCGGGGGCCAGAGGACTGATGCAGCGACGGGCGATCCTGGGGTACGGCGCGGCTGGTGTCGGGGCGGTCGCCTGATGCTCTTCGTCGGTTGGTGGCGGGTCGACGGACCCGGTGCACCCGCACCTGTCGGGCAGCGGCCTGTGACCCTTACCGAGATGGACTTCCGTCTGACGGATCATGAGGGCAACGCGGTCGGGCCGGAAACCCTGATCGGTCGCCCGACGATGGCGTTCTTCGGCTTCACCTACTGTCCCGATGTCTGCCCGACCACGCTTTCTGACATTTCGGGATGGCTCGACGATCTGGGAGACGAGGCCGACGAGATGAACGTGGTTTTCATCACGGTCGATCCCGAGCGCGACACTGTAGAAACGATGGCCGAATATGTCGGCTACTTCCATCCGGCGATCCGCGGCTGGACGGGACCGGAAGAGCAGATAGCGCGCGTCGCGGACGGCTTCCGCGCCACCTACGAGCGAGTACCGGCGGAGAGCGGCGATTACACGATGAACCACACCGCGAGCGTCTTCCTGTTCGCAGCCTCTGGGCGATTCGTCACCATGATCGACTATCACGAGCCCAAAGAATTCGCGGTGCCGAAGATCCGCCGCGCGCTGGAAGAAGAAATGGAGGGGGCGACATGAGGCTCAGAACTTTGGCGGCTTGTGTCGCAATTGCGGGGACGGTTTCGGGAGCGGCTATCGCCATCTCTGATTCCATGTCGAAAGAACCCGTGCCGCCGGAACTTGCCCAGGCAGGTAGCTGGATGCCCCAAGGTCCTGAAGCCCCCCAGAACGTTGACATCCCCGTGACGCTGCCCGCGGCGGCATGGGCAGACGATGCACCCGACCTCAGCCCGCTGCCCCTTCTGCAGGCCGCGTTTGCCGACAGGCCGGTGCAAGCGATCGAGCCACCCCTGTCGACGTGGTCGCGCGACATTGCTCCGGGCGAAACGCTCGATTTCTTGCTGTCAGAGGCCGGTCTTGCGGCACCTGACAGAGCCGAAGTTGCCCTCGCGCTTGGCGCGGAATACGATCTGCGACGGCTGCGGCCGGGGCACTCGGTCACTGTTGCTTCGACCATGGACGGCAGCCCCCGCACCGTCTCAGTCGCCGTCGAGGACGGGGTTCGGATCGAGGTGGTTTTCGGCGAGCAGTTGTCCACACAGGTCGTGGCTCCGGATCCGGAGATCGTAACCCTTGCCGGCGAAGCCGTGATCGACAGCTCGATCTTCGCGGCACTCGACGAAGCCGGCATACCCGCCCGTTTTTCCGTGGACCTTGCGCAGATGCTGGGTGGGACCGTGGATTTCCGCCGCGAGATGGCCGGCGGCGAAACACTAAGGCTTCTCTGGCGTGAGGCGCGGGTCGGCGAGGACAGGATCGGACAGCCCGAACTCGCCTTCGCCGCACTGGACATCGGCGGTTCGCTCTACGAGATCGTATGGCCTGACGACGGCAGCGGTCAGGCGACGATCTACGTCGATGGCGAGGTGCTGCGCGTCTTCGCACAGCCGGTCGAGGGTGCGCGCCTCAGCTCGGTGTTCGGGCGCCGCACGCATCCGGTCTTTGGCAACGTCCGGATGCACACCGGCGTCGATTTTGCAGCGGCACGTGGGACACCGGTTCAATCGACGGCACCGGGGCGGGTTAGTTTCATTGGCTGGCGCGGTGGCTATGGCCGTGTGGTCGAAATCTCGCACGGCTCCGACACCATGACGCGCTACGCGCATCTGAGCGCCGTGCCGGAAGACCTGGCACAAGGCCAACGCGTTGCGGCGGGAGATGTGATCGGCCGCGTCGGCGCGACTGGCACGGCGACAGGTCCGAACCTGCACTACGAAGTCCTCGTGGATGGGCGCCCGACTGACCCCCTCACTGACGACCGGCTCGCCGAAGCAGCCGAGAGCGAAGCGGATGATACCGCCGCGCTCTCGCGTCTGGCCGAGGCGCGCGCGCTTCTGAATGAAAACCTCGGCAGCGAGATTGCCGAAACGACAACCGAAAGGCTCTGACCCATGAAACGCATGACCCAAGCTCTGGCAATCACCCTCGCCCTGTTACCAGCGGCCCAGGTTCTCGCAGAGGCAACGGCGATCGAGGTCCGCAAGACGAACGGTTGCGGCTGTTGCCTGTCTTGGATGAACCATCTCGAAGAGAACGGGTTTGTGCCGACCGGCCAGGACATGTTCGGCGGGCTTCTCGTGCGCTTCAAGCTAGACAACGGCGTGCCGCAGCGCATGGTCTCCTGCCACACCGCGCTCATTGACGGCTACGTGATCGAGGGCCATGTACCGGCCGCTGACATCCGCCGCCTTCTCGAGGAGCGCCCGGACGCCGTCGGCCTCGCTGTTCCGGGGATGCCCTATGGCTCGCCCGGCATGGGGCCAGAAGACGACCGCGAGGCCTATGATGTCTTCCTCATCCGCAAGGACGGGTCGACGGAAGTCTTTTCGAGCTACGCCGAAGGATAATCTGGCCCGCCCATGGAAAATCTGTCTCCGATAATGCTTGGCTTTCTCGGAAGTCTCGCCGCCGGTTCGCTCACGGCAGTCGGAGCAGTTCCCGTGCTGTTTGGGCGCATCCCGTCCCGGGCCACGCGCGATCTGTCGCTCGGCTTCGCCGCCGGTGTCATGCTGTCAGCCTCGTTCTTTTCGCTGATCATCCCGGCATTGAATGCGGCAGAGCCAATGTTCGAGAACGGCGCGATGCCTGCGGCCATCGTGTGCGTCTCGATCCTTCTGGGAATGGGGGCTGTCGCCCTGATGAACGAAAAGCTGCCGCACGAGCACTTCAAGACAGGACGCGAAGGGCCCGAAGCGGCGTCTTTGCGGCGGGTCTGGCTGTTCATCATCGCAATCACGATCCACAACTTCCCCGAAGGCCTTGCGGTTGGGGTCGGCTTCGGATCCGGAGGTATGGAGGGCGGTCTGCCTCTTGCTGTCGGAATCGGGCTTCAGAATGCGCCCGAAGGATTGGCCGTCGCTGTATCTCTGCTGGGCGAGGGATATCCGAAGCTGCGCGCCTGGGGCATCGCGGCGCTGACGGGCATGGTCGAGCCGATTGGCGGCCTGCTCGGGGCCGGGATCATCACACTGTCGGAACCGCTGCTTCCATGGGGTCTGGCCTTTGCCGCGGGCGCAATGCTCTACGTTATCAGCCACGAAATCATCCCCGAAACCCATCGCAGCGGCCATCAGAACAGGGCGACGCTCGGTCTCGCAGTCGGGCTCGTTCTAATGCTGTTCCTTGATGTCTGGTTGGGATGAGGCAATGTCACTAAACAAGGTATCTCCGATGATCGGCGTCTTCGCAGCACTTGCTGCGTTCGCGATCGATCAGATCACCAAAGCCATTGTCGTTGCGAATGCCGTCACTTTAAGCGCCGGGATTCCTGTGTTTCCGGGATTCAACCTCGTCTTTTATCGTAATGACGGCGTGACTTTCGGGATGTTGGGCGGCGCGCGTGGTGGAGCCTCATCGCTCTCGCTCTTGCCATCTGTGTTTGGCTAGGGGTTATGCTGTTTCGCGCCGAAAATGCGGTCGAAACACTTGCCTATGGCGCGATCATTGGCGGAGCCTGGGCAATGTCATCGATCGTGTGCGGTATCGGGCTGTAACAGACTTTCTCGATTTCTACATTGGCACAACACATTGGCCTGCCTTCAACTTGGCCGATGTATTTGTCGTCAGTGGCGTGGGGCTCTTGCTCGCCGCGCCATGGATCAGCGCGCGGCGTTCGATCAAGTCGTGAAGCCGGAAATTCTGAACCGCATCGCTCTGCGCCACCGTTTTCTTTCGCGGGTGACGCTTGGTTTCGTCGCCGGGGCGCTGACCGTTCTGACTTTCCCGCCTTTCTCGATTCTCCTACTCGTTCCCGTTGCCTATTCCGCGTTGTTTGTCGGTCTTCGCGGTCTCTCCTTCGGGCGTGCTTTTCTCGTCGGCTGGGCGTTCGGACTCGGCCAGTTCGGTTTCGGGATTTCATGGATCGCGGAGAGTTTCTACGTCGAGGCCGAGCGGTTTGGGGCGATGGCGATCCCGGCCGTCGCGGGATTGTCCGCAGGTCTCGCGATTTTCCCAGCCATTGCCGCTGTGCTCTTCGCCGAAATCGCGCGGCGCGGAGCCCTGGGCAATCTCCTGGCCTGCCTCCTGTTCGCGACCTTCTGGACCGTGGCCGAGTGGTTGCGAGGTCACGTTCTGACAGGTTTTCCGTGGATCCTCGCCAGCTACGCTCTGGTCGATTACGCCGCGTTGCGCCAGCCCGCCGCCTGGGTCGGAAGCTATGGACTAAGCTTTCTCACCGTGTTCGTCGCGGCACTTCCCGTCGCGGCTGTCATGGCGTCCGGGCGGCAACGACTGACCATCTCGCTCATGGCGCTGGCCGGCATCGCGACGATGTGGGCCGTCGGCACACTTCGCCTCCAGTCGGATACAGAACAGCCACCCGGTGTGGAGCTGCGCATCGTCCAGGGCAACGTTCCCCAAGAGGAGAAATGGGCGCCCGAGAACCGCGAGGCAACCTTCGCGCGTTATCTTGAGCTTTCAACCCGGCGCGGCGATTTCGACGTTCTTCTCTGGCCGGAAACCGCCTTTCCGGGTTTCCTCGATGAGGATACGGAGGCACGGGCCCGCATTGCCGCAGCGCTACCAGACGGCAGAGTGCTGCTTACCGGTGTGCCGGACCGTGTACCGAGCGAGGATGGCACCCGATATTTCAACACGGTCCAGGCATTTGACGAGACCGGCGAGATCCTGACCGGATACGCGAAACACCATCTCGTGCCCTTCGGCGAATATGTGCCATTCCGCGGCTGGTTGCCCATCGAGCGGCTCACGGCGGGTCTGGGCGATTTTACGCCCGGACCGGGCCCGAGAACGCTTGCGCTTCCGGGTGTGCCGCTGGTCGCCGTGGCGATCTGCTATGAGATCATCTTCCCAGGGCATGTGGTCGACGACCTGTTCCGGCCGGACTGGATTTTCAACGCGACAAACGATGCCTGGTTTGGCACCAGCATCGGACCCGAGCAGCATCTGGCTTCCGCACGTATGCGCGCCGTAGAGGAAGGCCTTCCAGTCATCCGAGCCGCGAATACGGGCATCTCTGCGGTCATCGACGCGAGCGGAGAGATCGTTGCGCGGCTCGATACCGGCGAAACGGGCATCATCGACGCTAGCCTGCCCTCCGCGCGACCGCCGACACTCTACGCGAGCTTCGGGGACTGGATGCTGTTGGCGCTCATCTTGGCTTCGTGGAGCTGGGCAATGGCGCCAATGCGACGGCTCACTACCGCCGCATGAGAAAGACCGTCATGCAAAGATGTGGATAGGTGTCCCGTCCTTCACCATTGCATAGATGTCCTCGATCTCCCGATCCGTGACCGCGATGCAGCCAGCTGTCCAGTCGCGGACATTTGTCGGGTCGATGCCGGGGCGTGGGCCACCATGGATGAAGATGTCGCCGCCGGGGGAAAGGCCCTGCGCTTCGGCAAAGGCGATGTCGGCCTCGTTCGGATAAGAGATGCCAATCGAAAGATGGTAGGTGCTGTTGGGGTTTCGCCTGTCGATTGTGTAAACTCCTTCCGGAGTCCGGCCATCCCCTTCGAATTGTTTGTGACCCTCAGGAGCGAAACCCAGCCCGACCGGATAGGTTTGCAAGACGCGATCGGCTCCGTCGAGAACAAGCAAGCGCTGTCCCTTTTAAAGCCGAACACGGGTGACTTCGGGTCCGTCATAGCTGCGGAACTTGCTGGCACACCCGGACAGAAACGCTACCAACCCGCCCAACAGGACGGCGCGGCGGGGAAATCGGATGGTCTTCACTGCTCGATGCCTCTTTGGTGAGGTCTGATATGGACATCACGTTACCTTGCAAATGCTGCGTGATCAATGTCCGTGGGCAAGCGCGGCCTTTGCCATCTGTGGGCCAACCTGCTCACCGCCGGACGGCGGCGCCTTGGCCTCTTGGCTGTTCAGCAGGCGCAGGGCATTGGCCACCACCAGCAATGACACTCCTACGTCGGCTGCAATCGCGCCCCACATCGATGCCAGTCCGAACGCGGTAGCGACAACGAAAACGCCCTTGGTCGCCAAGGAAATACCGATGTTCTGATGAATGATCGACATTGTCCGGCGCGAATGACCGATCAGCCAAGGCACCTTGCCGAGATCGTCGGTCATCAGGCTATATCCGCCGTCTCGATTGCCGCGTCCGAACCAACGGCACCCATTGCGATGGCGTAATGCGCGCGCGCCATGGCCGGGGCGTCGTTGACCCCGTCGCCGATCATGGCCACCATGTCATGCGTTTCGACCAGTTCTTCGATGGCAGTCACCTTGTCTTCGGGCAGAAGCTCGGCACGGACCTCGTCGATGCCGACCTCGGCTGCAACAGCGTGCGCTGTCCGCTCGTTATCACCGGTCAGCATGACGATGGTCTTCACACCCTGCGCGTGGAGCTGCGCCACGATGCCTTTGGCATCCGGGCGGATACGGTCGCGCAATTCCAAGATGCCGGTGACACCGGTGTCGTCGCCCACGGCAACAAGGGTGCTGCCAGCCCCTTCGATGCGGTCGCGCAAATCCTTCGGAATGGCGTCGCCGAAACCCTTCTCCGCGGCAAACCGGTCCGACCCCAGCCAGATCGACCGGCCGTCTGTGCGTCCTTCAAGTCCCCTGCCCGGAACGGTTCGGGTATCTTCCGCGGCGGATACCTTGATGCCGTCGGCTTCTGCCCGCGCAAGAATGGCGCGCGCCAAGGGATGCGAGGAACGTGCCTCCAGCCCAGCGGCGAGGGTCATCAGATCTTGCGCCGAAGCCCCGCCCAGCGGATGCACCGCCGCCACTTCGGGCTCGCCCATTGTGATTGTGCCGGTCTTGTCCATGGCCAGCGCGGTGGTCCGACCCGGTGCCTCGACATAGGCACCACCCTTGATGAGTACGCCCGCCCGCGCCGAAGCGGTGAGCGCCGCGACGATGGAGACAGGAGTCGAGATGACCAGAGCGCATGGGCAGGCGATCACCAGCAGCACGAGTGCATTGTAGAACCAATAATCCCAGGCTCCACCGAAAATGAGCGGCGGCAGCAGGGCAATTGCGATGGCGAGCGCCATGACGATAGGCGTGTAGATGCAGGCGAACTTCGCCACCCACTGCTCCACCGGCGCGCGGCGGGCATGGGCGTCACCGACCATGCGGATGATCTTGGCCAACACGGTATCCGAGGCGGCCTTCGTGGCGCGCACCGTCAGTGTGCCTTCGCCGTTGATCGTACCGGCATAGACTTCGTCGCCCCGTTCCTTTGGGACCAGCGCACTCTCTCCGGTGATTGGCGCCTGATCGACGGCCCCTGCCCCATCGACAACCTCACCATCCAATGGGATGCGGTCTCCGCCGCGCACGACGAAACGTGCGTTGATAGCAACCGCAGAAGCCGGAACGTCCGCTTCTGAGCCGTCATCATTAAGAACTCTTGCCGTCGGCGGCGCCAGGTCGAGCAGAGCTGAAACCGCATTCCTCGCACGCCCGACGCTCCAGCTTTCGAGGTAGAGCGAGAGCGAGAAGAAGAACGCGACTGTCGCCGCCTCGAAAAATTCGCCAAGCCCGATGGCACCGGCCACGGCGACCACCATGAGCAGGTTCATGTCGGGCGACAGCCGCTGAGCGGACGACCATGCCTTGGGTGCCACGAGCCAGACACCGAACAGGATCGCAACCGCGAACAGCCCTGCCTCGACCAGTGGCATCGGCGCTTCGCCGTGACCCGCGAAGAGGCCGAGCGCCCCGCCCATGCCGGTCTCGATGATGTGCCACAGAAATCCCGCGGCCCAGAAGCCTCCACTGAGCGCCGTAAACAGCCGCTGTCTTGCAAGATGGGCCGCCTGGTCGACCGACGCGTTCTCGGCATCCCAGGGCTTGGCGGTCATGCCGGTGCTTGCCACCAGTTCTGCAATTTCGCCGTCCGATACACTGCTGGCGCTGTCGAGAATAGTCATCCGTCCATTGATCACGTCGAACGCGAGATGCTCGGCTCCACCGATCTTCGGACCGACCACCTTGTTCAGGATTGCTACCTCCTCGGCACAATCGAGGCCGGATACCTGAAAACTGCGCCCGCCCGATGGCGCGGGCGTCGTCGGAACGATGTCGCCGCACGTTCCGGCGCCCCCGCAGCAGCTGCCGCCGCTTGTCTGGGCATCTTCGGCGTGATCGTGGTCGTGACGATGGGTGTCGGACGGCATGAATGGACCTCTGGATTCGGGTGCTTTACCATGACATAACCCCTACAGTAGCTAGAGCTTCAAGAGCAAAATACGGTGGTATTTCAGTTTGCTTTATTGCTAGAGGATGCAGTGACCGGCTCTATCACGCCTTTAAGCATGAACAGCCGCTGCAAAGAAAAACAGTCACGAAAGGAAGCTTGATGCGGGTTATGATGCTGAAGCAAAAAATTATGGTCGCAGTGGCGTTGTCGCTTACGGCCGGGTGCGCAGTCCAGCCGACTGGGCCGGGCGACGCGGCAGACCAGCGGGGCAACGTTCCCGAAGCTGTGATTGCATTGGCTGCCCCGGATCAGGATGTTGCAACCGCGCGCTTGGTACCGGAAGACGGGTGCTACTGGTACGAACACAGCGGCCCCGTTGAAACGACCCTGCTGCCGCTGCGAACGGCGAACGGCAATCGTATCTGCACCCCTCGCGAAACTTAACTACGTTTGCCGACCGCTGCTTGGCTTAGCTGCGGGCAGTGACGCTGTCCTCTGCCGAGTAAAGATAGGCCGTAGAGCCGGTCTCGACGTTCGGGTAAAGGTCATTGATATGGGCCATGACCATCCGTACGCAGCCCGAACTTGCGCGGCCACCGATACTCCGTGGGCTCGGAGTGCCATGGATGCGCAGAAGGGTATCGCGATCCCCGACGTAGAGATACAGCGCCCTTGATCCAAGCGCGTTTTCCGGTCCGGGTTCCATGCCATCGGCAATATCAGCATAAAGTTCGGGGTCGCGATTGATCATGCTCTGTGTCGGTTGCCAGTGCGGCCACCTGACCTTGCGCTTGATGGTATAGACACCCGGCTCGTAGAGGTTCCCCCGCGCGATCGCCACGCCGTAGCGCATCGCGGTCCCACCCTCTTCAATGTGGTAGAGATATCGCGCGACCGCATCGACATGGATATCTCCCGGCACGAGACCGTCGTTCGCGACTACACGTTGCGGTAGGAACCGCGGGTGCAATCCCCATGGGTTGGAAGTCTCGGCAACATAATCCTGAGGCGTCACCTGTGCGTCCCACGCAGCCTTCTGCGCCTCGGTTGGCCAACTGTCGGCAAAAGCCACGCCGGGAACGGTCACCGAAAATAGCGCCGTTGTTGTCTGGATGAAGTGTCGTCTTGTCAGCATTTCGTACCCTTTCGGTTCCCGCCGGCGATTGATGGCAAGAACGGCATGTGTTCACTTTCAGTAGATAAGACTTCTAGTAGCTAGAGGTTCAAGGGAATATTTATGTGAACAAGTCGGCGGTCCTTTCAGGCTTAGAGCGCCTGCTACGGTTGCACTTTGTATCAACTGACAAGCTACTCTCGTTGGGCCAGATCTGGTCTGCGCAACAACGCGCTTCTGTTTCGAGAACTCAAAACCTTCATCGCTGTGATTTGCGCAGAACTGGCCGCCCGCCTAAATGAGTAGGGGCCACCAACTCCACACGATTCGGCAGTGGTAGCCCCTGAGTTCAACTGGCGTCTTTGAATTCGGCATATTCACCGCGAACCTGAACGGTCACGGTGGCGGGCTCGCTGTCGCGGTTGCGCCAGAACCAGCCGTGTTCGCCGTCGAACGCGGCGACGATCTCGCCTGCGTCGCCAGTGGAGCCGCGGCTCTTATCATAGGTCACCGACTGACCGCCGCCATGGCCATGCATATCGAAGTTCACGCGACCGCCTTCGACAAAAATCCGGTATTCGACCGTCTGGCCTTCTTCCATCACCAGCTTCCATTCGGCACTGTCACCAGGTGCTAGAGTAAAGGTTATCTCATCGCGCCAGACTTCGACTTCTTGCGCGTGTGCCGCGCCGACGAAGAGCCCGAAAATATCGTTCATCAGGCTCGACTGTTCCTCTGCCTCAAGCTCCATCAGCCTGTCGGCCTCGGCCTCTTCCGCGAGCTGGGTCTTGATCTCGCCCATTTCCGCCAGTCCAAGGACTCCACCGATCCCGGTCGGGTCGATGTTGTATTCAGCGGGCAACACGACGGTCACGAGGATCGCGACGGCGCTGGCGGCCGCGATGGCGGTGGAACGGATCAGCTGCGCGGAGCTTCGCAGTTGTCGCGTTGCCTTTAAATCT